>JAIFMW010000078.1 GCA_020048105.1 Deltaproteobacteria bacterium | reverse complement strand
GGCCGTTCACCCGAACCGACGGGCCGCGATCACAGTTTTCCATGCAGAAGGTCGCCTTGATATCGAAGTGTTCGCTCAGATCCGCATCATCTACGTGCTTGAGCACCTGCTTGAGAAGATCCTGAGCACCTCGCAAATGGCAGGCGGTGCCGATGCAGACACTGACAGGAATCTTGGCCTCGCCAGTGAACTCGGAAAGGGCGATACCCGCGCCTTCGATGCGTTTGCGGCTGTGGTAGTGCGTGTGCAACAGGCGATGGGCCTCGGGACCATTGGGCTCCCCGAGTTGCTCCTTATACAGTTCCTTGATGACGTGGTTCTGCTGCGAGCAATGCACGTCGTGAGTGGTGTCAACATCGCGAATGACCTGAGCACGACGTCGCCGGGTCTGAGCGGAATGCGTGACAGGCTGACCGGCGCCGCCGATGCATCCACCGGGGCAGGCCATGATTTCCACAAACTCCACATCGCTTTTGCCAGCTTTGATTTCCTGGACTAGCTCCTTCGCCTTGGCCAGACCGTGCACCACGGCCATCTTGAACCACGGCCATCTTGATATCACCCAAGGGGGTCGACGCCGTGAATTCGCGACGGTTCTTTTCGGCGCGGACTTCCTCAATCACGGGATGTTCTTCACCTAACCGGCCCGCCGCATAGCGGATCACGGCCTCGGTGACACCGCCAGAATTGGCGAAGATGACACCTGCCCCGGTCTTGGTGCCGAAGGGCTGATCCAGGCTATCCACGGGGAGTTCGGGAAACTGAATGCCTGCGTCCTGAATCATGCGAGCCAACTCTTGCGTGGTGAGCACCAGGTCCACATCGGGATTGCCGTTCACCTTGAACTCGTCGCGCGCCGCTTCGAATTTTTTGGCCGTGCAGGGCATGATGCTCACCACAACCAAGTCTTCACGGGCGATGCCCAGTTCCTTAGGCAAAACATCCTTGGCCAGACTACCAAACATCTGCTGGGGGCTGCGGCAGGTCGAGATGTTGTCCAGCACTTCGGGGAAATCATGCTCGGCCATTTTCACCCAGGCCGGGCAACAGCTGGTGATGAGGGGTAAAACACCACCGTTCTGCTTGCGGTTCACGAACTCCGTGGCCTCTTCCCAGATGGTTAGATCGGCACTGAAGGAGGTGTCATACACCTTGTCGAAGCCGAGGCGACGCAGGGCCGAGACAATGCGCCCCATGGTGAAGGTGTCGTTGACCGCGCCAAAGGATTCGCCGATGGCGGCACGAATGGCGGGAGCCACCTGCACAACCACGGTTTTCCGGGGATCCTGAATGGCCGCGTAGGCCCGCTCCACTTCGGTTTTCACCAGAATCGCACCCACGGGACACACGGCCGCGCATTGACCGCAGGCCACGCAATCGACCTCTGCCAAGCCCTTATTGAAGGCCGGAGACACGGTGGACTGCGAGCCGCGATGGGTGAAATCCAACACGCCGATGCCCTGAATTTCCGCGCAATACCGCACACAGTCGCCACACAGCACGCACTTGTTGGGATCGCGCACCAGGCTGGGGCTAGTGAAGTCGAGAGGTTTTTGCTCCACGGGCGCCGTGAAGCGCACCTTGTCCACACCCAATCGCTCCGCCAGGCTCTGAAGCTTGCAGGAACCGCTCTTGCCGCAGGTGGGGCAATCGTGATTGCCGCTGGCCAACAGCAGTTCGATATTCATCTTGCGCAGCTCGCGCACTTCCGCAGTCTGCGTCTTCACCTTCATGCCAGGCTCAGGCGTCGTGGTGCAAGAGGTCACCAGGCCGCGCCCTTCGATCTCCACCATGCAGAGGCGACATGCGCCGTACACGGAGAGTTCAGAGTGGTAGCAGAAGGTTGGCAGCTCAATATGAGCCTTGCGGATCACCTGGAGCAAATTCGTTTCCGCATCAATCGCCACGCGGAAACCGTCGATGGTCAGAGTCTTCTCGTTAGGCATCGTTCGTCCTTGTTTTTAAAAGATGGGGTCACCACAGAGGCACAAAGGACACAGAGCAAAGAAAGACACAGATCTAGATACCAAGCCAACCTGGATGAACCTTGGAAGGGACAACCTTCGTGCCTTTCTTTCCACCTCTGTGTCTGTTCTTTTCATCTTTTTTCCTTCTCTGTGTCCTTTGTATCCTCTGTGGTGAATTTTTTTCAAATCCCAGAAATCGCGTTGAACTTGCAGGCATCGACACACGCGCCGCAGCGAATGCAGGCGAAGCCATCGATCGTGTGAGCCACCTTGCGCTCGCCATGGATGGCGCCCACGGGGCACTTCTTGGCGCAGAGCGTGCAGCCTTTGCAAAGTGCTGCATCGATTTCAGGCGTCATCAAGCTTTTGCACACCCGAGCAGGGCAGACCTTGCGATGAACGTGGGCTTCGATTTCTTCCCGGAAATTCTTCAGCGTGGAAAGCACGGGGTTGGGGGCCGTCTTCCCAAGGCCGCAGAGGGAGCCGATCTTGACGTTTCGTGCCAACTGTTCGAGCAAGGGCAAGGTTTCGTCGGTGGCCCTGCCTTCCGTGATGTCGTCGAGGAGGGCCAGCATCTGCTTCGTGCCTTCGCGGCAGGGAACGCACTTGCCACAGCTTTCGTTCTGCGTGAATTGCATGAAGAACTTGGCCACCTGCACCATGCAGGTCTCCTGGTTCATCACCACCAAACCACCTGAACCGACCATGGCGCCAATGCTAAGGAGGCTGTCGAAATCCATGGGCAGATCCAGATGTTCGCGGGTGAGACACCCACCACTGGGACCGCCAATCTGCACGGCCTTGAAGGCGTCGTTATCGATGACATCGCCCTTCTTGGTCACGCCGCCGCCGATATCGAACACGATCTTGCGCAGCGTAGCGCCAAAGGGAACTTCGATGAGTCCGGTATTGGCCACATGGCCGGTGAGGGCGAAGGTCTTGGTGCCGGGGCTCTTTTCCGTGCCCATGCTGCGGTACCACGCGGCGCCATTGGACAGAATGAGCGGCACCGAAGCCAGGGTTTCCACGTTATTGATGACGGTGGGTTTGCCGTTGAGGCCCGATTGTGCGGGAAAGGGCGGCTTGGGCATGGGCATTCCACGCTTGCCTTCGATGGACGCGATCAGCGCCGTTTCTTCACCGCACACGAAGGCGCCGGCGCCTTCCATGACGTGAACGCGGAAACTCTGACCGCTGCCGAAAATATCGTCGCCCAGAATGCCCACCGCTTCCGCATCCTTAACGGCTTTTTTCACGCGGGCCACGGCCAAGGGATATTCGGCGCGAACGTAGACATAGCCTTCATCGGCACCGACGGCGCGGGCGCAGATCATCATGCCTTCCAGCACGGCGTGGGGATTGCCTTCCATCACCGACCGATCCATGAAGGCACCGGGATCGCCTTCATCGCCGTTGCAGATAACGAATTTTTTACCTTTGGGCTGAATGCGCGTGAGTTCCCATTTACGACCCGTGGGGAAACCACCGCCGCCCCGGCCCCGCAGCCCCGCATCCAGGATCTCCTGACACACTTCCTGATCGGTCATGGTGGTCAGCGCTTTACGCGCAGCAAAGTAGCCGCCACGGGCAATGTATTCGCGGAGATTTTCAGGATCTAAACTGCCGCAGGCTTTAAGCACCGTGCGGTGCTGCTGGGTGTAAAAGGGGATATCGCCATGCCCCTTGCACACCTGCCCCGTGGCGGGAACGCTGTAGAGCAGCCGATCCACGAGCTTCCCGTTCTGGAAGGTGGTCTCTAAAATTTCGGCCACATCGGCGGGTTTCACGCAGCAGTAAAGAATGCCATCGGGCTCGATGGAGAGCAGCGGTCCCATCTGGCAGAAGCCCTGACAGCCACTCTTCGTAAGCAGGCCGTCTTTGCTTTTTGTGTCTTCGTAATCCAGTTCGATTTCAAGGCTGATGCCCAGAGCCTTCGCCTGTTCGTGCAGGGCCTTGAATACTTTCAGGGCGCCGTTGGCCATGCAGCCAGTGCCCGCACAGATCACCACGCGTCGAGTGTAGGTTTTCTCGGAGGCTAAATAATCCTGAGTGGTGGTTTCGAGGTCCATTTCCATCACGGCGTTCACAGGCCTTCCTCCACGCAGATCTGATCGATGAGAGCCTTGGTGCGCTCGGCGTTCATCTGTCCATGCACGTCGTCGTTGATGACCACCGCCGGGGCCAACCCGCAGGCACCCAGGCAGCTCACGGTTTCCAAGGTAAAGAGCATGTCGGGCGTGGTCTTCTTGCCCTTGGGCAACTTCAGACGCTCCGTCAGAACATCCACAATGTCTTGGCTCCCCTTCACGTGACAGGCCGTGCCATCGCAGATGCGGACCACATACTTGCCCTTGGGCTCCAGGGCGAAATGACTGTAGAAGGTCGCCACACCAAAGACTCGAGCCGGTGAAATATCGAGCGCCGTGGCCACAAACGTCATGACTTCTTCCGGCAGGTAGCGGTATTCCTCTTGCACGGCCTGGAGGATCGGCACCAGCTTGGAACTATCGTGATGATAGGACTCCAGGATGCGGAGCACCGAGGTGAACTGCCGCGAGATAAGCGGGGCTTCGGTTTCAGCTGTATGCATGCGTTTGCCTCCTTGCCGATTTGGCAAGCCTGGTCCTGGCCTTCGGGAGGAAGGCCTACTCGAGAATCACGGGATCGATCGCTGGCAAGGCAGGCCGAAGGCCGTGCTGCCGGGAAAACAGAAACGAAGGAATTACCTCAAAACAAAAGCGGCAATTGTCCCGAATTTTGCGTTTGATGCTGACTGTAAAAACAAACTAAACCACGGAGACACGGAGATCACAGAGAAGTGAGAAGTGAAATCTATTTATTGTCCGTGCCTAAATCTTTCTCCATGCCCTCCGTGTCTCCGTGGTTCATCTTCGGTTTTTTTTCAACTGCATTACTTGGGATTATTCCGATGCCACCGGCTCAGGAGAAGCCTTGGCCAAAAGAGCCTTCCGGTGCACCGAGAGCTTGCGGGACAGCACGCCGAGACTGGAATAGAGCGCGACATTCTCGACAATCACACCCTGGGGTAAATCCAGCACGATGGGCGCGAAGTTCCAGATTGCTTGAACACCGCATCCCACCATCATTTCTGCGGTTTCCTGGGCTACCTCGGCGGGCACGGTTAGGATGCCGATACCGATGTGCATGCGGCGAGCCAGATCGGTGAATTTCTCCATGGGCAAAATCGAAACACCCTGGATCTTCTTTCCCACCATCTTGGGATTGGCGTCGAAGGCCGCCACGATCTTCACTCCTGCTCGCTCAAAACCCGCATAGCCAAGCAAAGCGGTGCCCAGATGTCCCGCCCCAACCAGAAAGGCGTCGGTGACGTTATTCCAGTTGAGAAAGTTTTCGATGGAAACGATCAGCTCTTCGACCCGATGGCCCACCTTAGGCTTGCCCTGGCTGCCAGTCACCGCCAGATCCTTGCGGACTTGGGTGTGATGAACCCCAAGATCCTCGCCAATCTGGGCGGCGGAGATCATCTCCTGGCCCTTCTCGCGAAGTCGGACCAGGTAGTGGTAGTACGAAGGCAGGCGTCGCAGGGTAGGTTCGGGAACCGACTCCGCTCGCATGGTGACCTCCGGGGATGGGAAAGAGAGAATCGAGGAATTCATCTCGATACAAAATTATCGATTAGCCTTCCCACTTGGTCAAGCCCTTCCCCTGGGGAAGTGAACATGGTCACAGACCCAAGATCAAGGAATGAACTCCACCAGCTTCAGAGCAAACTTGGGGTGGTCAAAGGAATGGGTCTCTGGGAATTTCGAGAACATCCAACCCTTGAAGCGCTCCTCCCCACCCTCGGTGATGCGCACCTGGGCCGCGGGGTTTTCGAGTTTCTCGGACTTCGAGGAAATGACGCCATCGCCCATGCTGAAATCAGGCAACAAGTTGTCCGCCCGCAGCGTCAGCCCTGTGCCCGGAAGCAGAAAGTCCTTGCCGACGGGAACCACATGCAGCGTTTCCTTCTTCGAGGCCTTATCCACCACGGCGACTCGAATCGATTTCCATTTCCCCTTGAGCCCTTCGGGAACCACCACCTGGGTTTCCTTCTTGGCAGCTTTGGGCATGCCCATTCCCGCGCCCGGAGTCACGCCGTGGGTCGCATCCATGGGCATGGGCGCACCCGGCATGGTCAGTGGCTTCTCATCGTTCTTCTTGCAGGCGGAAAGGCCCAAGAGAGCCACGGTCACTAAGGTTGCAGTCTGCAGTGAGATTTTCACGGGAACTCCTGATGTGGGGCCGAGGAAGGCCTGCTCGATGAAGCCTTGCGGCCATCCAGTCTCCCAGATCCTGAAATCCCTGCACCAAGGAAAAACCAGGGGCCATAGCCCAATGGAGCATTGGAGAAACCAGGGACGGACAAACCAACTCGGCCCATTTCGGGCGCAGCAAAGATTTGTGGATGCAAAGGGCCCGGCCACTAACCCTGATTCGCGTTTTAGCGTCCCATCAAAAAGAAGAAACACCAAGGCGCGAAGGCGCCCCTTGGCGCCTTCGCAGCAGATCCGTTTTCCGGCCAAGCCGGATCCCCGCAAACACAAGTCCTCAGCGCAGCACTTCCAGCCGGATTTCCTTCACCATCCGCACATCGCGATCGATGTAGAAATCGGTGCGAGATAGCGTGGTGTAGCGCCCCGAACCTTTACCCAAGAGGGTGCCGTTCTTGCGCTCCACGAGCAGCACGCCCTTTTCGGGGGCAGCGGCAAAGACTTCGCTACCGGAGTACACCACGCGGTAGCCATCTTCCGAAGTAACGACCACATAGGTTTTCCGGGGATCGGTGCCGGGAGGCAACAGGGAGCGTATCAGGGCCTCCAGGGGCACACCCTCCCAGGTATTTAGACCATGGAATCCCTTGCCCAAACCAAAGGTGGCATCCTTCAACGCGGAGTGGGGCAGTTGCTGGAATCGCTCGACGTTGAGAAGAGCCCCCTGCCCTCCTGGACCCACGAGCATCGGGGCTTCCACGAAAGCGTTCTTAGAGGTGGATCGCGTGTCCTTTACCGTGGTGCCCACTTGGCGCAGGGTAATTTCGGCAATGTCCTCCACAAAGCGACCCCCAAAGCCATCTTGGGGTGTCACCAACAACCAGCCCTTGGGTAAGGATAAGGCCGGGGGTTTGGGCCCTTCGTGGCAGCCAGCGCACGCGGCTAGGTTGTTTTTTTGCCGCCCTGACACGTTCAGCAGCACGGTGGGATCGTTGGTGCCGGCTTTCAGGGGATCGTGATGGTGGGGCAGGATCAGGCGTGCCTTTTCCACGAGCAGCGCCCCTTCATCGCCGGCCAAGAAGGTTTCGCCGTGGGAGAACAAGGCCTGTTCACCGTTGCGCCCCTTCACGGTGATAAAGAGATCCAGGGGCCGATCAAAACCATCATCCTGCTTTTTGATCACCCGCCGATCCAGCACATCCCGCAAGGCATAGCCTTCCACTTCCATGGAACAGCGGTACTGACCATCTGGGGTGGCGACCTTCACCAAGCGGCGGTATTTGGGCAGGCCCTTGAGGGTCGTCGCATCCAATTTTCCGGGTTTGGCCAAGGCACCCTTGAGCTGGGGCGCCTCGGGCGCCACTGCCAGAAGCCCGAGGGCGCAAAGCGAAAGAGCGAGTGTGCGTAGCATGAGGGTGCCTCCTAGAAGCGATAGCGTGCGTTGGCAAACCAGGTGCGGCCCGGCAAGGGATAGCCGCTCACCTGCTGGTAGTCACGGTCCAGGATGTTGGAGAAGCCCACATCCAGGGTGAGAGGTTTGATGGGCTTCCAGGCCACACTCAGGTTGGCTGTCGTGTAGCCACCCAGGCGCACGGTATTGCTATCCCACAGCTGATCCTGGCTTTCCACGCTGGCTTGAATCTGCCATTGGGCCGAGGGCAGGAATCGCAGGAAGCCCGTGGCGCGTTGGCGAGGGGTGCTGGTGAGTTTGATTTCGGGATTGCTGAGGTTTTCCCGATCCAGGTAGGTGTAATTGACACCCAGTTCGGCCCAGGTGATGGGCTTCAACCCCACCGAGAGTTCCACACCCCGGTGGCGCACCTTGCCGATGTTTTGCATCTGAGAGCGAGTGCCCGCCACGAATTTAACTTCCTGAATCAAATCCGTGATTTCGCTTTGGAAGAGCGCGCCCTCCAGGGATAACCAGGAGGCCAAGCTAGCCTTCACGCCCAGATCCAGATTCAGGGATTTCTCGGGATTAAGTTCAGGGTTCTCAATAAAGGTGGCAAAGCGCAGCGAGAAACGATCCTTGAGGGTCGGGAAGCGATCCTTTAGGGCCACGGTGCCATAGACCTGGAGCGTGGGGGCCAGTTTCCAAAAGGCGCCCAGCTGGCCCTGGTAGCAGTTCTTAGGGGGCGTGCGGAGGTAGGCGCCGGTTTCCACGGGGCGCTGCTGATCCATTCCCAACCCTAGGGAAAGATCAAAGCTCTCCGAAAGAGTGATGGCGTCCTCGAGGCCCACGGAACGCAGATCATCGCGGTAGCCCTTCCACGCATTGGTGGCATTGTCCTCGCGGTGCACATCGGTCTTGGCTTGGATTACGGCGCGCAGACTGTTGCCCTTGAGGGCCGTGGTGCCAAATTCGAGAATCGCGCCTCGCGTAAAATCGTCGTAGATGCTGATCCCCGTGGGCGCCATGCCACCGGTCGTTTGCAGCGTGGTATAGCTGCCGTTGGTATAGGCGTTCAGGGTGTTCTTGTAGCTGTCGAAGTAGGCCCTCAAGCGCACATAGCTCTGGGTTCCCAGGGAAGTGTTGGACGTAAAATAGGCACTTTGCTTATCCCACGTAGGCCAGCGCCAGTACCGCGCCGGCGTTGCCAGATCGGTGGCAGTAGGTTGGCCCTTTTCACCTTTCTGGGCCACAAAACCCAGCGCGTATTCATCCGTGGCATTGGGGGTAAAACCGAATTTCACCGAGCCCTTGGAATCCTTGGAATAGCTGTTCTCGCGTCGCCCACCATTTTCTCGGATGTTGGGCTTGAAGTTCGAGGACAGGCGGAAATCCCCGGCATCCCGCAGGCTTGCCCCGGCCTGCACGTAAAACGTGCCCAGATTGCTCCCCACGTTGGCAGCGAGCTTCTTGCCATTGCCGTCGAAAACACCCCCGAGCACATCTCCTTCAAAGGTCGTGGAAGGCCGTCGGGTCACGAGGTTGATGGCCCCACCCAGCGTATTGGGCCCAAACAATACCGAGCTGAAGCCTTTTGCAACCTGGATCTCCGCCAAATCGAAGGTGGAGAAACGCCCGAAATCCATCTGCCCTTCGTAAGGCACATAGCAAGGGATGCCATCCAGATACACCGGCACCCGGCGGGAATCGTGGCCCCGCAGGTAAATCACCGTTTCGGCTTTGGGATTCGAGGACACCGAGAGCCCAGGCAGCAAAGCCAAGGCTGCACTAACAGTATCGGTATTGAAGGCCTTGATCGTCTCGGCATCCACGCGGGTGTGGACCTGCTCCAACACCTCCAGATTACCCGTAACAACCACGGTGACCTCGCCCAGCTTGAAGCTCCCAGGCTTGGTCTTTTCTTTGGCCTTTGCCTTTGCCTTGTCCTGTTGCCCTTGGGTTGGGAGTTCGCCGAGGGGTGGCTCCGCATGCAGCGCCAGGCAGGCAGAAAGCATCAGAGCTAAAGGCGTACAAATGTTTTTGGCCATGCCAGGATCTCCTTCATTTCGATCGGGAAGCAACGCTCCGGATCGATAGTCCTGTAAGAATATATCGATTGGTGATTTTTATATACAACGAGATACAACGATGAAATCGCTTGTACCCTAGGGCCCCGCGCCAGCCCACCAATCACGCACCCATAAAAAGGCGCCAAAGGAGGGTCATCGGCGCGATGCATTGCCGAGATTCAATAACGAAAAAACTCAAGGAAGACCAGGAGCCTGCGCCTAGACCTTGCGGTGAATTCCCGTGGAGGTGTTGAACTCGTTTTCGATTTCATCGGGATTCGGTGCGTTGTAGAGCACCAGCTTCTGAAGATGCTCGAAACTCTCAATGCCTAGAACGCGGGTGAACTGCAGCGCGATGCCATCGGGATAGCAATGCACCACGGGCCCTTCGGTCTGAATTTGAATATCGCCATCACCCAAAAACAGCGTGATCTCACATTCCGTGCCCACGGGGACTTGCTCGGAGCAGGCCACGAACATGCCCTTCATGCTTAGGCTCTGGGTGGTCGAGCTGGTGATATCAAAACCCCCGCCCTTCACTTCGGCCCGAACATTAATGGGGACCCGAGTAAATTCTCGCTGATTGGAGGCTTCCATGGGCGATGACTCCCGGGGACTATCCCTGACCCTAAGATAGGCGCAGCCATCAAGGACTGCCACATTTCGTCCAAAAGAATGAGGCAAAATCTGGATTTCAACGGAAAGCCAATCGGTGCTACCGCGGCTGCAGAGACTCCAAGTTTCTTTGCAGTTCCCTGATGCCGAAGGGCTTGGGCATCAGGGTGACCATGGCGTGAGCGGCCACAAGGTCCAGGGCCGTTTGGTCGGCTCGTCCCGTGGCAAGCAGTACCGGTAGCGCAGGACGCGCGCGCCGAAGACACGGCAGGGTGCCAGCGCCGCCGAGCCCGGGCATGTTCATGTCCAGAATCACCACATCGGGCTCGAGTCCCTCCTCAAGCTTGGCAAGGGCAGCCTCGCCGCTGGGAGCAATTTCCACCGTGTGGCCGAGCGTTTCCAGAATCGCTTGCATGGAGCCCTGAATCAGTTCGTCATCATCCACGAGCAGAACCCGCAGACTCGCCTGAGAAATCTCACCACGATGCAACGGCGCGACTTCGGCTTCGAAGGTTGCAGGATCACAGGCCGGGAATCGCAGCGATATCGTTGTGCCGCGACCGAGTTCACTTTGAATTTCCATTCGTCCGTGATGCGCCGCAATGGTGCTATGGGCGATGGATAGGCCGAGTCCAGTGCCCTTGCCGGGTTCTTTTGTAGTGAAAAAGGGATTCAAGGCTTTCTCCAAGACGTCCTTCGACATCCCGCACCCGTTATCCTCCACTTGCACCTCGATCCAATCGTCGTCCAGATTGCGAGTGCGCAGGGTCAACGTGCCATTAACGGCCATGGCATCCACAGCATTGACGCACAGATTCATCAATACGTGAGTGAGGGCGCTGGCATCCCCTTGTATGGGCCGAAGATCCGCTGCCAAATCCATTTCCAAGCGAACGCGAGCAAGGGTGGTGCGCTCGAGAAGGCGCACCTCATCCTGAATCAGGGTGTTCATGTCCAAGGCCTTCTCCTCGGCCAAACCCTTGCGAGCAAAGCCGAGAAGGCTCTGAATCAAACTCACGCCTCGATCGCAAGCCTTGGTGATGGTGGCAAAGGCCCGGCGCGCTGAACTCTCGGGTGGCTGAATATCCAGATGCAGAGAGGCCAAGCCAAGCACAGCCGCAAGCACATTGTTCATATCGTGCGCCACGCCACCGGCCAGGATGCCGAGGCTTTCCATTTTTTGGGATTGATGGAGCTGTGCTTCGAGCCGCTTGCGATCCGTGAGATCGATATCCATGCAGAACATCTCGGGCTCACGCCCGGGTACCCGAACAATGGCGTGGCTCGAATAAACCGCAATTCGGGATCCATCCTTGCGCACGAGTGAAAGCTCCGAGGCAGGAGTGGGTTGGCCCGTCTCCCACATTTTCTGCATGGCCTGTTTCACGTCGGCCTGCATTTCCTTCGGAATGATCAGGTCGAGGAGGCTGCGGCCGACGGCCTCCTCAGCGGAGTATCCAAAGAGCCGTTCGGAGGCCTTATTCCAAAATAAGGTCGTGCCATCGGGGGCATAGCTTTTGACGGCCGCGAAGTCCACGCTTTGCAGCAAGCCATGAAAGCGCTCTTCGCTTTGCCGCAGCGCTTCCTCAGAGGCTTTGCGTTCCGTTATGTCCTCGACGACACCATCGTAGGCCAGTAGATTTCCCTCGCCGTCCCTGTGGAGAATGCAGGTATCACTCACCCAGCGCAGGGCCCCGTCCTTGCGGTAAATGCGGTGCTCGAAGGGGTCGGAATCTTGCCCATTCAGCCTCTGTGCCGCAAGAACTCGAGCCTGATCGCGATCCTCCGGCGCGATCATCGTGAACCAGAGATAGGAATTGTCGGCAAAGTCCTGGGCCGAGTACCCGGTGATAGTTTCGCAACCCGGCCCGTGGGTGGTCTCCATGGCCTGCCCATGCTCAACTCGCACCCGGTACTGATAGTCCGTTAGGCCCTCCGTAATGCGCCGGTAGCGTTCTTCGCTGTCCCGAAGGGCCGCCTCAGTCACTTTCCGATCCGTAATGTCCGTTGACGTACCGCAGAGTCCGCAGACGGCCCCGCTTGCATCCTTGAGCGGGATCTTCACCGACCAGAAGGTGTGCAATCTTCCATCGGCATCGCTTAGATCAATCTCCTCGCGTGCGATCGTCTCGCCTTGTTCAATCACAGGACGATCGCTCTGTACAATTTCGGCCAGGGATCCGCCCGAGAAAAAGGCGTCATCCCGCTTGCCAATAATGTTGTGGGCGGTGTGGCCAAAGAGTTCGCAGACCTTGCGATTCACGTAGGTGTAGCGGCCCTGAACATCCTTGATGTAGATCAAGGCATCCACCGAATTCAAAATATCGTCTAGGCGTTTCTCGTTATTCCGTAAGGACTCCACGGCACGAAACCCCACCTCCTGAGTGGAAAGAATCTTGCCGATCAAAAGAGCAACCAAGGGATAGGCCACCAGGACCGGAATCAAAAACCGCCGACTGGTCTCGAAGCCAAGCACCGCAACCATTATTGAAATAAAAACCAAGTGAATCGCCACGCTAAAGCCATACAAGCGCAGGGCTGTCAGGGGCTTCCCCTTGTGGGTCCACCAATAGTAAAAGCCAATCCCCATGATGACTTGAGTGGGAATTCCCCAGAGGGTCAGAGCCACGCCCTGCCCACCCAAAAAGACTCGATACAGAAGCGTAATTCCACCCGCAAGGGTTCCAGCAATGGGGCCAAAAAACAGACCGCAAAGACTGATCATCACTGAACGACCGTCCATGATGAGCCCTGGGCCCCAGGCCACAGGCCGCAGCATTCCAAGGATTGCAGCGCCCCCGAAGAGCACCCCTTGCAGAATGTTTCCCCAAACTTTCAGGTCACGGCGCTGCCGGATGAAGCCTGAAACAAGACTGAGGGCCACCAAAATGGCGAGATTGTTCATCAGCTCGACAAGATTGGAAATCATGGGATGGCCCCATTCGGGGGCCCCATAAGCGAGGTCAGTTGTTTTTGGAGTTCCTTCATACCAAAGGGCTTTGTCATCAGAGTGACAAGAGGATGCTTCTCGGCGAGATCCATAGCCGCTTGATCGGCCCGCCCTGTGGCCAGCAGTACCGGCAAGGTGGGGCGCAACTGGCGAAGGCGCGGCAGAGTGCCGATGCCACCCAAGCCCGGCATATTCATATCCAGAATCACCACATCCGGACAGTAACCGGCTTCAAGCTTTGCCAGTGCATCTTCACCGCAAAAGGCAGCAGAAACTTCGTGACCCAGGGCTTCCAGAATCGCGTGCATGGAGCTCTGAATCAACGGGTCATCGTCGACGAACAGAACGCACAACCCCCTACCCGCAGCCTCGGATTTCTCTTCGACCACAGAACCTTGAGGGGCAGTGACCTTGGCTTCGCAAACGGGAAAACGCATTCGAACGCTGGTGCCATGGCCCGGCAGACTTTGGATTTCCATTTGCCCTCGGTGGGCTTTCACGGCGCTGTAGACCATGGATAGCCCAAGTCCGGTGCCCTTGCCCACCTCCTTCGTTGTGTAGAAGGGATCCATTGCTCGTTCCAGAACCTGCGGGCTCATGCCAATGCCCGTGTCTTCCACCAACACTTCGATCCAGTCGTTATCCACATTCCGAGTTCGCAGCGTCAGGGTTCCACTACTCGGCATGGCATCCACGGCGTTGACACAGAGGTTCATGAAGGCATGCGTCAGGGCGGCGGCATCCCCCAGCATGGGCCGCAAATTGCTGGCAAGATCCATCTCGAGCCGAATCTTGGCCAGAGTCGTGCGCTCCAGTAGGCGAACCTCTTCGCGCAGGATCTCATTCATATCCACTTCGCGCTCTTCGCCTGGGCTTTGCCGCGCGAAATTCAACAGACTCTTAACCATTTTCCCGCCCCGAATGGCGGCTTGGCTGATGGTGTCGAAGGCACGGTGGGCGGGACTATTGGCAGGTTGAATTTCCAGATGAACCGATGCCAAGCCCAAAATGGCTCCCAGCACATTGTTCATATCGTGAGCCACCCCGCCAGCCAAACTGCCCAGGCTCTCCATTTTCTGGGCCTGCTGAAGCTGTGCTTGAAGATGAAGCTGCTGCTCTTCGGCCTGCTTGCGCGCGGTGATATCGATGGTGAAACCTGCCAACAGGGTTCGCGGTCCCTGCCGAATCGGATATTTCAAGGTGATGTAGTTGCGCTCGTTTAGGGCCTCTTCAAATTCCAGCGCGATGCCCTTGGAAACCACGTCCCAATCATCGGCAGCCATCTTGGCCGCGAGTTCAGCGGGAAATAACTCGGTCATGGTCTTACCCACCATTTTCGAACCAGGAATGCCGATCATGGCTTGAAAATTCTCGCTGGCCTGAAGCACGCGACTCTCGGTAGGTGTCACCTCCTTGAGATAGGCGTAGACCGGCGAATGGTGCACAAAGAGGGAGAGCAATTCGTTGGATTCCCGCAAGGAATCTTGGGCCTGCCGATGGGCCGTGATATCTCGAAGCACAAACACGATGCTCGTGGGATGACCCTCGGCATCCCGAACGAATTCGCCATTGGCTTCCATGAAAAAGGTAGTTCCATCCACCCGCAAGGCTCGGTATTCGCCTGGGCCGGTCATAACGCCCTGCAACATCAAGCCAATCCTGTTGGCGGCACGCTCGCGATCTTCGGGGGCAATAAAATCGGTCAGCAAATGCCCCAACAACTGATCCTCATGTTCGGCATGGAATAGCTTGAGTGCCAGAGGTGGAACGCCCAGTACCAAGCCGCCAAGATCCGAAGTGACAATGGCATCGGGTGAGGCGTTCAGAATGGAGCGATACCGAGCTTCGCTGGCCCGCAGGGCTTCTTCGTTGCGCTTGTGTTCACTGATGTCACTTACAGTCCCGATCACCCCGATGATCTCGCCCTGGGTGTTGCGAAGCGGGGCACTCCGATCCGAGGACCAACCCGAGCGACCGGTTTGGGGCACGTGATAGGGGAAATCCAAAGTACCAACCTCTTCTCCAGCCAGGATCTTCCGCAACCGATCCATGACTCCGGCCTTCTCCAAAAACGGAAATACTTCAAGAGGGTGCTTGCCCAGCACCTCCTTCGCCGAAACGCCGCTTACGGCCTCCATGAATGGATTCCAAACGAGGTAGGTCAGGTCAGGGCCGTACACGATGACCCCTTCTTGCGCACTATGAATAATGCTGGCGTTGAACTGATGCGCCTCCCGCAGTGCATTTTCGATGCGCTTGCGTTCCGTTATTTCAAAAAAGGCTGCGACAAAATGATCGGGTTCGTATTGATAACCCACGCAGTCATACCAACGATCATTGACCTGCAGATGCTGTTCGAAGTGAATGGATTTCCCGGTCCTGGCCACTCGACCAAAGGTTCCGATCCAATCGAAGGGATCATTTTCGATCCCTGGAAAGGCCTGAAGAACGGTCCTTCCCCGCGGATCGACACCCGTCAAATCGATATATTTTTGGTTGGCGTCCAGAAACACATAATCCACCGGCTTGCCCGAATCGTCATAGATCATGCGGTGATAGGCCACACCAATAGGGCCCATCTCGAAAAGCGCCCGAAACTTCCATTCCGCCTCGTGCAAGCTCGCTTCCGCCCGTTTCCGGTCCGTGATGTCCACAATCGAAACCAGCACTTGATGGGGGCGGATTTCATCGGAATGAAACAACGGCAAGGCTGAAATGGTGATCCATCGTAGATCGCCCCCATCGGAGTTGAAGACTCCCATGACAACATCGTTCACCGCCTGCCCCGTACGAAGGGCAACGGAAGCTGGGTGGGTATCACCCGGGAAGACCGACCCATCTTCGTGAATGGACCGCCAACATGGATCCATAGAGGTTCGCCCTTGCAACTGATCCAGGGTCAGCCCAAGTATTCTCTGTGCCACTGCGTTGGCGGAAATAATCGCCCCAGTGGCATCGTGGTACACAACCCCATAGGGCACTCCGTTGAGCAGATCCCAGTAGCGAGTCTCCCACTCTGAAGACGGTTCCTTCGAAACTTCTGGGGCATCGGGATCGGTGGAAATGCTCATGAATTCACCTAATCCAATGATGGTCGAAGATCCGAATCAAAAGAAATCCCCAAGGCAGGCCGCTATTTTGGCCGCAAGATCATCGGGAGCGAAGGGTTTCACAAGGTAATTGGCCGCGCCGTTGTGAATGAAATCCAGAATGCGGGCCCGCTCCGATTCGGTGGTCAGCATCATGACGGGGAGCGATTGAAAGCGTGGATCCTTCTTAATGGCCAGCAGCGTTTCGCTACCGTCCATTTCGGGCATGTTCACATCCAGCACTACCAGGGCAATATCCTGGTAATCCTTTTCCAAAATAGCCATGGCTTCCAGACCATTGGCAGCCTCGACGATCTCCATTCCGAGAGTGGCAACCACACGACTCACGATCCGACGCATGGTCGCGGAATCATCAACAGACAAAATTTTATTGGCCATGGCGTTCCCCTAGTCAATCCGGCTGCGGTAGTAGGTTCCCGAACCATGCGACAAGGGTTCAAAGAGATCCGGGGAGTTCTGAAGGTTCTCAACGGCGCTGGTGAAAAAATACCCGCCCTTGGAGGTCAGTCGCGCGATGCCCTCGAAGATCTGGCGCTTGAAGGCATCCGAAAAATAGATCGTGACGTAGCGGCAGAAGACGATATCGAAGTTCCCGAGGGGGTCGAGTGGATCCTGCAAATTGAACTTGCGCAGGGTGACCATTTTTTTAACGGCATCCTCCAATACCCACACTTGGCCATCCTGCTTGAAATACCGGGCGCGGTATTCATCGGGCATGCCTCGCCCCAGGGCCGCAGCGTCGTATCGGGCGGCGCGGGCCAGGAATAAGGCCGAAGGCGAGATATCCGAAGCGATGATCTCGAATTGATCGGGCCGCACACCTGGATGCTCCCGACAATATTCCTGAATCGTCATGGCGATGGAATAGGGCTCCTGCCCCGTGGAACTGGCCGCGGACCAAATACGGATGCGGAATCGCTGACCGGAAAGCAACTGCGCGGCGTACACAGGCAACAGCACGTTTTTCAGGATCTGAAAGGGGTGCCCATCGCGAAACCAGAGGGTTTCATTCGTGGTCATGGCATCCACGATCTTGTCGCGCAAGGCCGTGCCGCTTTCCGTGGAAGCCAGGCGGTAAAAGGCCGCATAGTCCGCACTGCCTGTTTCCGCCAACAACCCTGCCAGCCGGGTTTCAATCAGGTAGGCCTTCTCTTCGCCCAGCAAAATGCCGCAATTTTTTTCGATGTAGCTGCGCATGAGCTTGAATTCAACGGGCTGGATGGTTTCAGTCGCCATGTCATCGCCCCCGCGCTGCCAATTGATTCACCCGGTAGGCCAGGGCCGCCAAGGGAACCCGCTCATCGGAAAGCCCGGCCTCGTCCACGGCCAGTGGCATGCCATAGACCACACAGCTTTCGGCGCTTTGGGAAAGGCAGTGACAGCCGCCTCGCTTCATGGCGCGCACCCCTTCCCGACCATCGTTGCCCATGCCCGTCATAATCACCGCCAGGATGCCGCCATCGTACTGCGCAGCCATGGAGCGAAAGAGCACATCCACCGAAGGGCGACAGCTGTTCTCGGCGGGGTTTTCATTTAGGCCAACAATCAGAGCTTCGGGTTCCGCACCATTGGCAGGGCGTCGCCGCACCACCATGTGCCGACCGCCAGGAGCGATATAAACTCGGCCGGGACGAATGGTTTCGCCTTCGGTGGCTTCGCAAACCTGAAGCGCGGAGCGCTTGGCCAGGTGCTCGGCGAGGGAAGCGGTGAAGCCTGGAGGCATGTGTTGAACCAGCAGGATGGGCAGGGGGAAATTGGCCGGGAGAGACGGGATGAAATCTCCCAGCGCATTCGGACCGCCGGTGGAGACACCCACCCCAAGCACCTCAAAGCGAGCGGGCATGGGGGCAGCGTGGGGGGTCAAAACGATCCGAGGCGCCACCGGCACGGGCACCGCCACTGGTTTGGAGGTGATGACCGCAGGGGTCGAGGCCTCGGCGCGGAGATTGTGGCGCATGCGCACATGTCGCAACAAGGGTTTCAGGGTTTCCTTCAGTTCCTGGCGGCTGGCATCGGGATCATTGCCTTCGGGCTTGCGGATGAAATCGATGGCGCCCTGCTCCAGGGCCCGAATGGTGGCTTCCGCTGCCCTAGCGTTTTGGCCGCTGATCATCACCACCGAGGTTTCCGGATAGAGCCTGCGGATATGCCCCAGGGTCTCCAGCCCATCCATTTCGGGCATTTCCAGATCCAGCAGAACCAGATCCACGGGCCCCTGCTCGAGGCGCGCCAGCGCCAAACGCCCCTGGGGTGCGGTGGCCACAACCTCGGCATCGCCCATCCCTTCGATGACATCGGAGAGGATGCGCCGGTAGGTCACGGTGTCATCCACCACCATGACGCGAAGGGGATCGAGACTCATCGAGAATTCCTTAAGGCAGACGTATTCACGAGAACGCATCGGCCCGAGTCGCACCGGGCTTGAATATCGGTGACCCCTCAATCCTCCAGAATGGTTTGGTGGGCTGCGGGAAAGAACGTTTCCTTACAATCCGGGCAAATTCCATGGGTAAATTCCGCCTGAGAGTGCTCGCGGATGTAGCATTCGATCTGGGTCCAGTAACCATCATCATCCCGAATTTTCTTGCAGTGGGCGCAGATGGGCAGCAGGCCCGAAAGGGTTCGAACCTTGAGCAGGGCTGCTTGAAGGCTCTGGATGAGGTCCTCCCGCTCCAGTTCCACCCGCTTGCGTTCGGTGATGTCTTTGGAGATGCAGACCACTGAAGCAACCCGCCCGCCTTCTTCCAGGATGGGTTTCACCGAAGTGAGGTAGAACGAATCCCCGGTGGCGGTGGGAACCCTGACCTCGAAGACGATTGCCTGCCGCGTGGCAAATGCCGTACGAATAACAGTCATGCGCTTTTCGGCTTCTTCGGCGGAAAAAATATCCCAGATTTTATGGCCAATAATGGCTTCGGGCTCGCGCTGGAAGGGCCTAGAAAAAGCCTGATTCACGAATTGGTAGGTGCCATCTTCGAGGATATTGAAAATCGGATCCGTGGATTCTCGCAGCACCAAATCCAGTAATTCCATCCGCTGACGCAGGGCGGCCAGATCGCTGGGAGTGGCGGGACTCGTCTTGGCAAAATCAGGCATCAGTTAAACCACCCTAAAGGTTTAGAAAGGCTACTCCAATCGGGCTAATTTAGACACCGTTGTCATGAGATTCGCATTGTTTGTTTTCCTCTAGGACTCGGCCAGAATAGCCAAACTTCTCTCTTTTCGCCCCGGAGCCTAGGCATGTTCACCGTAACAACTGATACAGAAAAAAATCGCCTTTACATAACGCTCGCCGGTCACTTGGAACCCGATGAACGCCAGGCTGCCGCCAAGGCGTTCATGGCCGGTATCGCCGAATTGCAAGCGGGCTTTGATATTGTCAACGACATTTCCAATTTGCATCCCACCGATGCCGATGGCCTAAAGGAGCTAGCCCGCTCCCAGGCAGGAGCCAAGATCAAAGGCGTCCGTACAGTGATCCGAATCGTGCGAATTCCTTTAAGTCGTCTTCAACTCGAGCGTCTCTCCCATGAAACCGGTTGGGAATTTGAAACAGCGGCGAGTCTTGAAGAAGCCAACAATCGCTTGGATGCGCTAACCGCTGCGACCCAAGTGGAAGCCTGAACACTTCGTCGAATGAGCGAGTCGGGAAAAACAGGCCAACGTTCTGACCTTGTATTGCCCACGAGCAGATTCGGGCAATCAGCGCAGAATGATCAAAGCTGGGGAACGTTCCCACCACAGGAAAGTCGAGTTGTCTCATGGCCTACACTTCCTTTTTCAGGGATACCGATGCGCTGAATGCCATTGGTGAAATCGCCATCCCTGCCCTGGCTCACTGGCGGTCGATTCGGGTGTGGGATGCGGGGTGTGCCACGGGCGAAGAGCCCTTTACCTTGGCCATCCTATTCGCCTCGAAGCTGCGGCCCTTCCCCTTTCGCAACGTCGATATTCTCGCCACGGACTACGAAGAAAGCAGCTTTCCGCAGTTCGCCGAGCAGATCCGCAAAGGCCGCTACAGTCGCACCGATGTTTTTTGGGTGCCCCAGGAGCATCGTGACCTCTATTTCGAAGCCACCGAAAACCCTGAGGTGTTCGAACTCACCCAAGAAATTCGGGATCGGGTTCGCTACATTCAACACGATCTGCTGACCCTGGTACCGCCTGAAACCGGCCAATCCCTGATCGTTTGCAAAAATGTGCTGATGCATTTCTCACCGGAAAATCAGATCAAGGTCCTGGAAATGTTCCATCAGTCGCTGGTACCTGGCGGGTACCTGGCCTTGGATGGCGCCCAGGCAATGCCTGCGGCCTTTGCGGAACGATTCAAACGGTTGGAACCGGGCACCCCACTCTTCCAGAAACCGGTTGTTTGAGCCATGCGTATTGTCCCGCTCCACCGCGATGACCCCACCGATTACTCCTGCGCGGTGTATTGGGTGTTGGGCGAGAACAATGCACCCACGGACTGCAACACCCTCATTGATACGGGAAGCACCGATCCCGCCAATCTGCATTTTTTCCTTCAAAAAATGGCTCAGCAACCCAAGGGCATTGGCAAAAAGGCCGTGGAGCAAGTCCTGCTCACCCACGGTCATTTCGATCATTCCGGCGGCTTACCGGGCATCGACGAGCAGTTCGAGCCACGGACCTATTCCTGGTTTCCCCAGGGTCGGAATCACCAAACAATCCGAGATGGCATGGCCCTCAAAGTCGGCGATCAGCAGGCCACTCTGCTGCATACACCGGGGCATTCCGAGGACTCCATTTGCATCTTTCTGCCGGAAACCGGCACCCTGTTTTCCGGCGATACCCTTTATCGGATTACCGATCATCAAGGCTCCTATTCCCAGGCCTACGTCGATACGTTGGAGCGTCTTTCCCACCTCGCGATCCGCACCATTTTTCCCGGTCATGGTCACCCCATCACCCAAGACCCCATCGGCTACATTCGCACCTGCCTCGGCAATGTTCGCCATTCTGTAATTCAGGATTGAAGGCGCCATGAAAATCGTTTTCGATGGGCGTTTTTGCGATTCCGGGTACGCCCAAGATAATGCAGCCATGCCAGGGCGCATGGAGGCTGCTGTTAGCGGACTTGAGGCCTGGACTCATCTAGCCCCCGTGGCAGCCACTCACGAGCAATTATCGCTGGTCCACGACCCAGTCTACGTGCAACAGATCGCCCAGGATCCGCCCCGGTTCTCCATGGCGTGCCTAGCCGCGGGAGGCGCCATTCTGGCGGCCCAGCAGTCCTATGGCGGAGAACCCACCTTTGCCTGCGTGCGGCCACCGGGACACCACGCCTCCCGAAGCGAGGCCTGGGGTCACTGCACCTTCAATAACATCGCCGTGGCGCTTTTTGTGTTGCGCGCGGAAAAACGAATCGAAAATGCCTTCGTAATCGATATCGATGCCCACACCGGAGATGGCACGCGCAAGCTCTTGGCTTCCTGGCCCCAGACCGAGGTCTTCAATCCGTTTGCCGCTTCCGCCAAGGAATACCTCGAACTTGTGGAAGCCCACCTTGTGGCCCTTCCGCCCACGGATATCATCGCCGTTTCCGCGGGCTTTGACGCCTACCTGCACGACGTGGGCCACAAACTCGCCACTGCGGATTTCGAAAGGCTCGGCACCCTCATTCGCAGGGCTTCGGAGCGCCTGTGTCGCGGTCGACGTTTTGCCGTTTTGGAAGGCGGCTACTACTTAAAAGACCTTGGCGTCAATATCAGGGCCTTCTGCAAGGGGTTCGCCGGATGACCGCAGAGACCGTAGAGATTGGGCACAACCTTACCCTGATTCAACAACCTCGCACCCCGACGCTGGGTGACTACGACTGGTTCGATATCGAACAGGCCGGAACCCAAGTAGGGAAATCCCGCTGCCGCATTGAGGACGATCAATTCACCGTTTTTTCCATCATGATCTACCCCGAATACGAAGGACACGGCTATGCGCGAGCCGTCATCGATCACTTCAAACAGCAATACCCCTTCCTCATCGCCGATCGGGTTCGCTACACCGCCCGGGAATTCTGGATCAAAGTAGGCTTCGCGCCCGAAAGTATCGACCGCTACATCTGGCGACGGTGAACAACATATCTTCCCCTACCATTCCAGGCATGGAGATTTCGCCGGTGGACGAGCGTTGAGCCTCATTTGCCCGGGTCTCACCCCTGAGCTGCAAGAAAGATATTTCACGCGGAGGCGCGGGGGGCGCGGAGAAAAGAATGCTGGGCGACAACCGTTGAGACGTTAATTACGGGTAGTTGATCGAAGTTGATTCGTTTTTGCCTGAAGCCGCGTTTGGTCAGACTTGATTCTGGTTCACCCTGAGAGCCTGTGTCCCGTCAAGTGGTGTAGGAAGGTCGGCGCAGCCGATTCCGTAAGATTGTCAAAGTTCTGTTGCTGATCGTCAGGCTGTGGGCGGTGTGGAAAGGCCGTAGGGCTTTCCAAGGGGCTGTGGGCAACCGCAGGTTGTCCATGGCTCCGGCACCGTCCATGGCCGGGTTCAGGGGGGACGCTCGAACTCAATTCTTTTCACGCATCCATCCGGGTATAGGCGATGCGGGCGCTGACCCACTCGGCGTGTTGGTCGAGCAGCAGGCTTCCGAGCAGGCGCAGAACTGCGGCCCGATTGGGGAAGATGCCCACCACATCGGAACGGCGGCGGAGTTCCCGGTTCTCTCGCTCCAGCACATTCGTGGAAGTCCATGAAGGCGGTGACGTCCTCCACGGCTTCGTCGAGCAGGGTCGCAAAGCCGGGGTACTTGCGCTCGGTATCTCGCGCCAGAGCTACGATCAGCGCCTGGGCTTCCTCCTTGGTTGGAGCTTGGAACACCCGTTTGAGCCGATCCAGCATCTGCTCCTGAATAGCCTTGGGCAGACGCACGGCGGCGTTTCTCATAAAGTGAACCCGGCATCGCTGCCAGGTCACCCCGTTCAACACCTTCCTGACAGCGGCTTTCAGCCCGGCGTGAGCATCCGAGATGACCAGATCCACGCCTGCGAGGCCACGCTGCACCAGACTTTCCAGGAACGCCGACCAGGCACTCTCCATCTCGCCTTCGGCCACCGTCAGGCCCAGCACCTCGCGCTTGCCCTCCGCATTCACGGCCATGGCCACCATGACCGCCAGCGCGTCCAGCCACAAGTAGCGGAACGGCCCTTCCAGGGGGCGGTTCCGAAAGGATTCCACCTCGCCATCCAGTTCCTGAGCCAACCGTGAAACCTCCGACTTTGACATCCCTCGGCAACCCAGAGCTTCCACCAGCGCTTCGACCTTCCGCGTGCTCACGCCCACCACGTAGGCTTCTGCCGCCACGTTCACGAAGGCCTGTTCCCAACGGCGCCGCGGTTCCAGGAAGTCTGGCAGGTAGCTTCCACGCCGCAACTTCGGAATGGCCAGTGGAAGGGTGCCCAGTCGGCTCTCCAACTCCCGATCCCGGTAGCCGTTCCGATGGTTCTCCCGTGAGGGCGTTCGTTCTCCAGGCCCCGCCTGGCAGAGCCCGGACACGTCCGACTCCATCACCGCCTGGAGCCCCATCAGCAGCACCCTCCGCAGAAAATCACTGTTTCCTTCCTCCAAAACCTTGCTCAGGGCTTCCAGCCCCGACACCCTATCCATGGCCATCGGTCCCTCCGTCGGTAAGCGGCAAACTCACCTTACGGACCCGGTGGCTCCCTCCGTCGGTAAGCGGCAAACTCACCTTACGGACCCGGTGGCCAACCTATGCGGCCATCGCTCTTACACCACTTGCAGGGACTCTATCCCCTGAGACGCAAGGAGGCAGATGGCAGAAGGTCGTTGACGATGCGATGGAGGCCTTCCTTGAGAGTGGTAGCGCCGAAGTTGAGGAGCAAGCCAACCTGTAGGTGCGTGAGACGCAGATTCGTCAGGAGCTGTTTGCTGTGAACAGGCGCAAGCTTCTCCACGGATTTGAGCTCAACAATGACACAGCCTGCAACTAGAAGATCTGCCCGAAAACCATCCTCGAAAACGATGCCGTCATATTCAAAACAATCGATAATGACGCCGGAGATGTCATCGAGTTCCATGAAATTCCCTTGGACGAAATCACACGCGGGGAAATGGATTCTGTGCGGGATACATTCATTCTCCGCGTCCTCAGCGTGCTCCGCGTGAAATTTTTTAAGTTTCCGTACAAGACAGGGGGAACAGCATGGATCCATGCCCCTGATGGGTTTTCCCAAGAAATCCGAGGAGAACCAATAAATACAAATTGAACCGCGATGAACGCAAATGGTTTTGTGCACTTGTGTTCAGAGTCTTCGTGGTTCTACTGGCTTTTCTCTTTCTCTGTCCAAGAATTTTTTCGCGGCTTAGTCGCCATCGTCCTTGGCTCACTGTCCCTTCGTGGCTTGGTTCAATGCCTCCTGCAGTTGCGCCATGCCGAAGGGTTTGCTTAAAAAGGCCTGCGGGCGATCGGGGTGATTTCCCGCTAGGACTTGGGCCTTGTCATAGCCACTCGCCAGGATCACCGGCAGATTTGGCTCCAACTGCCGCAATGCCTTCAAGGTTCCCCATCCATCCAGGCGCGGCATCGTCAGATCGGTGATAACTAGGTAAATCTCGGCCCGGTGCTGCTGGAACACCTCCAGGGCGACCACGCCATCCTGCGCGGTAAGCACCTTAAAGCCCAGCAACTCGATCAATGCCCGCATCGCGTCCAGCAGCAAGGGATCATCATCCACCAACAATACCGTGCCACCGATAGCGGCCATTTCCGATGAAAGCACCGGAACGCTGGACTCAGGAAGGTCCGGCACCACCTCGGCAACGACAGGGAAATAGACCCGGAAAATGCTGCCATGCCCCAGTTCACTCGCCACCGTAATGGCTGCGCCATGAGCCTGCACGATGCCAAGGACCACCGAAAGCCCAAGGCCCCGCCCGACAAATTTGGTGGAGTAGAAGGGATCGAAAAGCTTTTCCAAATCCGCCTTGGCAATCCCACATCCGGTATCCGCCACCTCCAGGCAGGCATAGTCCGCCTGATCTGGCTGCCACCCATAGGGGAAGCGATGGGCAACGGCAATGTCGCTCGCCAAACAGGTTCGGATGCGGAGCCGCACAGTGCCCGGGCCCTCAGCCAGAGCCTCTCCAGCATTAGTCAGCAAATTGGTCAGGAGCTGCTGAAGCTGCTCGGCATTGGCGCTCACCACGGGGCCGCAACTTGGGAATTCCGTTTCCAGGGTGGCGTTGCTAGGCAAGGTGTTCTGAAGCAGCGATAGTGCGGCCTGGCAGCATTCGACCAGCCGACACGGTTCGCGTTTGAGCGCGGTTTGCCCGAGATAGGTCAACATCAAGCGGCTGACTTCCGCAGCTTTCTCAGCGCCTTGCTTGGCCATGGCGAGGAAGCGGGTCGGGTCAGCATCCTTGGGGAGCGCGCTCACGACTTCCAGATTCGCCATCACCGTTTGCAGCTTGTTATTGAAGTGATGAGCTATGGAACCTGCCATGAGACTCAGGCTCTCGGCCTTCTTGAGCTGATGGTTCTGAGTTTCGAGTTGGGCCTTATCGGCTTCGGCCTGGTTGCTTTCAGTGATGTCTTCGATGATGCCCCAAACCACCTTTTCGCCTGCACCATCCACAAAAATGGCGCCACTGATTCGGATGGGATAGCGCGAACCATCCTTGCGGATGTATTCCTTTTCGTTGGGTCCAAAGTGCCCTTTTTCATTCAAGTCGCGGAGCTGCTTTTGTTCTTGGTCCTCGTATTCACTCGGCGTGATATCCCAGAATTCCAGCTTCAGGAATTCATCGCGCGTATAACCGGTTTGGCGTAGGAGCGCCTCGTTGACTTCCAGGAATGCGCCCGTTGAATGGCTGACCATGGCCAAACCCACGGGTGACAATTCAAACAAGAATCGAAATTTTTCTTCACCCCGCCTCAGGGCTGTCTCCGCCTGCTTGCGCTCCGTAATGTCACGCCAAGTGGTAAACAGGGCTGGTTTTCCCTCGAACACCATTGATGCGATGGAAACCTCCACCAAAAATTCCGACCCATCCAGCCTGCGATGCGCCCACTCAAAAGTGCTGGCCCCATTGCGCAGAGCCTTGGCCATTTGCTCCTCGGCCGCCTGGGATGATTTGCGACCATCCGGCTGAAATTCCGGAGAAATCATATTTGGCGACTGACCGATGATATTCGCGCGATCACCTCGCAGCATGACCTCGGTGGCCCGGTTGCATTCCACAAAAATGCCATCGGAAAGAATCAGATAGGCGTCGGGTGAATCATGAAACAGGACCCGGTGTTTCGCCTCACTTGCCTGCAGAGATTCTAGGGCTTGCCAGCGCTCAGCGACCTCTCGCCGAAGCCGCACATTGATCCGGTAGATGTAGACAACCAATGCCAAAACGGCGCCTGTCACCACGATTGCTAGGCCGAAAAAACGGTACAACCAGCCCAGATTCCGGGGCGGAGGATTGGAATCGTAGAGAAAACCCGTGAAATCGAAATTCGAATTGATCATGCCGAGTTCGGCGTAGGTGTCGGCAATATGCCGCCAGCGACCGGGATTCATGTGCCCAATTCCCACCAGGTTGGCTTGCAGCAGGGGCACCATCTGGCTGGCCTCGAAGCGCAGGTGTTCAAGGCTGTGCCGTTGGGAATAGCGGGTGTAGATCAACTGCACCAATTCTTCCGGATGCTGCATGGCGTATTCCCACCCCTGCAGGCTCGCAGCACGGAAGGCCTTCACCATTTCCGGGTTTTGCTCAAGTTGGCGCTCGGTGGTAAAGAGGTTCTCACCGTAGAAATCGATCCCCACGGAGCGCGGCGAATGGAGCACATATTCCTGGCCCGCCGATTCCAGCTCGAAGGGTTCATCCGTGACATAGGCGGACATGGCATCGACCGCCCCCGTCAGGAGATCTTTGGGATGAAACCCATGGGGCAGCTGGGTGAATTTTCCGGAAGGGATTCCAACTTTCCGAAGGTACGCCAGCAGTTCCAATGAGCCCGGTTCCAGCATGATCTTTCGCCCGGCCAGATCATGGATACTCTGTGTCCCGCTCTCTTTGCGGGTCAAGAGCACCATGGGGGAATGCTGAAAAATCACTGCCAGTGCCACCACGGGCACGCCTTGCTGCCGCAACAAAAGCAGATCCGTGGAACCCACACCGAAGTCGGCCTTACCCTGCACCACCTGTTGCACGGGATCTTCGGTGGTTTGACTGGTGAGGATTTCCACCTCTAATCCGGCTGCCTGGTAATACCCCTGTGCCTGGGCAGCGTAATACCCTGCGTATTGAAACTGGTGTTGCCACCGCAGCTGAAGCCGCACCTTGCGTGGCGTAGCACCCCAGGCAGGAACCATCACCGTAGCTGCCAGGAGCAAGACAACTAGCCAAGGCACGGGAAGGCCAAAAAGGAATCGCATCCCTCTGGGCAGCATTTCCCTAGGCAGGCTCATCTTCACCGACTCGTTTCAGAAGGAGGGTCGTTGGCAAATGTAGCGAGGTGATGTTGCAGTTCCTTCATGCTGAAGGGCTTGGAGAGCAGGGTTACATGGGGATGCGCCGCCGCAAGATCCGAGGCGAATTGATCCACGCGGCCAGTGGCCAGCAGCACCGGAGTGGTGGGCCTTAGCAGGCGAAGGCGCGGCAGGGTTCCCGCACCGCCCAGTCCGGGCATGTTCATGTCCAGGATGATGACATCGGGTTGGAAACCGGCTTCGAGTTTGGCCAGGGCATCCTCACCGCAGTCAACGCCCGTGGCGCTGTGGCCCAACACCTCCAGAATCGCCAGCATGGAACTCTGAATAAGTTCGTCATCATCCACCACCAACACGGAGAGCGCCGATTTGGAGATTTGGCCCCTTGGTGCTGCCGTTGCTTCAGGGATCAGCGGCACGAGCTCGATGGCCGGGAAACGCAGCATCACCCGAGTGCCTTGGCCGGGTTGACTCTGGATTTCCAGTTGCCCATGGTGGGCCTTCACGGTGCTGTACACGGTGGAAAGGCCGAGCCCAGTGCCCTTGCCAACTTCCTTGGTGGTGAAGAAAGGATCCAAAGCCTTCTCCAAAACGTCGGCAGGCATCCCGATGCCAGAATCCTCGACCACTACTTCGATCCAGTCGTTGTCAACATTGCGGGTGTGCAGGGTCAGGGTGCCTTGGTCCGGCATGGCATCCACGGCGTTGACGCAGAGGTTCATGATGGCGTTGCTCAGGGCGCTGGCATCTCCACGCATGGCCCGCAGATCCAGTGCAAAGTCAGTCTGGAGGCGAACCTTGGCCAAGGTGGTGCGCTCCAGCAGGCTCACCTCATCGAGAAGCAGGGCATTCATATCCAGTTCCCGACTCTCCGCCGGATTCTGCCGCGCGAAGCTGAGGAGGCCCTTGACCATCTTCCCGCCCCGCTCGGTGGCCCGAATGATGGTTTCCAAGGCCTGCCGGGTGGGGCTGCCCGCAGGCTGGGCAGCTAGGTTGGCCGAGGCCAGCCCAAGGATTGCGCCCAGCACATTATTCATGTCATGGGCCACGCCTCCGGCCAGGGTGCCTAGGCTTTCCATTTTTTGGGATTGCTGCAATTGAGCTTCCAAGCGTTTCCGCTCGGTCACATCGATGTCCAGGCAGAATAATTCCGATTCACGCCCAGGAACATGCACCACGGCATGGCTTGAATAAACGTCCACCCGCGAACCATCCTTTCGAAGCAGCGAGAGCTCCGAGGAGGGAATCTTCTTCCCTGTCTCCCACATGTTCTGAACTGCCTGCTCGACTTCCCCCCGCATTTCTGGAGGAATGATGAGATCCAGCAGGTTTCGCCCCACGGCCTCTTCCGAGGTGTAGCCGTAGAGTCGCTCGGAAGCCCTGTTCCAGTAGCGGGTGACACCGTTCTGGTCATAGCCTTGGACCCCGACAAAATCAACACTCTCAAGCAATCCCCGAAAGCGTTCTTCACTCTCTCTCAGCAAATTTTCTGCGAGTTTGCGCTCGGTGATATCCCGGGTGATGGAAAGCACATGTTGTGCGCCGTTGATCTCGAATAATCTCGCAGACATCAATCCAAAAAACGGCGTTCCGTCCTTGGCCAAAAAAGAGGCCTCCAGATCAAGCACTTCACCCTTTTCCTTAAGGCCTGCAACTAAGCGTTTCCGATCGTTCGCATCGGCCCAAAGGGGGTTCAGGTCAGCCACGGAGGAGCGCCCCACCACCTCTTCCTTGGTGTATCCCGTCACCTTGGTAAAGCCCTCGTTGATTTCAACGTAGACGCCATCCTCCAAGCTCGAAATTGCAAAGGCATCGGGGCTCACTGCAAAGGCTTTGGCCAGGAGATCCCGCGAGGATTGCAGCGCCAAAGCCGCACGATTTCGTTCCGTGACATCGCGCACGATGGTAATGACCGTGTCCTGGGTGCAGGGCGAAACGCGAGCTTCGAAGTCGTGCTCTCCTGAATCCAGGGGCATCGAATACTCAATTTCCTGGACCATGTGCGTATTCAGAGCCTTCTCGTAGGCTGCCAAGAATTGCTCTGCCAACGGCATGGGCAAGATGTCCTTCGGCCAATGGTTGAGGAAGGTCTCCTGGGGCACAAGGAGCAAACTTGGATCCGAAGCCTGGACGGCCAGAAACTCACCATCTCGACGGTTCGTAAAAATGAGATCTGGAATGGCCGCGATCAGCGCCTGGTTTTGAGCCTCACTTAGGCGCAGAACATCCGTTTGCCGCTGCAGTTCCGCCTCGATCTGTTTCTCCCGGGTCACCACACGAGCCGAGCCTACGGTGCCGAGCAATCGGTTCTGCTCATCCAAGAAAGGGGCCTTGAAAACATCGAGAAACAGGAACTCACCCCGCACATTCCCGAGTTCATCGAAACGCTGGCCAGTCATCGAAGCAAGAACTGGAGCATCCGTGCCCTGGCACTGCTCCCCAAAGGTGTGCCAATCCTGGCGTTCTGGGTTGGCTGCTCGCTCGCGCTCGGCAAAAAACAAATCGGTCTTGCCCACGGGTTCATCGGTGTCCCGGGCCTTCAACAGGGTGTCGCTCATGGCCTGGTTAACGAAAAGGTAACGCCCTTCGACATCCTTGGCCCAAATGAGATCCGGCACGTTATCTGCCATCAGGCGCAGCAGGTGGCGATTGGCTTCGGTCTGCGCTTGGCTTTCCTCCAACTCCTGCAGAAAGAGAAGAGCGTTTAATCCAGCCGTCACTCGCGTTCCGATTTGGGCGAACAGCATCTTTTCGGGTTCACTCCACGCACGAGCATGCGAGCACTGATGCAGCCCCAGCAGCCATGGTTTCCCATGCTGGGGAACAACCGGCAGAATCACCATGGACTGGACTGAAAAGCCCTCGGCAATGTCTGGTGGCATGGAATGGTCCTGCCCAGGGCCATAAGTAACCGGATGCTCCGAGGCCACTACAGTTTCAATGAGATCACGCACCGCATCGGACATGGGAATGAGCTGCCCCGAGGCGCCGCCTCCAGGGTATTCAGGCCGAGTTCTCTCAATGGGCACCGTATAGGCGGGCGCCTCAGGATCGGCAGGGAAAATCAACCAAGCGCGGTCGCACCCAAAGATCGAAAGCAAGGCTTCCAGAATTTCCTCATTCACGGACCTGAGGCCCGTTACCCCAGCCTTGCGCACAATGCGATCGACCGATGCCAAGGTCTGCAGGGAGAGCAGGGCCGCCTCACGTTCATCTTCCCGCTGCTTCCGATCGGTGATGTCGTGGGCCACCCCCACAAACCGAAATTCGCCGTCTGGGGTGGTCATCCGACTGGCGTTCGCCTGGAACCAACGCCAAGACCCATCGGCATGTCGGACCCGAAAGGCCGGGCTTGTCTCGCTCTGCCCGGTGGCCAATACCCGCTCCAGGCAGTCGACACAGAGTTGGAGATCCTCAGGATGCACGAAGGGAGCAAAGGGCTTGCCCAGAGCTTCGCCGACGGTATGCCCGAGACAGCGCTCCCAGGCGGGGGAGATAAAGAGGAAGTTGCCCTGGGCATCCAAGGTATAGATGACGTCAAGGCTGCTTTCCGTGATGGCCCGCAGGCTCGCCTCGCTCGCCTGCAACTCCCGATGCAGCCGCTTCCCTTCCGTGCGAAGTCCCCACTCGCGCAATACCCGTTCCAAAATTTTGGGCAGTGCGCGGAAGGCCTCCGGCGATTTAACCAGGTAATCCCAAGCCCCAGCTTTCAGGGATTCCACCGCCACCGCTTCGCTGCCGTAGCTGGTCAGGACAACGATGGGGAAGGCGCGAGTATCGTCGGCATCCAGGAGAACCTCGGTGGCCCGACCATCGGGAAGGTTCAGATCCATCAGGGCGATATCGGGTTTCCAGGACGCGGCCTGGTCTCGAAATTCCTGCAACGTTCTCAGTAGGCAGACTTCGGCATTGCTGATCGATTCGAGCGAACGGCCAATCGCCTCGGCGTGGGCAATTTCATCTTCAATGATCAGAATGCGGGTGGGTTGGGTGGTCATCGAGGCCTCGGGTGGATCAGTACGGGTATTGGTTCCAGGCCAGCCAATAGAACCCGAAGGCTTCCATCATCGCCTTAAACTCCGCCAGATCCACCGGCTTCACCAGGTAGCTGTTCGCCTGGCATTCATAAGCCCGAGCCATATCGCTCTCGGAGGCGGAGGTGGTAAGGATTACGATCGGAATGTTATTCAGGTTGGGATCGGCCTTGGTGGTCCTCAGCACCTCGAGCCCATCCACCTTGGGCAACCGGAGATCGAGCAACACTAGGCCAGGGCGGGGGAACATTTCAGGGTCCGCGTAGGCCCCCTGGCGAAAGAGATAATCCAGGGCCGCCTGCCCATCGCTGACATGCACCAAACGGTTGGCAACCCGGGCATCTTCCAGATTTCTCCGCACGATCTCTGCATGGGCCGGGTCATCTTCCACGAGCAGAATCAGAAAGGGTTCACCGGTCATGACTGAGCTCCTGGCGGGTTGCTTTTGAAGGCAGAATGATTTTCACGCGGAGGCGCGGAGAAAGACATTGCGGAATTGCGTGGAACTCGGCAGCAGGAACGAAGCCCGTCTCTCTTCGTGAACCTCTTTTTCTCCGCGTTCTCCGCGCCTCCGCGTGACTATTTTTTAGGGTCGGTGCTGACAACCGGCCTGAAGGAACTCTGCCTGCGAAGGCAGCCAGCATCCTCTTTGCCCATTGGTGTTCGTTCGCAAGCACGGAGCCCTGTGAACCAAAAAACAAAAAGCTATTTGCCACCGATGAATACCGATGGACACCGATAAAAAGCAAAAACGAGGCCTGAAAATCAGGTTGTTCACCGCGAGCGAAAGCGGCACGGCGAGGAAGGAAAAGCCAGTTCGTGGTTTTCGGGCCAGCAGGTTTTTCGGCGTCGCGTTTTTTCGCGGATGTGGTTTTGGGTAAGCATTGATGCAAAAAGCTCATCGCCTCTCCTTGGCCCGGCCCTTGAGCGCCAGGGGAAGGGTAAACCTAAAACAGGTGCCCCGACCGACGCCATCGGATTCGAGCCAGATTCGACCCTCGTTGAGTTCCACGATGCGCTTGACCAGCGCCAGCCCAAGCCCCGTACCCTCGCTGGCAGCGTCCAGTTGTTCGAAGAGGCCAAACACCCTGTCCTGAAACTTGGGGTCGATGCCCATGCCGTTATCACTCACGTAAAAGACCGTGTCGACACCAGTGCCCTTGGCCCCCAGTTCAATGCAAGGCGCAGGCTGCTCACCCATGTACTTAACGGCATTCTCCACAAGGTTTTGCCAGATTTCCTCCAGCCGAGGTCGATCACCGGAAAGCATGATGGCTGGGGCGGCTACCTGAATCGCTACGCCCCGGCTTGAGATCGACCCCGCCACGGCGGCCAGGGCATCCGCGATAAGATCCGGCAGGCTGACTTGCACGGGCGGATTCACAACTCGGCCCACCCGGGAAACTTCCAGCAAATCCTCCAGCAGGCGCCCCATCTTCCCCGTGGCGCTGCGGATAAAGTCCATATCCTTGGACACCCGCTCAGCCTTTCCTTGTTCCAGATCCTGTTCCAGGTAGCCAAGGAAGGTCCGCACCGTCACCAGCGGACTCTTGAGATCGTGAGAGATCATGTAAGTGAAACGCTCCATCTCCGCATTCTTCTGCTTGAGTTCCTCCTCGCTTCGCTTGCGCTCTGTGATGTCTTCGAAGACCGTGGCAAATTGACCCTTTTTGGGCGAGACCACAGAGATACGGAAGTGTTTCTCGAGAGGTGGGAAAAAGGTCTCGAAGACATAAGGCTCACCACCCAAAGCCACCTGGCTGTATTCCTTCAAATAGGGTGGTGGCTCGGTCTCATAAACCTCGGTACCGAGCAGGCCAGGTGCGGTGGCGGCGACCAGGCCAGTGTGAGTTTCGTAGGCCGGATTCACGGCCAGCAGACGGTAATCAATTGTCTGACCTGCTGAATCCGTCACGAGTTCATGCAGGGCCACGCCTTCCGTCAGGTTTTCGAAGAGGGTGCGGAATTTCTGTTCGCTGTGTTGGAGGGCTTCCTCGGCCTTTTTGCGATCGGTGATATCGGTAAAGGTGATGACCGCCTGCACGACCTGGCCCTTGGCATCCTTCACGGGGTAGGCATTGCACAGCACCCAGGTCGGTTCAGCAAGCTCCGGGTAACTGATCCCCACAACCTGACTCTGGAAGCCCTCGCCCGATGCGAACACCCGATTGACGGGGTAATCCGAGAGCGGCATGGCCGAACCATCTTCCCGCAGGAAGCACCAGCGCGGATCCATGGCGGTTTTCCCCTGCATCTGCTCGGCGGTCAGCCCAAGAAGGATGGACGCCATCGCATTGGATATCAAGATGCCGGTATCAGGACCATGCACCACGATGCCTGCGGAAAGGTGGTCGATTAAGGTTCGGTATTTCCGTTCGCTTTCATACAGTGCCTGTTTCGCCTGTTTGCGCTCCGTGATATCGGTGGCCGCCGCGTAGATCAGGTTTCCTTGGGGCCGCGCCCGCCATTCAATCCATCGATAGGAACCGTCTTTGCAGCGGTATCGATTCTCAAAGCTTGTCACTTGCTCCTGTGCATCGAGTTTTGACATGGCAGCAAGGGTGCCTTCCATGTCTTCGGGATGCACCAACTCAAGAAACGAACGCCCTTCAAGATCCTGAAGCGAGTACCCAAGAACCTTTTCCCATTCGGGATTCAACCGGAGAAAGTGGCCGCCGGTATCCGCGATGCACAGCAGATCCAGGCTCGAGGAGAAATAGCGCTCCAATTCGGCGTTCTTCTCACACAAGGCTTCTTCTGCCGCTTTTCGCTCGGTGATATCGCGTGCCGTGCCTTCGATACCCGTAACCGAGCCCTGTTCGTTTCGGGTCGGCACCGCACTCGAGGTATGCCACTTCCAGGCCCCATCCAGGTGCCGCACTCGGTATTCGACGCCCTCTTGCCGTTGTCCCGTTTCGATCACCTTTTGCAGCCAGGCCTGGCACAGCGCAACCTCATCCTTATGAACAAAGGGCTCGAAGGGCTGTCCATTCACCTGTTCGATCGGATGCCCCAGGAGCACGGTCCAAGCCGGTGAAACAAAGGTGAAGACGCCTTCCATGTTGAGGGTGTATATGATGTCGTGACTGTTTTCGATGAGGAGGCGGTGCTTTGCTTCGCTTTCCTTGAGCGCCTCCACCGCGCGAACGCCAGCGGCCTGGGAGGAAAGCACCTTGCCAATCACCACCGTCACCAGCGGATAGGCCAGGAGGATCGGCAGCCCCAAACGCTTGATTACGGCCAACCCAGTTCCGGCAGGCAGGGTAAACATCAACAGGAGCATGACGCTATGCACGAGCAAGCCTAGCGACCAGAGCCGTCCAGCCGTGGGCGACTGGCCCTTGCAGATCCATCGTTGATGAAAGGCCAGGCCCAGCAGGGCCGAGGAAGCGATGACCAGCACGCCCATGTAGACACCGGGCCCTCCGAGATAGATCCGGTACACCAGCGCCAGGCCACCCGCCACGCCCGCCGCCACAGGCCCGAAGAACAGCCCGCAAAGACTCAGCATTACCGAACGACCATCAAAAATGAGCCCTGGCCCTAACACCAGCGGTTTCATCATGCCAATGACCGCCGCACCCCCGAAGAGCAAACCTTGCAGAATCGGACCCCAGGCTAGGTGCCTACGCCGTTGGCGGATAAAACCCGAAATCACACTGAGCGCCACCAAAAGAGCGAGGTTATAGGCCAATTCAAGAATGGTGGCAATCATGTTGGCATCTCACGGCTAGCCCGGACTCGGTTATCGGATAAGTACTCGGGCTCGACAATCAAACCAAGGTTCCTCGCCTTGTTGCGGGAACCCCAAAAAAAGGTCAACCGCGAATAAGCCCAGTCTGTGCATTTTGCATTCGCGTTCATTCGCGGACCAACGGCCGTTGCGCCTTGCTCAGAGACCATTTGGGCCTCCCCTCAGGGCTTGCCCCAAGGCCTCTCGCAGTTGCGCAAGACCAAAGGGTTTACTCAAAAAGGCCTGGGGGCGATCGGGGAAATTTCCCGCTAAGACCTGAGCCTTGTCGTGACCACTCGCCAGAATCACGGGCAGGTCGGGATCGAGGCGCCGCAGCGCCGCGAGGGTGCCCCACCCGTCCAGGCGCGGCATGGTCAGATCGCTGATCACGAGACGGATTTCAGCCCGATGCTGCTGGAAAACCTCCAGGGCCGCTACGCCATCGTGCGCGGTGAGCACCGTGAAACCCAGCATCTCGACCATGACCCGGGTTGTCTCCAGCAGCATGGGATCATCATCCACCAACAACAGCGTGCCCTCGCCCTCGGGCGCGGCACCATCCGGCGAGAGCCCTGGCACACGTGGCTCTGGCAGTTCCGGCACGGCCTCGGTCACGACTGGGAAGTAGACCCGGAAGGCACTGCCCTGACCCGGCTGACTGGTCACCGCGATGGCGCCGCCGTGGGCCTGCACGATACCCAGCACCACCGGCAGCCCCAAGCCGCGTCCCACGAATTTGGTGGAGAAAAAAGGATCGAAAAGCTTGTCGAAATCCGCCCCGTTAATTCCGCATCCCGTATCAGCCACTTCCAGACAGGCATACTCCATCTGATCCGGCTGCCAGCCGTAGGGAAAGCGATCGGCCATGGGTAGCTCACGCGCCAAACAGGTCCAAAGCCTGAGCTGCACGGCGCCCCCCCGCTCTGCCATGGCCTCTCCGGCGTTGGTCAGCAGGTTGGCCAGGAGTTGCTGTAGCTGCTCAGCATTGGCGCTCACCACGGGGCCGGGACTGGGGAATTCGGTCTCCAGGATGATGGTGCTGGGCAGGGCGTTCTGGAGCAGTGGCAAGGCAGCCCGGCAGCGTTCCGCCAGCCGGCACGGCTCCCGTTTCAGCGCGGTTTGCCCGAGATAGGTCAGCATCAAGCGACTGACTTCCGCCGCTTTCTCCGCGCCCTGCTTGGCCATGGCCAGAAAGGGGGCCGGGTCCGTCCCTTGAGGGAGTTCACTGATCAGTTCCAGGTTTCCGATCACGGCTTGCAGTTTGTTATTGAAGTGATGGGCAATGGACCCAGCCATACGGCCCAGACTTTCCGCCTTCTGGAGCTGGTGGTAGTTCTGCTCACTTTCAGCCAAGGCGTGCTGTCGCTGGGCCAAGGTATCCAAGAGAAAATTGAAGCCTCCCACCATGTCGCCGATTTCGTCGGGATGTGAAATGGGTAGAGGCCGCCAGCCCTCAGCATCCCTGGCCAGGGCGGCCATGGCTTTGGCGGCCGCGAGCATGGGTGCGAGTTGGCGTTTCACGACCCACCACGTCACGCCCCCGGCGAGTCCGGTCAGCAAAAGGGTCGCAAGCCAGAGGCTCCGCTCCAGTTTTTGCAGCGGAGCAAAGGCTTCTTCGGTGGGCAGTTCGGCGATCAAGACCCAACCTGCCGCCGGAATGCCTTTGGCCGAGGCTAAGCGTTCGATGCCAAACCGGTTAATGAAAATAGCCGAACCCTCAAAACCCTGAAGAAAACGATCCGTGGCCGGAATAACGCCGGGGGCGGGGAGGGTTTCCATTATGCGGCGCTTGTCGGTGGCCGTCAGGATCTCCCGGCTTTTGGGAAGGGCTAGAAGATAACCACCCGTCTTCCCATAGCCTCCCTGGGTCAGGGCATCCAAAAAATTGGCCTGCGCCAAGTTCGTTACCCCCGCCAAGGCACCAATAATCTTTCCCCTTGTGTCGCGAAGAGGCACGCCCATCACGAAAATCGGAGCCTGGGCCCGAATGCCCATGGCAAGGCCACCCACGGATACTTGCCCGGCCAGTGCCGCGACCACGGCATCTCGAACCAGGTAATTAACGCCTTGCCGCCCCATGGAGCGGGGAATCGCGGCGATGGCTGTGCCCTCCGTCCCGGTTATGAAGGTGCCGCTGTTAAAGAGAATCGGCAGAATCGGCCGTTCTTCCAACAGGGTCTGCAGTCGCGCGGGCGGGCCAGTCAGAACCGGGCCAACCTGTATGGCAATGCTTTCCAGGGCATCGAGCCGTTCCCGCACCTGGGCATTGATGTTGGCAGCCACCAGGGAGACAGAGGCAGCCTGCTGGTCACTGAGTAACCGGCGCAGATCCATGCGCAATAGGCGGTTCGCATAGAGCGCCAGGGACCAAAGGCCGACCAAGAAGATCGCGACCGTGGCAAGGGTCACTTTGACCTTGATGGAATGCCGTGCAAATACTGCGGCCATGGAAAATTCTCGCGGTGGTATCACCCATTTGGGGTGTTGCGGAATTGGGTCGTCGAGAACAACAGGGTTGAAGGGGAATTCAGGGAGACTAGAGCTGGGCAATGAGTTCGAAGAAATGCCATAACCAAAGTCTTTTGACCTCCTTCCCATCGGATCGAAGGAGCCTTGACATGAATATGGGCGGTTTTAAGGCTGATTGGGAGAAGAAGCGAACCAGCGAGGGACAGCGATTGAAACGGCTTCAACCCAAATAATGCCGTTGTAAATAAAATAGCGAAGATGAACCACGGAGACACAGGGGGCACGGAGAGTTGATGGATTTCGCCTCTCATTTCTCAGGTCTCTGTGCTCTCCGTGTCTCCGTGGTTTAGCGTTTTTTTCAGCCGCCGATCGTATCGGCTACTGCCCTCACACCATGGCGAGCTGAAACAGATGGGCGGCGCTGGCGGCTAGATCTTCCAGCAGGGCAATGCTTTCGGGGGTGAAACGGTTGCGCCGCCGATCATTGCACTGGAAAAGGCCAAAAACGTGCTCATCCAGACGAATGGGAATTAGCGCCATCGACCCATAGCCTGCGGCCATGCAGCGATCGCGGGAACGCTCTCGCGAATGGTCAGGGGTGATCGAGGCGAATAATTCGATGGTGCCGTTGGTGAAGAAACTCCGATCCGTAAAAAAGGGCAGCGTGGTATCGATTCTGCCCGCAAGCACGTTCCCGCACATACATTCCAGCAAGGGATTGCCCTTGGCGTCTCGCAGCAAGCAACCGGCTTCATCCCTCGCACAAAGGCGATTCTCGGCGGCCAGGAACTCCTCCGAAAAGCCACGGCTAGCGGCATAGGGAAAATCTGGGCCTTGTCGCAAACGGATGGCCACGGCCTCACAACCCGAATAGCGACGAACCAAAACGAGCAGCGTCCGAGCAAGCTCACCCGGATCGACGCACAGCTGCTGCATTCGGAAGATTGCCAGAGTTGCCTGTCGTTCTTCCGCCAGCTCCGTTGATTCGTCACCATCATTCATATTGGTAGGCCTTCCAGCATCACAAAAAGATCCGTTTCCTCAGCGGCGATGCGCCACGAAAGTGCCTGCAAGATAGCTTGGGTGTCCTGCACAAAGGTTAACGGCACAGCCAAAATTTGCTCCGTGGAATGATACTTGGCGACAAAAAGCTTGAAGGTCACCATGAGACCGCCCACTTCCTCCAAATAGGCGCTGGCCTTGGCGCGCACCGCGGGGTCCGGATCGTTCAGGATCTCCAGATAGAGTTCTTTATCCTCCAGATAGAGATGAACACTGAGCGCCGCCGCCAATTGGCTCAGCAGACTCCGGGCGCGAGAAGCGTGCGATGCCAAGTCTAAATCCACCAAAAGAGCCTGCAGCTCATCCAGAATGGATAGTATTTTT
>JAIFMW010000097.1 GCA_020048105.1 Deltaproteobacteria bacterium | reverse complement strand
ATGGCCTTCAGCTTGACCGGGGCGAAGATTTGCACGGTGGCGGTGGTGGTGGCTTTGTTGGTAGCCCCATCAAACTGAGTGTTGAGGTTGATCTGAGCGAAGAGGCCAGTGCTGCCGGCGGCGACGAGGGCGAGAGTGATGAGCTTGCGCATGAAATCTCCAGAGCTAGAGTTCGAACAACGAACGATGTTGGTTTTGAAAATCAAAGAAAAGTCGATCTTCTTGTAAATCGAAAAATCAAAACATTAAGGGGAGAACCCTCGGTTCTCCCCTTTGTTTTTAGGTTGATCAGTTGTAGGTGGCGGTGACGGTGAAGGGGGCAGTGAAGGTGCCGTTGACGCCAGCGGCCATATCGAGCTTGCCACCCACATCGAAGTGCCTCACTTCGGTGCCGTTCATCTGTGTATAAATGCCGTTATCTTCCATGCGAATCGTGCCGAGTTTGGGCGTGAAGACAACGCCGGCGCCCAAGGTGACGGCCGGGCCGACATTGATGCTCACGTCGATGAGCTTGTCCTTCCACAGATCGAAATGGGCGGGAATCACGGCGACACCAGCGAGGGGGGCGCAATTGTGGGCATTGGCGAACGTGCCCGTGCGGTCACCGGAAACCAATTCAATGGAGGCAGGCGCTGACATGTTGTTCAGCAGGATTTTGCCGAAGTTGGCAGCCCAGATCGCTTTCAGCTTGACGGGCGCAAAGATCTGCACGGTGGCGGTGGTGGTGGCCTTGTTGGTCGCACCGTCGAACTGGGCATTGAGGTTGATCTGGGCGAAGAGGCCGGTGCTGCCCGCAGCGACGAGGGCGAGGGTAATGAGCTTACGCATGACGACTCCTGAACGAGTGTTCGGAAAATGAACTATACGTCATTCCGAACGATATTAAGGGACTCGGAGGATCCCGACGATCGGGATTTCCGAGCTAATGATGCAAGTAGAAAAACTCAACAAATCTCAAAAAAATCAGATTAGGCGAGTCTCTGACTTGTGTATTACCGAGAACTTTTGGAAATCGAACTCGTTTCTGCTTTGTAGATCAAAGAATGGCTTCCTCATACGATCGGGTCAAGCAAAAAATTGGTTAAAATTTGTTAAATATCGGCGGACCAGGGCGCCGCCCTCATGATTTACCGCTCGATCGTTTATGAGGCAGATCGAGGCAAACAGTGCCTCTCCTCGACCCGCGGGGTCGCAGAGCTTGCGCCGTCCTTACCCTAGGTCGAGAGCCGTTTCCTTACTGGCAGATATAGCCAACACCCCAGGCGGTCATAAATCGGGTGGGGTTAGAGGGGTCATCCTCGGTCTTTTCTCGGAGTTTCCGAACGTAGACATCAAGGCTCTTGGAGCTGCCGTGATGATCTTTGCCCCATAGCTTTTCATTGAGTTCCAGGCGCGTGAGGACCTTGCCAGGGTTCTGCAGGAACGTAGCTAGCAGGGCGAATTCGCGGGGGGTGAGATCGAGTTCGGTGTTCCCCTTGAAGGCCTTTTGGGCTCGGAAATCAATGCAGAGATTCTTGAATTCCAGGATATCAACCGCAGTTGTCCGGGGGCTGCGTCGGCGAAGTATGGCCTTGATCCGCGCAACGAGTTCACCCGGATCAAAAGGCTTCACCATGTAGTCGTCGGCACCTAAATCGAGGCCATAGATTTTGGCTTTGCCCTCGTCCTTGGCGGTGAGCATGAGGATGGTGGTGTCCTCACGGTGCGCTCGAAAATGGCGGCAGACTTCAAAACCATCCATGCCGGGAAGCATGATGTCTAGGACCACGACTTGAGGCGGCTCCTGCTCAAACACACGAATGGCGGCTTCGCCATCGGCGGCTTCCCGAACCTGAAAACCCGCCTTTTTTAAACACCGATGAATGAATTTCCGTGTAATGGGTTCGTCTTCCACCACGAGCACAGTGATCGGAGCCTCGACCCGAGGCTGCGCTGCGAAAGGGCTTGACGGATGCGTCGCTTCGAAACGATGGGACAGGAGAGTGGTCTTTTCCATGTGCACGCCTCGTCTGACTGACCACCCGAATCACCTAGAATTTGCCGGAGATTCAACCTTGGGGCCGTAGGTGCCGAGAAGGTAGGGTGTGCCGAAATTCTACCGCTAAAGCCGATGTTTTAAGAAATCATGTCGAAATCTTTTCGGTTTGATTCTTCACTATTTTTGCATAGGAGCCTGCCCTGAATTCTACCGATTTGGCAGTTCGGGAATTGATTCGCAAGGGTGAAGTCAGCCGAAAAGCGCACGCTTTCACCGAGGCGATCCCCCTGTACCTGCAGGCGCTTGAACTGGCGCCCGAGAACGGAATCCTGCTCCTACATCTGGCGGATGCCTACCGGGGGATGAAGGATCTCGGCAGGAGCCTGCTCTACTACCGAAAATACCTCGAAGACCACCCGTTGGATGCGTTGGTCCACTCGCGAGCAGGGGATGCATACAAAAAAACCGGATGCCGAGATCTAGCGATTACGCATTATCAAGCGGCCTTGCAAATCGACTCTGGGAACCGGCCAGCCTTAATGGGGCTGGGCGATCTCCATCACAAAGAGCACAACATTGGAGAAACGCTCAAGTATTGGGAGCGACTCCTGGCCCTTGATCCGACTCTCCTGAATATCCAAACGATGGTGGGCAACATCCATCGGCAGAAATTTAATTTTGCGAAGGCCGTTGTTTGTTTCGAACGGGTCCTCCAGGCCGCTCCTGAGAACCCTTACGCCATCTTTGGAATGGCGGATGCATTGCGCGGAGAAGGCCGTTTCGAGGAGGCGGTGCCTCACTGGGAGGCCATGCTTGCGCTGGACCGCCACAATAAGCAGGTCCTCACCCGCGCAGGCGACTGTTTTCTCCGCCTGGGCCATTTGCCGCGTGCCGCAGACCTTTTCGAGGAAGCTCTTCTTCAGGGTTTCGACAAGTCCGCGCTGTTGGGGCTCGCGCGGGTGTTTACAGCACGAAAAGATTTCAACCGGGCGCAGCAATGCTACAAGCGAATTCTTGACCGCCAACCGAAAGACGCGCGCACGTTGAGTCTAGTGGCCCAAAGCCTCGTTCACAGTAAGGGGGCCGAGGCTGCTCGGGCGTTTTTGCAACGCCAACTCGCGCGCTATCCGGAGCTGAAGGAACTGCAGGGTGCCCTGGCGAACCTGGAGGCGGGGAACGAAGAATTTTCGGCACCCTAGTCGCGTGATGTGGATCGATCAGGCGCAGTTAGGTCGCGAAAAAAATCGCAATTTATTCTGCTGCGATTACGCGATGATCCTGCGGCGTTAGCGGGCCGTCCCCAGTATTCATATGGCGCCGGATCATGCCGCGAACAAGCCGTTCCAGGAAGTCGCCTCGTTCGGAATGCCAGCTTATTGAGCTTGAGGCTTTCCACTCGCCCGCCAGTTCAAATAGCGTGGCTCCGTCCAGGCCAGTGCCAAGTAAAAGCGTTGGTAGCCGATGTTTAACAAGCTCCATCAGCGTCTTCAATCGGCGGCGCTCATCCAATCCACCATCCTGTACATGAAAGATGGCCAAGGAAGGTTTGGATAGAAGTGCCTCCTTCAGGGGCTGGGTTGCGGGTACCACGCGGCTCACGGGGCGAACACCTTCCAGGGCTGCCTTGAGTGACTGTTCGAGCTCTGAATCGGTGCTGATCAGCAAAATGCTCAGTTCGGGCACTCCATTGGCTCGGGAATCTGGGCGCACCGCAAGCTCCATGCGGCGGGCCAGTCGGTCCCTTTCCTCTTCTCGCTTTAGAAATACCCAATGGGAAAGAGGTTCACGGATCTCAGGTCCCAATTCAGTGCGGTATTGAATCCCAAGATTACGGCCGGCCATATGACAGACCAGAGCAGTGGTTTGAATCCGGATTTGGTCGTTAAGAGGGATGCTGATCAGAATCGCGTCACCGGGGTGCAGAGCACCCTCGGGCAGGTCTTTATGCGCATGGAGGCGCGCACCACTGATGCTTAAATCTAAAAGAGTCGCTGTGAAAATATCCGGCTTTGGTGTGCTAAAGGTGACCTCAACACGGCCCAGGCGTTCGACTCGGTAAGCCACGCGTTGATCATTTTCGTGCAAGGATTTCGGCAGCGAAAGGCGAAGGGTTCGACGCCCATCCACGAGCCCAAGCCCTAACAGTTGAACCTGTGCCTCCAGAAATCCGAGCTCGCGGGGAAACCGAATTTTAAGATCCCCGGTGGCCAGGCCAACAACCGCGTCTTCTCGGCTCATGGTGGCCAGGGCATGCAGTTCATTGTCTTGCAGGGCGACGAAGCTTGATTCGAAGCGCAGGTAGGGTGTGGCCAAAATCAGAAGCTCTTTTCGCCCACAAGCATGAGCCAACAGTTGACGGATCTCCTCAGGGTTTTTGAGGGTGGTGCTCACGGATGCCTCCGAACTTCCTTAGGGGTTGAGACAAGATAACCCCGTCCACTGACGGCGGCCACCTACCTGAGCAAAGAACTATTGGATTGGGCCTGCTGTTGGAGTGGCAGATGGTTCGAATCGTTCGGGGAAGGGGATACAGTTGTGAATCCACGGTTGCGTGGTGGGCATCGAGATCGGGGAAATCGGGAAGGGCATGAAAAATTCCGTTGCGAAGACCAGTGAGGAAGTCCGCAGAATTCTGGCCCTGGCCTGTGGGGATCGGGAGCTGCTGATTCTGGCCACACCCTACCTGCGCTTCGAGTCGAATTTCCTGCTTCTCGATGAAGAGGCTGTTCATGTGCGGACCACCATGGGCTCTGAGGCTTCCATTTATGGCCTTCGCAACGTTGATTTGCGAATTCGCTTTCCTCATGCGACCCGATTTTTAGACGCAAAAACCCGGTTGCTTGGCTTTGGAATGGCAGAAGGTCACCGCAGCATTCGCCTGGAGATTCCATCTTCTCTTGTAGATGACGATCATCGCGGCGCCTATCGGGCCGAGCGCGTGGGTCGTGTCGAAGTCAGCTTCAGCACCCCACGGTTCGATTTGCGCAGCGGCACCTTGTTGAATGTGAGTACCACGGGCGCTCGGATCCAGGCCAATCAAGACAGCCTCGAGAAAGATTTCAAGTGTGGCGATCCGATCCTAATTACCATTCCCCTCACCGATGATTTGAAGATCAATAGTTCGGCTGTTGTTCGATGGACCGACGGGCGCACCATGGGCCTAAAGTTCATGCCGACACTGGCGGAAGCGGTGCTTACGCCCCTTTCCCGCTGGATCTTCCAGCGACGGGAAGAGGATCGCGAGCGTTTGGAGCGCCCTCTGAGTCCTGGTAATTCTCTGGCAGTAGCCAAGGAGAGTCGGCTGGTTCTGGTGTCTAGCTCGGCAGAGCTGGAAGCCAGTCTTCGCGATTACCTGATCGACCTTCCTAAGCTGGGTCGGGTGCCACCGACGATGGCGGCCATGAAGGAGATCGCCCTGGAGCGACCCTCCCTTGTCCTTTTTCATGTGATCGGGCTGGGGTTGGATGACCGGAAGCGCCTTCGGGCCTTCGTCGATGCCTTGGGTAATCGCCAACCCTTTCTTCTGCTGGGGGTGGGTGTGGAAGCCTCGGCACTCATGGAATTGAGTTCGGAACTCAAGGCGGTCGCGGCCTTTGTTCTCGGTCCTCGACCGGGTCCCTTTTTCCATCGCCTGGTGCAAGGCATTCTAAGGCGCCATACCGATGGTTTCGAAGGCACGCCGGTGCCGCGCGGGAAGGTCTAGCAGCATGATGCCCAAGTTTCTCCTGGTTTACAGCGCCCCCCGCAGCGGATTTGGGGACGAATGGATGCGGTTTCTCCCAATTGGGTTGGGCTACCTGCAATCGGCCTTAAAGCAAAAGGGATACGCCTGCCGTTTGGCCAATCTTTCGGGGTTTTCCCGTAAAGCCGCCGTAGCCTATTTTCGTACCCAAGCCGCGACGGTCGTTGGTGTTTCCATGTTTACGTTCAACCGTAAACGCAGCTTCGAATTGCTCGCTTGGGCCAGGGAAGCATGTCCGGCTGCCGTTTTGCTTGCCGGTGGGCCGCACCCCACCCATCTCGCCAAGGAAGTCTTCCAGGAATGTCCGGCCCTGGACGCCATCGTGAAGGGTGAAGGCGAGCTGCCTTTGCTAGGCATGGCGGACCGAATGAAGACGGCCCCGGGAAGTGAACTCTGGAAGCACACGCCCGGTTTGATCCTTCGAGGTGGGGAAACGCTCAGCCAACCACCTCTGGAGGACCTCGATTCCATCGGGTTTCCCGCGAATCATTTCGAAGCAGATTTCCTTGATGACGTCGGCCAGTTGGCGTACATCAGTACGAGTCGTGGCTGTCCGGCCACCTGCAATTTTTGCAATACGCCAGAATTCTGGGGCAGTTCCATTCGTTTCCGCAGTCCAGATTCCGTTTTGGCGGAGATGCGCCTGTTGCGAAAAAAACACGGCCTCACCTACACCAGTTTTCGGGACGACACATTCACCGCGAACCGCGCTCGGATGCTGGAGCTCATGCAGCAACTTCAAGACAGCGGCCTGTACCCCCTTTGGAACTGCCAGAGCCGCGTGAACCTCGTCGATGAAGAACGTCTGATCGCCATGAAGCGCGCCGGCTGTGAATTCATGCAGTTTGGTGTAGAACACGCCAGCGAGAGGGTCTTGGCATTGCTCGACAAGGGCACGAATATGCGCCAAGCCCGAAAGGCATTGGCGCTGGTCCGCAAAGTTGGCATGAATCTAGGCGTGTACCTCATCACTGGAATTCCAGGTGAAACCTGGCCCGATGTGGAAGAAAGCGCCGCGTTTTTGAGAGAAGTGCGCCCCCATGACACCCAAATTTCGCCGCTAGCAATCTACCCCGGGACCCGGCTCTTCGATCAGTACCGGGCAGAAGGTCGAGTGGATCGAAATTTCTTCCGCGCTTCGGGCGATGCCGAGGTTTTTGCGCGAATCGACGCTCATACCGAACGGGCACTGCGGCACCTAGAAACGGTGGCCTTCCAGGTCCAGGCCAAGGCGGTTTATACCGCTGCGGAATTCGCCGAACAAAAAAAATGGTTGGGATTTTGCGCCGTTACAAATCTTCTGTGTGGTGGGGCCGCTGAAGATACCGGTCGGTTCAGTGAAGCAGAAGCCGAATATGCCGAAGTCATTGCGCGCGAACCAGGCAATACGTGGGGCTTTTGGAAACGTGCCCTGCTGTTGGAGCGATTAGGCCGACGCACCCAAGCCTTGGCGGATCTGGCGGAGGTGCTGCGCCTTGCACCCGGAAACCCAGAAGCCACAAGGCTTCACGCCCAGTGGGG
>JAIFMW010000116.1 GCA_020048105.1 Deltaproteobacteria bacterium | reverse complement strand
TCCAAGTTGACGAGATCGCCACCAATCTCCAGGGTGGCCTCCTTAAGCGTCTTGAGATCGACCTGGCTGCGAACGCACAAATCCTCTACCGCCACGGCTGCAGTGCGATGCAACGTCACTTCCCGAAAGATCCCCATATTGCGATCGGGAGGCAAGGGATTCCAATCCACGAAGCCCATGGTGAAATCCCCTGGCTGCGGTGGGAATACTTCCACGGCCAAGACATTGGTCCCGGCCTGCAGGTTGGTCGTGATTTCCAAATCAAATGTGCGGAAGGCGCCAAAGATAGCATCGCGATTTGCAATCTTCTTCCCGTTTAGCCAAATATCGGCCCGGTAGTTGATGCCATCAAAGTGCAGCCGGGTATGAGCTCCAGCTCCCAGGTTATCGGCCGTAAACTCCGTTCGGTACCACCAACCCTGCTTGAAGGGTTCGGGAGCGATCGCCGTCAGATTTTTACCAAAGAAGGGGTCTTTGTGAATACCGTTTTGGACGAGCGCAGCCATTACGGTGGAAGGCACCGCCGTTGGCAGCCAGCCCTTCGCGACAAAACCTTTGCGCGAGATCTCCGCACCACTGCCCGCAGCCTTATCAGCGGCTTGGATAGCCCAGCCACGGGCAAGCCCCTGGCTGGATCCAATTTTCGGCAGACCCGCGGCCGCCATCATTATCGAAGTGCACAGGCCGATGGCGGCCAGTCTCGTATTCATTTGAGCTTCCTCGATTCGTTAGAAATGCCAGCGAACACCTAGCTCAAACCAACTTGGATTGATGCCTCCACGGCGAACCATGGGATCTTCCAGATCCTTACCCGCTAGTTCGGTTTGCTGGAAGACAACTTCGGCACTTAACTGCTTGGTAAAGGCATAGCTCATTCCCAGGCGGAGTCCCAGCTTGAGGCCGCTCGCATCGCGCACGGGGAAATGGTGGTCTACATCCAATTCGTCGGTCGATTCGATCCCGCTGCGAGACATGGAATAGCTATTCAACGATAGGCCGACCAAACCCTTCAGCGCTGTAGCTGGCGTATCGATCACCATGTCGCCGTGAGCCTGAACCAAGGTCAGCGAGGTCTTGAGCCCGTTTACGGCGGAGCCCGGCATGCTGGCCAGCGTGAAGCCGAAACGCACGGGAATCTGCGTTCCCACGGTATAGTCCGCCCCCAGATGAAAGCCGGTGGACCCGTTTGTGGCTTTCTTTAGGCTGTCGTTTCCGACCAGAAGGCCACCGCCAATACTGAACCCGGTACCTTGGGCCGCCAACGGCAGCACGATCAGGCCGAGCAAGGAGCTGCGTAGATGCTTGAACATGAATTCTCCTTCCTATGCCAGAGATCAGAATTTCAGGCCAATGCTGAATTCAGTGAAGGTGCGGCCGCCGGTGTAGTAGCTGTGATTGTTGGCCGTGCCCCAGGGACGATTGAAATTTGAAAGCGGCACACCGGCCACGATTCCATCCGTGCCAGCCCGACCCTCTTCACCGTAGCCCCAGTCATAGACGCTATTGCGTTGGATCCGGTTAAAGAGATTTTCCACCTGAAGGTAGCTGATGAGCATCAACTTGCCCTTGAGGGGGAACTGGCCCTGAAGCCGAAGGTTCACGTTGAACCAATCAGAGCCGCCCTGGTAGGCACCCAGGCCACCATAGTAGTAATTCATTGTGGGATTGATAGTGTTGCTGGGACCCGTGTAGTCCACGACCCCCCACCCATTGACCACCACGTTGCCGTCGGCATCGTGGATGTCGGGTGTATCCAAGGCCTCGACGCCTCGCAGGCTTCGCACACCCGCCTTCGCATAATCGAATAGGGCCGAAATGGAGAGATTGCCCTTACCGATCGGATGCACATAGGTGAGGTGAGCTCGAGCCATCAAGTCCCGACTCACAACGCCTTCCGGCGCGTATTTGGTGTCTGGGGTGCCTGTCGCCTGCTTCATCGCGGCGTAGTTGTAGTATTCCAGGCCATCTCGACCTGTCAGCTGCGAGTAGGTGATATTGCCACCAAAGGTAAAGCGGCTGGTGACGTTCTCCTGCCAAGCCAGTTCGATGCTGCGATAGGTCTTATCGAACTTGCTGTTCAAAAAGTGGATGTTCTGCCCCCACTGAGTGGCATCCGTGAGTCCACTAGGATCGTTCTTGAGCGTCATGTATTCGAGGCCCCAACCGGGTCGAACGTAGGACACCCATTCCTTCTTATACTTGCGCTCCACGCCGGTGATTCGCACGTAGCCAGTTTCATAATTCCGCTGATACCCCAGGGTCATTTCGAGGGCATAGGGAACATCCAGGCCCTTAGTCTTGTAGGTCTGACGCTGATCGAGAATGGCGTAGGGTCGCGTCTCGTAGTTATTCATGTCAGTCAGCGTGTTGTAATCCACCCACCGAACACCGCTGAGGGGATCAGCGCCGGGATTGTCGATGCCAGGCTGCCCAGGGAGGCCCTTCCAGCCGTGGATGGTGCGGGTATACCAGCCGTTGGAGCGGAAAGCGGCGGCCATTTCGTCACTATAGGCACTGGCCAATTTCGCATAGGAAACAGTTAGGACTTCCTTCCCAGCTCCGTCCGGATTCCACTTCAACTGGAAGCGAGGCTCGGCAATGCTCAGGCTCGCCTGTTCCGTGCCATCCGTATCGTAGATATCGAACTTATTGGCACGCAGACCTAGCATCACATTGATGTAGCTGTTCACGGTCCAGTTGTCATTGATCCAGAAGGCTCGGCTCTTGTTCTTGGCCTCGGCGGCACCGGACCAGAAACGCTCTAAATGAGCCCCTGGGCCGCGCATGATTTCCCAATACTGCTGGAAATTGCCATTCTGATCATCCCAGTCGAGGATGTATTCAGGCGTATCCGCGGTGTACATCGTCGCGTAGCGATAATCCCGGGTGGTGGGATTGTAAATAAAACCACCGTTGTAGTAGTTGCGGTTGCCGTTTCGCTCGCGGCCGAACTGATGGATGGTCTGGAACTGCTCAAAGCCGAAATCGACTTCATGCTGCCCCGCCAATTCCTGGAAGGTGCGCACATTCAGATTGATAGATTCATTGCCCCGCTTCGCGGGTGTGGTGGAGGCAGATGAGCGTTGGCTGTAGATCGGGCCATACCAGACGGTGGAGCCATCCCACTGCTGCGTAGTGCCGGTGGTCTGGACGATCCGCACATCCCGATCGCCGGTGCTTAAGTAGCTCTGGACAGAATAGGGGTAGGTCGTAGGACCTGCCACATCGCCCTGAGAGAACCGGCTCTTGAAGACGCGGGCTTCCACGAACCAGCGATCGCCGAAGGTGCCATTCCAACCCAAGGTCCAGGCGTTGGTTTCGTCCTTTTCTTCACCCATGAATTCCCGGTTGATGGTGGCTTCACCGTTGGAGCGTTCACCGGACTTTCCGGAGATCAAGGCCTTGTCGTGCAGCAGGGTAAGACTCAGGGTGTGATTGGTGGACAACATGCCCGTGAGCTTGCCTTCGTATTTTTCATACTTGGTATTCTTGGGCACAACTTTTCCGTAATCAGAAAAAGTCGGATCGTTGAGATTCATGAAGCCGAAACCCGCGGGCGCGCCAGTAAGGTTCATGATTGCCGCGTCTGCACCTGGGAAATGTCCGAAGGAATGCATGGGATAGCGCGCAACATCGGCCACGCTCTGCCCGTCGTTGCCCTCTACGTGACCGCCCCAGCCCAGGGTGTTGGTACCCGACTCGCTGGGCTGCATACGCGTTCCCACGTAGAACCAAAGCCGATCCTTGATGATGGGGCCGCTGAACGTGATATCGGTGTACCGGGAGAGATTCTCCACCGCATGGATCTCGGACTGCGTCATATCACCATCGATAGGCCCCTTGGACAAGTTTGTGGTCCAGGATGGGCGCGAGACACTGCTGCGGATACTGCCCGCGAAATCATTGGAACCCGTGCGGGTGACCACGTTGACCTGACCACCCTGGGTGCGCCCGTTGCGGGCGTTGAGAGCCGATAGCACCACCTGCACGTCTTCAATGGAATCAGGGAGGGGCTCATAAAGTTTGGATTTTCCGGCGGCATCGGGCTGTCCTGCACCCGTATCGTCCTTCACGTCGATGCCATCGATGCGATAGAGCACCTGCGAAAAGCCACCCGAACTGCCGCCCCGAATGCTGGTGCTGGTGCCACTGCCCGTGACACCGGGCGCCAGGGAAAGTGCGCCGTCGAAGGAACGACCGGTCGGTAGTTGGAGAAGCTGCTCTGCGCTGAAGTTCACGCTAATCTTGTCTTCGGTTTTGCTTTCCATGGCACCCGCGGCGACCACCTCAACCGTGGCTCCAGCGGCCACCATGGGCTTGAGCGCCACGTCGAGGGTGAGGTTGGTGCCCACACCTACGCGGAAGTCAGCCACCGTGCGACCTAAGTAATCATTGGCGCTGACTTTGATGGTGTAGTTGCCCACCGGTAACAACTGAGCGCGATACTCGCCCCGAGCGTTGGTGGTAAAGATGCGGGTCTGGAAGAGCGCCGGGCTCTCCAGCGATATCCTTGCTCCCGCGATCGGTTTGCCGTTGGCATCACTGATCTTGCCGCCCAAGGCACCCGTGGTCGTCTGAGCCATCAGACTGGTGCCGCCTGCCAGCACCACTGCGACCGTAGAAAGACACAATGCACGATTGATGTTCATGGATTTGCTCCGTTGCGTCGACTGGATCTAGAAGTGGAAGACGTAGCTGATTTCCAGGTGGGGCATGACCCGAGACTTCTTCTCCAGCGTGTCCTGGAGGAAGAGATTGGGTGTGCCGAAGCGACCCGGGGTATCGACGTCTGGATGATCCGTAGTAAAGGCATAGCTGCCGGTGCCAGGCCGATGGGTGTAATCCAGTGATTTGTAGGAGAGCAAAACGAGATTGAATTCCAGGCTGGAGCGATTGCTCACCTTATAGCTGGCCCCAACATAGGGGCTCACACTCAGGCCACCTTCGGTCGGCGTTCCAAAATAAAAATCACGCCAGGAATTCGCGTTGCCTCCGTTCCACTCGGCGGAACTAACATCGCCGACATATTCATGCTTGAAACGGGTACCGCCCAACATCAAGCCAGCCTGCCAGCGCCAAGCCTCGCTCAGTTCACGAGAAAGGGACAAGCGGACCGAAAAGCCGTCCAAGGTATTGCGCCGAGAGTCACCGACCTTGGCGGCGGCGTGCTCATCTCCAATATCAATGGGAGAAAGACCCGCGGGCAGAACGCCCGTGACGGGCTTTTGAAATTGATCCCCACCCTTCTGGGCATAGCCAACTTCCACCCCCACTTGGCCTATGCCCGTGCTGAAGCCAAAGTTGAGCCCGAAGCCCAACATGCTATTGGACAGGTTGTCCTTGGTGCTGGGGGCATAGCCCAGACGGACTTTGAGGTCCCGGGTAAACCCAGCCTCCTGTGCCTGGGCGGATCCGAACACAGCGGCCGCCACTAGCAGCCCGCGGCCGAACAGGGAAACGCGACGCTTTGACATGAACCGACTCCTCACATGAATGCCCTGCTAGCTTCCTAAAATCGGACCCCACTCACAATAGGGGGACCCCCCCTTTATGGATGAGTAGTTCTACTCAATTTGCATTTACCGACGCAGCCTTGTCACAGAACTCGGTTATCGAAAAAATCTAGGATCCCGGCGAAGCAATTGCCGCTTCGAACCCGCGCAAAGGGTTGTATTCCGAGTGCGGAGCGAGGATTCTGAACGCCCGAGCAATTGGCCAGGACCCCATGATTCCTTCCGAAGATTTCCTCATTTCCCTGCATCGAGCTGTAAAAGCTCGTCAGCTTTACGCCCCGATTCATCCCAAATGTCGGGAAGCCTTCAAGGCCTTTGAAAATGCCTACGATCGGATCCTGGAAGGAAAGCCCCAGGTCCAATTCGGCACCCGCAATGGGCGGTTCTTCGTCGACCGCTTGATGGAGGACAGTGAGGCATCTCAGATCAAGGCGCTTGCGCTGGAATTTGAGGATCGCAGCATTCAGGCACTTGTTTGTTATCCCGGAGCCGAGACCAACGATCTCGATGCGCTGCTCGGAATCTTTGATGTCAAATCAACTCAGCTCCGTGCCCATGGCGGCGCCAAAAAGCATTTAGAGGACCAAGGCATCACCAAGATCCGTATCCTTGCCACTCGCCTAGAGGAGATCTCCGAGGCCGGGGAGGCAGCAGCGGCACTCTGGGAATCCATGGCAAATACCCTGGACATCTACAGCCACCCTTCGCAATCTGCAGCGTTCGAGCCAAGAAATGCACCCCCTTTACCGACCTGGGAAGCCCCTGATCGGAGTGCGCCAGCAAAGGGAAAACCCGTCACCCAAACGGCGCTGACGAAATCCGGGATCGCTCCCGGCGCCGGATCAGGGAGGGGCGCCGGTTCTGGCACGGGCACTGGTTCTGGCGCGGGTTCTAGCCAACGGACGGACCCGCAAAAAATCGTGGAACAACTGCGGTACTCCCTGGCCGTTCTCTCCATGCGGGAAATGGGCGCGGCCGATTTGACCGGGCTCGGCGACCTTTTAGAAGAGTCGGGCCTGGACCGTCAGGGTGCCCAACCCACCACCCAAGGGATACTGACCAAGGCTGTGGGCGCACTCGACCCCGAAGAACGAATCAGCCTCTTTCTTGGCGCCGATCAACTTCGCATGGGTCCGCTCCGAAACCTCTTTTCCCGCCTAATTGGCAACGAAGCACCCCCAAGTCTAGCGGCGGCCTACATGCGGGGTTCAGCCTCGGTGAACCGAACCTGGGAATTGGCGGGGAAATTAAAAATCCAAAGTCCGAGTCCCGAGCGCTTCGGTGATCAGTTGATTCAGGCCCTGCGCCGAGAGGGGCTTCAGGACGAGCAGCTTCAGGAAATGATGGAAATTCTCAGCTGGAGCGCGCTTCCTCTGCCAACCAAGATTGCGAAGTTATTGGAAGGTGAATGCATTTTCGAGATGCCCGTGGAACGGGTGCTGGCCTTTCTGCGTGAGCTACTGGAAGGCGGCCGCACCCAGGATTTTCTGCGCATTCTGCGCCATTTTTCCCGCGGCCTCTTAGCCCCCGCCGTGGCCCGGCGATCCTCCGTAGCTGCAGCCTTCGAACAAGTCGCCGACTGGGTTGATATCCCCGGAATGCCCGTACCTGCCATGGATGAACTCATGGAGATTCTTGGCCGGGCGTGGGGCGGGGAAAAGGATCCCAATGTTCATCAAGCCATCTCCCGCGCCATTGAGCACCTTCTCTGGTTCTGGGTTCAAGAAGGCGATC
>JAIFMW010000110.1 GCA_020048105.1 Deltaproteobacteria bacterium | reverse complement strand
AGAATAAAACGGTTGTTGGTTTCAAGGGTGCTGAGCCAATGGATCCCGCGGAGCTCCTGATCATGGCCGTGGATATTCTCGTGCCCGCCGCTACGGATAATCAGATAACCGAACACAACGCCGCGAAGGTTCGCGCCAAGGTGGTGGTCGAGGGTGCCAATGGTCCCACCTCGCCTGAGGCCGATCCCATCCTGCTCAGCAACGGTGTGCTGGTCGTGCCCGATATTCTGGCCAACGCCGGTGGCGTAACCGTCAGCTATTTCGAATGGGTGCAGAATCGCAACGGTTATTACTGGCGTGAACGGGAAGTGAACGAGCGCCTAGTGGAATACATGACCCACGCCTTCCAGTCCGTGTTTGCCATGACCGATAAGTACAAGACCAATCCCCGCATTGGCGCCTATATCCTGGCCCTCGATCGCGTGTCGCTGGCCATGCATTACCGCGGATTCTATGCTTAGGAATCGCGCCAAAACAACCGGTGATCGTTCGGCTGTTTTGGCGCGATAACCTAGAAAACCCGCAGCAACGCGATGAATCCATTCACGGTGCGCACACCGGGCACATCGCTATGCAGGCCGGCGCCCAGGTTGACCCTGACGGTGGTGAACCACCAAAATCCGGGTAAATCTCCGGCCATGCCAAGGCCCGTGAACCGATACGTCTGCTGATCATCCACACTCCGCGCGCGAACGTGATCCACCGTTGCGGTGAAGCGGAATTTGCCGCCGGTGGGAAACACGACTCCGGCCTTCGCAAACTGCAGGCGATCGGCGGCAATGGAACCGGCGCGGATGCCCGCAACACCACCTTCGCCCCCCAGGCCCATGGCGGTGAAGCGATCAAAGCCGCGCCCTCCGGAGATCCCCGCTTCTGCGTGCAGCCACCAGTTGCCTTGCATCTGGTAGTCATAGCCCATAGAGCCGCTCCAGCGCTGATATTTGCCGCCATCGGGAATCTGCTGGAGGTCGGTGGCAATGCCATAGGTGCCATCGGGCCGCTGGCCGGTGCCCCAGTACCCGCGCAGTTGAAAACCGCGAGCCTGCCAGGACAATTCCCCGCGCCATTCCCGAGTCAGGCCTGAGGGCGGCAAGGCGTAGCCCGGCGTGCGGTATTTTTCTTCCTTCGATTCAGAGAAACGATCGTATTCAAAGCGGCCCGAGGCTTCAACGCGAAAGCCAAGACCCAGATCGTGACCCACGTTTGTGGACAGGAATCCGAATTGCCTTGCAACGCCATCCTGATCCTGGAGCTTTCCATTCTTCACGGGGCGTTCTGTGGAGGGCAACAGCATGGTGCTGAATTGCGCCCGCAGATCAAAGCCACCGGGAAGGCGGGGCACGCTTAGGGATGCTTGGTTGAACACAATAGCGGTCAGCGCGTTGACTTGGATGCCTTTGTCGAAGGCGTTGAAATTGAAGTAGGCCAAGCCACCCAGGGGCATGACGGGGATTTGCATTCCAGGGTCCACCAGCACCACCCCGGCGAGGGCCCGCAGGCTTTCTTTGGGCTTAAGCTCGACCTTCCGCTGTCCATCCTTCTTTAGCTCGAAATAGCGCAATCCATCGAGGGTTTGTTTGAGCATCGTGGAGCTGGAACCTCGTGCCTGCTGTCGTTGGGTATCGAAATCGGGAGTATTGATTCGGAAATCGCTGTAGCTGAGATTCCGTTGAATTTGGGAGACACCGCCGGGCGTGAGCCAGCGCTCGAAGGTTTGGATCTTCATCACGCGCCAAAGCCCCGGTGCGGGTTCGCCGTAGGTGAGCACCCGTCGCTCGGATTTCACTGTTCCAGGAAGATCACTGCGGCTGCTGCGTTCTTCGAGAATTCGGCCGGTTTGTTCGTTAACCAATAGTTCGCCCTCTGCGAGCAAGGGGTCTTTGTCCACGGCTTCAAAGCGCAACAAGCGAGTGCCCGTTCGGGGTCCCGGTCCGGCATCTTCGTAGCGGTACCGTTCGGTGAGGTTCAGAGCTACCGGAGCTGCAATGCTGGTGCGAGCTTCAACCAGGGGCAGTTGCAGCCCGCCTTTGAGGTTCGCTTTTACGCCATTGAAACGGACTTGCTGCTGAAGCAATTCTTCCGTTTCTCCGGCTTTTTCAAAGGCCTGAAAGGTGAAGCCCAGATCGTTCCCGGTGCCACGGGAGCCTTGCATGTGAACTTCGGTATCCAGCTGCGCGATGGTGTTGACCAAGGCGATGCGGTCGCGGAGGTGGGTGGCCCGCAGACGCGCCAACAGGGCGCCCACATCGTAGGTGTCTTTGGCGGTGACGGCGACTTCGTTGCGGTCCTTGGCGAGTTCTGCAGCTTTCCATTCGCCTGCCTGAAAGCGCCAGCGACGAGCTTCGCCGGTTTTGGAATGACGCAGGGTGAGATCACCAAGGCCACCTTCGACCTCGTTGAATTGTGGCGGAATGGTGGCTGCGAGGCGGGCCGCAGGGCCAAGGCCAGGTATTACGAGGTGGCCGCCGTCGCCCAGCAGCATGGAGGTGCGGGGGCCGGGATCGACAGGAACCCATAGATACCAGGGCCTGCCGGGCATTAACTCCTGGGCTCGCACGAGCAGATTCCGCCACGTAGTTGAATCTGGACCCAGGTCCTCGGGTGAAAGAATTCCACCCTGCAAGGCTCCCCAGGCACTTTCGTTCCAGAGCGATGGTGCCTCAGGGTCGAAGGCCAGGAATAGCTGCTGATCGGCAGTCTGCGCTCGTAGGGCTTGGCTGGCCGCTAGGAGCAAGGCCAAGCGCGCTTCTCCCAATGGCAGCCACAACCGAAGGGTTGGCGCACCCTTGAAGGCTTGAATCCGTGGCACCCAGGCGAGTCGCGCGGCTTCGACTTGCGCGGGGTCCCGAGAATCCTTGGGCAACAATTGGGTGATATCGGCCGTGCGAAGATCCAACAAGGGCGGTAGCGGCGTTCCCACCTGAATGGGGCTTTGGCCCATCAGGACGAAGGGCATGGATAGGACAATGGAAGATCGAAGATCCACGGGTACTCCCGGCAGGGTCGGATGGAAGTGTACCTGGGTCGCTTGGTAAACGAGATTGCCATTACACTTCTCTCATGCGCTTCACTGTGAAATTCACCACCAAAACCGGCGATGTCCTGGTTCGCGACTACGAGGGAACCTCCTCGGACGAGGTGCGGGCGCGGGTTTTGGCCGAAGGTGATTTCCCGTTGGAAATCGGTCGCGCCGCCTCGGCCTTTCGTCGACAAAAGGCTCTCTCCGCTGATTCGTTGATTCTGTTCAACCAGGAATTGCTCGCGCTCCTGAAGGCGGGCATCCCACTCCTGCAATCGTTGGAACTGCTCGTGGGCCATGGCAAAGACCCGCTGCTTCGCAGCTCTCTGGAGCGCGTGGTGGAACTGTTGCGAGAAGGCTTGGCCTATTCCGAAGCCTTGGAGCAAGCGGGCACTTTCCCTGCGATTTATCGCGCCAATGTCGTGGCTGGCGAGCGCAGCGGAACCCTGCCGGAAGTCATTTCCCGCTGGCTGGCTTTCCAGGCCTTTGCCCAGAAGAGTCGCCGGCGAATCGTGGAGGCCATGGGTTATCCGATCTTCCTGGTGCTCGTACTCTTCTGTGCTTTAGGGGTGATCTTCAACGTGGTGCTGCCTCGATTTCAGGAGATCTATTCGGACGGTGCCGTGGAAATGCCCGCGGCCACCAAAATACTCCTGGGTCTGGGTCAATTTATGCGCAGCACCGTTTGGATTCAGGCTGGTCTGCTCGTGGCCTTCGTGTTCGTCCTGCGCTGGATGTTCACCACCGAAGGTGGCAAACGTGCCTTGGAGCGAATTCTCCTTGGCATTCCGAAACTCGGCACGCTCTATCGCATGTACCACTCGTCGGTGTTTTGCCGGACCTTGAGCGTGCTCCTGGCAGGTGGCATGCCCGCCCTGCAGGCGCTGGAAGTTATCCAGAGGACAACGCCCAGCGAACGCATGAAGCTCCGTTTGATGATGGTCATCGAGCATGTGCGGGCCGGATCTGCCCTGCATCAGGCCCTTGAACAATCAAAGCTGCTGGACCCGTTGGCCATCGAAATGACCCGCGTCGGCGAACAGAGCTCGGCGTTGCCGGAGATGCTCGATCACGTGGCCAACTTCTTCGATCAGGAGGTGGAAAAAGCCACCACCGCCGTCACTAGCCTCATCGGCCCGGTACTGATTCTCTTCATGGGCGTGGTCGTGCTGGGGCTTTTACTGGCCGTGTACCTGCCGCTCTTCAATGCGGGCCAAGCTGTTCGCTAGCTAGCGGGTTCCCGAATACGGATCGGGCCAATAGGGATCACGGGTATAAGGCTCGTGCATCCAGGGAATTCGGATGCTGTCGTCCGAATCATGGGTTTGGCCAGGTTCTTGGGGAAGGGGGAGTTCGCCGCGCATGGGAGAATTTTACAGAAAAGTCAGCCCTGGCGGGATTCTTCTCGTATTAACTGACCGCAGGCAGCTTGTACGTCTCGTCCGCGGCTCTTGCGCACAGTGACAAAGCAGCCCAGGGCCTTAAGGCAGGCAACAAAGGCTCTCAGCCGGTCCTCGACCGGTTCTCTGAAAGAAGACGCGGCGTGCTCGTTCATGCGGATCAGGTTCAAGTTATGGGAGTGGCGCAGTTCGCCCATCCAATCGGCGAGGCGCTGAGCATCTTCGGGCGTGTCGTTGACACCCGCCATGAGCACGTATTCGATGGTGAGCTTTTCCTTGGGCCCCAGGGGCCAGCGATCCAAGGCTTGCCGAAGCCGCGCCAGATTCCACACGCGATTCACGGGCATGACCGCACCCCGGGCGGCATCGGTGGTGGCGTTTAGGGAAATGGCTAGCCAGGGACGCGGTTCCAGCAGGGCCAGTTTTTCGATGCCACTGACCAGGCCGCTGGTCGAGACCGTGATGCGCTTGGTGCTGATGTTCAGCCCTTGCTGGTGGTTGAACACCTGTATGGCGCGGTGCACATGCTCCAGGTTATGCAGGGGTTCGCCCATGCCCATGAAGACCAAGGTGATCTGATGGGGCTTCTCCGGCCCCAATTCCCGCAGAAGTGCGAGCACTTGACCGACGATTTCTCCCGCCGTGAGATTGCGGCGAATGCCCATGGCTCCGGTGGCACAGAAGGTGCACCCCATGGCGCAGCCCACTTGGCTGCTGATGCAAAGGGTCACGCGGGGATTCCGCACATCGCGCGGCATATGCACGGCTTCGATACGTTCGCCATCGGCCAAGGCCAGTACCAGCTTGGTGCTACCGTCCTCCGAGGCATGGCGTTCGACGATTTGAGGCAGCGCGGTGTCCAGATTTTCCGCCATCCATTCGCGGATCTCGCGGCTCACCCGAGGGCGGCCTTCCACCCAAACCCAGGGGTGCTGAGATTGGATGAAGATATGCTCGGCCCGGCCGGGTGCACCCATGGCGACGAAGTCCTCGGGTAGCAGGGCAAAAAGCGACGGTCTTCCCGCGCGTTCGGGTGCCGGGTGATCCCAGGAATGCAGAAGGTCTTCAGCCATGCTTCTCGCCTATTGGGCCTTGGCCTCACCCTTGATGCTGACCACTTCCACTTCGAAAAGAAGGGTCGCACCAGGAGGGATGACACCTCCCGCGCCTTGGTCGCCGTAGCCCAGCGCAGGGGGAATGATCAGGACGCGCTTACCGCCCTTTTTTAGGCCGAGCATGCCTTCGTCCCAACCCTTGATGACACGGCCAGCCCCCAGTTCGAATTCAAATGGCTTTTTGCGATCCTGGGCGGCGTCGAACTGTTCGCCCTGGTGACCTTGCACTGTGTCGTAGAGCCAGCCCCGGTACAGCATGCCGAGCACTTGCCCCTTGGCGGCACCCGGGCCTTTGCCGGGCTTGATTTCGGCAATTAGCAGGCCACTCGGTGTCTTAGTGAATTTGCCGGAAAGTTTACGCTCGGCGAACAGGGGCGTGGCCAGGAGGGTCAGCGAAAGAGCGCCGGTGAAGTAGCTTGATAATTTCATGGGAATCCTTTTGGTGAAGATCGTTAACCCACGAGATCTTGTTTGCGGATCTCGCTGTTCTTCTTGGTGCCCAAGGCCGACACGCCCATGACGTTGGGATCGAGAATTGCTTTGGCCACCTGATTGAGTTGATCGAGATTGACGGCATCGATTTCGGCGATCTGGGCATCGATATTCAGGATCCGGTCCATATGGATGGCTTGATGGGCCAGAGAGAACATGTGGGCGCTGGTAGATTCCTGACTGAACACAAGGCTTGTTCGGGCCTGGAGTTTGGCGCGGTCCAGTTCTTCCTGGGTGGCGCCCAGCGCGGCCAATTTCGCGCATTCCGCCGCCGCCCGCTGCACCAAATCCCGGGCCTTATCGGAAGCGCAACCGGCGGTGATCTGAAGGGCGCCAGTATCCCGGTAGTGGCTCAGATAGCTGCCGATTTGATAGCAGAGGGCATGCTTTTCCCGTAATTCCATGAATAGCCGAGAAGACATGCCCCCGCCCAGCACATGGCTTAAAAGGTTCACGGCGGTGCGATCCTGGTGGCGATGCCCCGGTGCGGGAAAGCCCATGATTAGGCTGGCCTGCTGCAAATCCTTACGCGGAGTGTTCAGGATGAAGGGCGTAGGGGCAGTTAGGGGCTTGGCTGCTTCTGCGACACCATTGGGCAAGCGATTCAGGATTGGTTCCAAGAGCTTAAGGAAGGATTCAACTTCGATATCGCCGGCGGCTGAAATGAGCAGGTTTGGCGCTCGGTAGGTCTTGTTGAAGAAGGCACGCGCCTCCGTCGGTCCGAATTTCGAAACCTGCTCGGGGCGGCCGAGGATGGGATGGGCCAAGGTGCCGCCCTTCCAGAAATTCATGTAGAACAGTTCGCTCACCCAATCGTCGGCCTGGTCTTCGCTTTGGGCAATCTCTTCCAGGATTACGCTGCGCTCGCGCACCAATTCCGCGGTGTCGAAACGCGGGGTGGTCACCAGATCGCCCAGCAGGGCAACGAGTTCAGGCAATTGCTCGCGGAGCACCTTGCCATAGAAACAGGCGGTTTCCTTCCCCGTAAAGGCATCCACGTTGCCGCCCAAGGCATCAGTCGCAGCGCTAAGGGCTTCGGGATTCGGAAACTGCTCCGTGCCTTTGAATACCGTGTGTTCGATGAAATGCGCCAACCCAGCGAACAACTGCGCACGTGAGAAAGGGGCTCGATCAGGATTTCGGTGCCGGAAGGGGTGGTGGTGCGGTAAAAGGATTCGGTCATGGAATCAGTGTACTGGGTAGTTTGAATCTCGATGGGCTAGGATTGGAGGCTCATTCTGTCGGTTGTTTTGGAGTTCCCGTGCGCGTTCTTGCTGCAACCTTTCTCCTACTGCTCCTACCTGGGATCGCTTGCCGACGCCCCATCTCGGTTCTTCGTGAACGACCCATCCAAGGCGTGCAGGTATTCGTTGAGGGTGCGCTATCGGACCCAGGGTTGATCAAGGGCGATTCGAAGCTCGATGCCGTGACCGGAACCCGATTGGCCCAAGGCCTGCGTGCCAAGCTCTTGGGGAATGAACCCACAT
>JAIFMW010000120.1 GCA_020048105.1 Deltaproteobacteria bacterium | reverse complement strand
GCGCATCCAACATTCCGTCCTCGACATAGGGGATGCCGAGCAGATGCTGGATGCCAACCGTTGGATCCACGCTGGTCTTCGCAGGTTCCGCCGAAAGGCTCGGGGGTGAAAAAAGGAACAACATCGATCCCCTTAGGCACTACCCATGTGGTTCAGGGTCGTGATGAAGCGATCGACATCTTCGGGGGTCGAGTCCCAGGCGCACATCCAGCGCACCAGTCCCTCGCGTTCGTCCCAGGGCCAGAAGAAGGTAGCCCGCTGTAAGGGTTCCAACCATGCCGGTGGGATGCGGGCAAACACGGAATTGGCCTGCACCGGGAAAGCCACCTTCACGGCAGGCACTTTGACCAGGGCTTGATTCAGCCGTTGGGCAATGGCATTGGCGCGGCGGCCGTTCTCGATCCAGAGGTCATCTTCCAGGAGTGCCTCGAATTGGGCGGCAATGAAGCGCATTTTGGAAGACAACTGCATGCTGTGCTTTTGCCAGTAGGGAAATTCTTTACCCAGGCCCGGTGTCAAAAAAACAACGGCTTCCCCGCAGAGCATGCCTTGTTTGGTGCCGCCAAAGCTCACCACATCGACGCCCGAGGCCACCAGCATTTCGTGAACACCACAATCCATGGCGGCAATTGCACAACCCAACCGAGCGCCATCGATGTGGACGCCCAGGCCATGGGCCTTGGCAATGCCGATCAACTGACGCAATTCCTCCAGGGAATACAGCGTGCCAACTTCAGTTGGCTGGGTCAGCGTCAAGGCGACTGGGTGCACTCCATGCACGCCATGGCCCCGACCCAAAATTTCCACCAGGGCAGCGGGATCGATTTTTCCATCCACACTTCGCAATGGAATCAGGCGCATGCCCAAGGTTCGCTCGGGCGCGGTGCTTTCGTCGTTCCAGAGATGCGCCAGATTCGAGCAAAGCACGGCCCCGTAGGGTTTATGGAAGGCCATCAAGGACAACACGTTGGCGGCGGTGCCATTGAACACAAAGTGCGTTGCGACCTCTCGTCCAAAGAGCCGGTTAAAGGCCGCTTGGGTCCGGGCCGTCACGGCATCTTCGCCATAGGCCATAGCGTGACCGTGATTGACAGTGGCGATGCGTTCCAATACGCGGGGGTGGACCCCCGCGAAATTATCGCTGGCAAAACCGCGAGGGAAAAGATCCATTGGGTTTTCCATGGGAATCAAGCCTCGGACCGATGGGAAATGCGGGGACTGGTGCCGGGTCCCTGGCCGACTCGCCGCCCCAGTGATTCGATTTGGGCGCGAATCTTGGCGGTGGTGATATCGGCAGTCTCATGGAGCCCTGCCTTGCCGGGGTAGATCTGGTAGAGCACCCGGTATTTGGGCTGGGTGAGGTTCGGCATGATGACATTGGCTCCGCGCGACAGACCGTTGGCCCGACCCGAACTGGGATCTAAGGTGGCCAAGGCGGTGGTGCTGGGAATATTGGTTTCAGGGCAAACCAAGCGCGTGAGAGCCAAGGCTTTCAGGGTCGTGAGGGGATCGGAAGGCACCTGTTGGGTGCCGGCCTCGACCATGAGCATTTCGCCCAGTGGCCCTTCCAGGGGCGTGCCTGGGCTGGGAATGTAAGGCCCGATGCCGATCATGTCCATGTCGTAGTTCTGGAACGTGTAAATGTCGTTGGCTAAGGTCTGCCAGGTCTGACCCGGGATGCCCACCATCACACCGGTACCGATCTCGAAACCGATGTCGCGCATGCGCAGCAATTGCTGAATGCGGTTCGAGGCGCCACCGGGAAGATTGGGGTGGATGCGTCGATATAGATCTTCGTCGGTGGTCTCGAAGCGCAGGAGGTAGCGATCCGCACCGGCTGCCTGCCAGGCCTGCAAGTCCTCCTCATTGCGCTCCCCCAGCGATAAGGTGATCGCCAGCCCTGTGCGGTCCTTGATTTTCTTGATCGTGTCCGCCATCCATTCGCCTGTGATGCCCGGGTCTTCGCCCGCCTGCATGACCACGGTGCCAAAGCCATATTCCAGGGCCTTGTCGGCGCACTCCAGGATGTCCTCCTGGGTCATGCGATAGCGTTCCACCTTGGGCGCGCAGGCGGCGATGCCGCAATAGGCACAGCTTCGCTGACAGACATTGGAGACTTCGATGAGGCCCCGGAGGTGGACCTCATCTCCGACATAGAGGTGTCGGGTCAAATCGGCGGCCCGCCAAAGCATCTCTAAACGGATTGGGTCGTCTTCGAGTAGCCAAGTAGGGATTTCTTCGGGAGTCATGGTGTTCCTTCTTCAGCATTGCCATCAGGTCGCGGGGCCCTTCCAGTGTGAAGGATCCTGGATTCATTCAGGAGAAATCGTGGCGAATGTCCGGAGTAGGTATTTGTAAAAAACCGCGTAATAAACGGTTGGCCGGAGGAATTCATCCGCTCAGCCTTTTTATTTTCGGACGCAGATTGACGCGATTGGAGGGCAGCCCTTCAATGGACGATGCAACCCCGCTTTTTGACACCCCGCTCCGGTAGCGGCTGACCCATGGAGGTCCATCAATGATCCACGTTCAAAACCTACCGCGTTTCACGCGGTGTTTCTTATCCCTGGTGATCGCGGTGCCCATGATGGCCGCCGCACCCGAGGCGGTCAAAGCTTCGAAGGCTACCGGGACGAAGAATCAGCTACCTCCTGTGCTGGATCGAGAGCTGTTTTTTGGAAATCCGGAAATCTCCGGTGCCCAGCTTTCTCCCGATGGCAAATACATCGCCTTCATCAAACCGCTGAAGGATGTTCGCAATATCTGGGTAAAGAAGACCGGCGAGCCCTATGCTTCCGCAAGGCCCATAACGGCAGACCCCAAGCGGCCGATTCCCGGATTTTTCTGGAGCCGGGATGGTAAGCAAATTTTGTTCGTGCAAGACAAGGACGGGGACGAGAACTACAACGTTTACGCAGTGAACCCAGCCGCTCCCAATGCGGAGGGCAAGGAAGTTCCTGCCGCCCGCAATATCACGGATGCGAAGGGTGCTCGGGCCATGATCTCCAGTGTGCCCAAAAATGACCCCGACACGATCTATGTTGGGCTCAACGATCGCGATGCTTCCTGGCACGATCTCTACAAGGTGAAAATCAGCACTGGTGAGCGAACGCTTATCCGCAAGAATACTGAACGCATCGCAGGCTGGGTGTTCGACTCCAAGGGACAACTTCGCTTGGCCATGCGCACCACCGATAAGGGCGACACCGAGATTCTGCGAGTGGATAAGGATTCCTTTGCGCCCATTTACACGTGCAATGTCTTTGAATCTGCAAGTCCTTCCAATTTTCACAAGGATGGCAAACGTGTTTACCTTGAAACCAACAAGGGCAATCGCAATCTGACCGAGCTCGTGCTCTTCGATCCAGAGACGGGCAAGGAAACCAAGGTCGAATCCGATCCCAGGAAGCACGTGGATTTCGGAGGCGCCATCTTTTCGGAAATCACCGAGGAGCTGATCGCCACGGTCTACGAGGACGAGAAGACCCGCATCCTTTTCAAGGACAAGGCCTGGGAAGCAGACTACAAGCTGCTCCAGAAGAAACTCCCGGGTCGTGAGATCTCGCTAGGATCCATGACGGCAGACGAGCAACTCTTGATGATCGCCAGTTCGAGTGATACCGACCCAGGCACGCGCTATCTCTTTGATCGCCGGACCAAGAAGCTCACCCTGGAATTCGTCTCTCGGGAAAAATTACCCCGTGAGCATATGGCCACCATGAAACCCATCACCTATCCCAGCAGCGATGGACTCAATATTCCGGCTTACCTGACCCTTCCCAAGGGTGTCGCTCCCAAAAATCTACCTTTGGTCGTGGTTCCCCATGGTGGCCCCTGGGCTCGCGATGGTTGGGGTTTCAATAGTTTTGCCCAGTTTCTAGCCAATCGCGGCTATGCCGTATTGCAGCCGAATTTCCGTGCTTCCACCGGCTATGGGAAACAGTTCCTCAACGCCGGGAACAAGCAGTGGGGCGACAAAATGCAGGACGACATCACCTGGGGTGTGAAGCACCTGGTGAAGAATGGCGTGGTCGATGCCAAGCGCACCGGCATCATGGGTGGATCTTATGGCGGATACGCATCCCTGGCGGGTGCTGCCTTCACGCCGGATCTTTTCAAGGCCGCTGTGCCCATCGTGGGCCCTTCCAATTTGCTGTCCCTGCTCGAAACCATTCCGCCCTATTGGGAAGCTGGTCGGGTGATCTTCCACGTTCGCATGGGTGATCCCAACACCGCCGAAGGGAAAAAACAGTTGGAACGTCAGTCCCCTTTGTTCTCGGCCGACAAGATCAAGATCCCCATGTTGGTCGTGCAGGGGGCCAATGATCCCCGCGTGAAAAAGGCCGAGAGCGATCAGATCGTGATCGCTCTGCGGGATCGCAATTTCCCTGTGGAATACCTTTGTGCGCCGGATGAAGGCCACGGCTTTCAGCGTCCCGTCAACAACATGGCCATGTTCGCTTCCGCGGAGAAATTCTTGGCCAAGCACCTAGGAGGCCGCTTCCAGGAAGGCGGCACGCCGGAAGTGATGAAGCGGTTGACCGAAATTACGGTTGATCCCAAGACCGTGGTGTTGGCGAAGAAAGTTGATGCCAACGCAGTGTCTCTGCCGAAGGTGCTGGCAGGCCTAAAGGTGGGCACCTTTACCTTCCAGGGCACCCTGGCGGCGGGTCCGCAAACAATGCCATTGAATATCTCGCGTGTGATCACTGAAGAGGAAAAAGGGTGGCGCGTAATCGACACGATGAAGCTGCCCATCATGGAAGCCGTGGATTCGGTGCTGCTGGAAAAAGGGACGCTGGCGTTGCGCTCCCGCACGGTCAAGCAAGGCCCAGTCGTATTGGAAGTGGTCTATAAGGACGGCAAGGCCACCGGCACCATGACGATGAGTGGCAATGCTAAACCGTTAAACGCCGATTTAGGTGGCGAACTTTTCGCCGACGGGGCGGGCTCGGATGAATCCATCGCGGCCTTGCCGCTGGTGGAAGGGTTCAACGTTGTGTTCCGAAATTTTGATCTACAAAAACAGAAAGTTGCCTTGAAACAAGCAAAGGTTGTCGGCGCCGAAGCTATTACGGTAGCGGGCGGTAGCGCCAAGGCCTGGAAGGTTGAAGTGACCTCCGCCGATGGCGCACCCGGCATCCAGACCCTTTGGATCGCTCAGGATTCCCGCAAGGTTCTAAAGACCTCGGCAACGCTACCCGAAATGGGTGGTGCCGTAATGACGGCTGAACTTCAGCCCTAATCATTTCTGCTCTTTTAAAAACGGCGGCCACTAGGCCGCCGTTTTTTATGTCCTGGCCTTTAACAGCTCAAAAGCCTCCAGCGCCTCGGGAAAGGGCGCCAGTGCTCTCTCGAAGATGCCCAGGGAATAGGCGATGGTGAGGCCATAGTTGGTCATGGGAATGCCTGCTTCCCTGCAACGATGCAGGCGGCTCAGCATTTCACGGCGATTGCCGGTGCAATTTCCACAATGGACGATGAGTTGATAAGGGCTCAGATTCTGCGGAAAATCGCGGCCTTGCACATTCGCAAAATTGAGTTTGGCGCCCACGTATTGGGTGAGCCAGCGAGGGATTTTTACACGACCGATATCTTCGCCCACCGGGTGATGACTGCAGGTTTCGGCGATGAGCACCGTATCGCCGCCCTTGAGCCTTTCGATGCCCATGGTGCCTCGCACTTGCTCCACCAAATCGCCTTGGAAGCGGGCCATAAGGATGCTGAAGGAAGTCATGGGCACGGTTTTCGGTACATCGGCTGCGACTTTTAGGAAGGCCTGGGAATCCGTCACCACCAAGGCTGGCGGTTTTGCAAGGCTTGCCAGGGCGCGTTTCAATTCGCGTTCCTGGCAGACCAACGACATCGATTCGCCGTCCAGGAGATCGCGGATGGCCATGACCTGGGGCAGGATTAACCGACCCTTGGGAGCTTCCTTGTCGATGGGCACCACCATGACCGCGATTTCGCCGGGCGGAACCAGGTCCGAAACCAAGCGCCGGTTATCAAAGAAATCCCCGGGTGCAAGCTTCAGCAAGGCTTCGCGTAGATCGAGGATTCCCGTGCCGGTCGCGGCGGAAACGGAAACCACGGAGGCGCCGCGATCTGTGAGAGCCGCACATTCTTCAGAGCCGACCGTTTGTAGATCCTGCTTGTTGAAGACCACGAGGGTAGGGACCTTGCGGTCTTGCAACTCCTTGAAGAGGCCCTCCTCGAAGGCTCCCCAGGCCTTGGCTTCTGTCACGATCACGCCCAGATCCACGCGTTCGAAAACGGCCTTGGTGCGGGCGATGCGCAGTTCACCCAGGGCGCCCTCATCATCCACGCCTGCCGTGTCGACAAATTGCACCGGGCCCAGGGGCAGGAGCTCCATGGGCTTCTCCACCGGGTCCGTGGTGGTGCCCGCATGCTCGCTCACAATGGAAACTTGTTGGCGGGTGATGGCGTTCAAGAGAGATGACTTACCCACATTACGGCGGCCAAAGATGCCGATATGCAGACGCAAGGATTTTGGAGTGGACTGCATGAGAGATCCGCGAGCCGGGATGGCCAAGTATTAGGATGCCTTGCCGGAGAGGAATGCGCGTTGATCGATATCAACAATCCCTCCGGAGGCAGCGACGCTAGAGCCTGGGTAGGGGATACACTCAGTACCAAACGAAAATCCCTTGAAACCTCTCCCCGAATTGTGCCGGATACAGGAGTTTGGAAATCATGCATACAGGTGACCAGAACCCGACCGAGGCCATGTTTCGGAATCTCGTGGAACAGTTGAGCGAGGGGATTCTGGCCGTGGATCGCGAGGGTGTCATAACCTACTTGAATCCGTGGATGGCCCAGTTGCTAGGCAGGACCTTCGAGGAATTGCAGGGGAAGCCCTTCGTTGAATTATTGAGCCCCAGTGCGCGTCCATTTTTCCTAGAACGAAGAAGGGTCCGGGAGAAGGGCCTAAGCGAAAACTACGAAATCGTCATACCTCACCGGGAGGGGCATTCGATACTTTTTTCGGTTTCGGCGACACCAATCAAGGACCCTGATGGGCAGATGATTGGTGCCTATGCCGTGTTCCGAAATATCACAGAAGAGCGGCAATCTGAATTGGCCTTGAAGGAAAGCGAAGCCAAATTCCGTAACGTGTTTGAGAACATTCAGGACGTGTTCTATCGCACCGATAACGAAGGACGGATGCTGCTCATGAGCCCATCTGGGGCGAAAACCCTTGGGTACGATTCCGTAGATGATCTGTTGGGGAGATCGATTCCAGATTCCATGTACCTTGTGCCCTCGGA
>JAIFMW010000242.1 GCA_020048105.1 Deltaproteobacteria bacterium | reverse complement strand
TTCCTTTAGATCCTGCGGTCGGTGAAGGCGGCGAGGCTGGACGCCCTAGGCTGTTCGCCGGGGGACACGATGCCGCCGCCCAGGCCTTCCAGCCCATCCTCCAGGCCCTGCTGGAGCCCGTGGGATGACGGAATGGATCATTCTTATCTCCGCCGGCCTCGCTGCCGGTTTGCTCGGGGGTTTGCTGGGCATCGGAGGCGGCATCGTTCTGATGCCGGTACTGCGCTTCGCGGTGGGGCTTCCCCCAGCCCAAGCCGCCAGAACCTGCGTGATTGCAGTATTCTTCACGACCCTTGTGCGTGAATTTGGGCCAGAGCACGTGCAAATCAGCGACTTGAACCCACACCTTCGAGGCACCAGCCGGTTCGGCATTTCGCTGATGGACGGTCGCAACCAGATATTGAAACTCATCCGGGCTTGCGGAAAACGAATCATCCTTTTTGGCTTCACGGGTGCGTCCGTCTGTTCATTGATGAACCTGGAACGATGGTGCCCAAAAGCCCAACAGGGAGTTCCATGCTGAACACCTTGGAACTCCATTCCCTGGGGCTCATCCGCACGCCCCACAAGGATTTTGACGATACACCCATCCAGCCATGCTTTGCGGAAGGCATCCGGGGGGAGATCCACCTGGATCCAGCTTTTGTGGAAGGGCTGGAGGGGCTAGAGTCCTTCAGCCACGTATTCTTGATCTACCACCTCCATCGCGCCGTACGGGGCCCCTTGCGGGTGAAACCCTTCCTCCTGAACGAGTTCAAGGGCATCTTCGCCTGCCGCTATCCGCATCGCCCCAACGCCCTGGGGCTGAGCCTCGTGCGGGTCGTGGCCATCGAGGGCGCGCGAGTAATCTTCGAAGGGGCCGATATGCTGGATGGCACCCCACTCTTGGATATCAAGCCCTACTACCCCAATGCGGATCGTCCCGATGCCCCTTGGGGCGGTTGGACCGAACAGCTCGATCCCGAGGAGGCCCGCAGGATCGGGAGTCGCCAGACCGAATCTCCTTCCGCATCACGAAATGGCCTCCAGCCTTCACCGGAACCGATCCCGTGACTGCCCACCTGCGCATCAGTCTCCTGGTGGATCACCAAACCGCCCGCCCCGATCTGGAAATGGAGCACGGCCTGAGTTTTCATCTCTCCAGGGCATCGGATACCCGCAACCAAGCCACCTTGCGGGCACTCCACAGGGCAGGCGTCGCTCGCGTTGCATCTGTCCACCGCACGGGCCTGACTGCCACATTGGCTTTTCAGCAAGCCTACGGAGACATGGGGCATGCCCGGCGTGTCGGCGAATCGCTGGAATACAAGGCAGTTCATGAACGGGAGGCCTAGCATCCAATGAAAATCGCAATCCCACTACTCAACGAAAATAGGCCGATGCACGCAGGACACGCTCCGCGTTTTGCGTTGGTCAATGTCGATCCAGTCGAGAAAAAGATCCTGTCGCGCGAAGACCTTGACACCCCTCCGCATCGGCCAGGACTCCTGCCCCACTGGCTCGCGGATCATGGTGTCACCGTGATCGTCGCGACAGGCCTTGGTCGGAGCGCCGTGCAGCTCTTTACGGAACTGGGCATCCAGGTAGTGCTTGGAGCCGCGATGGATTCCCCGGAAAACCTTGTCGACGCATACCTCAAAAACCGATTTCGCTGAGAAGGATCTCCATGACGAAAATCGGCATCATCATCTGCGGTCGCGACCAAGGATGTGGAGGCGGAAAGTGCTTCCGGGCATTGCGGGAGCGGCAAGGCGCCTTCGCGATCTATCCCCCCGAAGCATCGGTCAAGATCGTGGGCTACTCCACCTGGGGCACACCAAAATAGGCACTATTCAGCAGTGTGTATTTGCATCGGTATCCTTCTGCTTCCTGACCCAGCCATCTCTTACCGCGTTACCGGCGGTCAGACAAGAAGTGTAGATTTGTGAAGACGGGAATCGTTCGAACCCCATCCCCTGGAGATCGCCGCGATGAGCCAGCGGATAGAAAAAACCAACCCGCCACTTTCACCCACCGAGGCAATTCTGGAGAGCATCTCCGATGGCGTCTTCACCGTGGATTCCGATTGGCACGTAACCTCCTTCAATCGGGCCGCGGAGGAAATTACGGGGGTTTCCAGGGAGGAGGCCATTGGACAACGCTGCTCAGAGGTGTTCCGTTCCAGCATGTGTGGCGATGGCTGTGCACTTCGGCAAACAATCAAGACGGGCAGACCCATCATCGGGAAGGCTGGATACATCATTGACGCCAATGGCAACCGGATCCCCATCAGCCTCAGCACAGCGGTACTGAGGGATTCGGACGGGCATATGACTGGCGGAGCTGAGACCTTTCGCGACCTCTCCGAAGTCGAAGTACTGCGCCGAGAACTAGAAGGGAAAGTGCGGGTCGGTGACCTCGTCAGCCGCAGCCCCATCATGCAGAGACTATTCGCGGTCATGCCCGCCATCGCCGCGAGCCCCAGTACCGTGCTGATCCTGGGGGAGACCGGGACGGGCAAGGAGCTGGCGGCCCGCGCCATTCATTCGCTGAGCCCTCGGAGCACGGGACCCTTTGTCGCAGTCAACTGCGGGGCCTTGCCCGACACACTCCTCGAGTCAGAACTTTTCGGCTACAAGGCCGGGGCATTCACCGGCGCGACCAAGGACAAGGCCGGGCGCTTCACCATGGCCAAGGGCGGAACGCTTTTCCTCGATGAGATCGGAGAAGTGAGCCCAGCTCTCCAGGTTCGGCTCCTGCGCGTGCTGCAGGAGCGAACCTTTGAACCCCTAGGGGCGATCCGATCCGAGACGGCGGATGTTCGCATCATCGTCGCCACGAACAGGGATCTGACGGAACAGATGCGAAAGGGCGCCTTCCGCGAGGACCTCTACTATCGCGTTAATGTAGTCCGCCTGGAGATCCCTCCCCTACGGAACCGGAAGGAGGATCTTCCACTCCTCGTGGAACACTTCGTGGAGCGTTTCAATCACCTGCAACGCAAGTCCATCTCGGGCATCACGGTAGAGGCCTTGTCTCTCCTCATGGCTCACACCTGGCCCGGCAATGTGCGAGAGCTTGAGAACGCCATCGAGCGCGCCTTCATCCTCTGCAGCGAAGGCCCCATCGGGATCGAACACCTGCCAGAAGAACTGCGCTCCCGCGCGGCTTCAGCAGGTCTGCTTCACTCTGCGCGCCTAGCCCATGACATCCTTGATACCCAGTCCATTCGCGGGGCGCTCGAACGCAACGGATACAACCGTCTGGCCGCGGCGAAGGAACTCGGCATCCACAAGACCACTCTGTTTCGCTGGATGAAAAAACTGGGAATACCCTTGCCTGAACAGGACGGCCGTCGCCGACGTTCGGGAACCTCGTAACGGGGATCTCCCCATGGATCACGGAACCGTCTCTACTCTTGGCAGGACGGTAGCAGTTGCGCACCCCAATTGGAGTAGACAGTAGCCCTCTTGCTACCGTCTAAGGTCTCCTTCCTTTAAGTGGAAATTGTTACAGGTATTGCTATTAAAGGCAGTTAAAACAATTTCAAGATTGGCTTAGAAAAGTGGCGCGTTGGTTGCTGTTTCTATCCCGTGGACGTGAGGCATGGGATCACAGATGAAGACGGCTTTTGCATTCCTGGGAGATCGGATCGCACCGGTCTTCGATGCTGCCCAACGGATTCATGTCGCCGAACTGGAGGCCGGACTCATCGTGTCCGAAGCCCAGGAAACCCTAGAAGAACAGCCTCCTATTGAGCGAGCAATGCATCTGGTGGACCTGGGAATCGACACCCTCGTGTGCGGCGCGATTTCAACCACCCTCCGCGAAGCGCTGATCACCAACGGGATCCAGGTATTCCCCTTTGTGGCCGGAAATCTGCAGGAGGTCATCCAGGCCTACCTCAAAAACGAGCTTGGCGGTGATACCTACAAAATGCCTGGGTGCCGCCTTCATACCCGACGGCGCGGATTCGAGAACCAACAGAAGGAGGGAACCATGCCAGGAAGAGTCGGAAAAGGCAGTGGCGCAGGTGGTGGTCGTGGCACCGGGCAGGGCCAGGGCAAAGGGCAAGGCGGGGGACGGAGAAACAGACCCGTAGGCGAGGTTATTCCCGGTGCGGGATCCGCAGTCGGGACGTGCCTATGCCCCAAGTGCGGGCATCAAGTGCCCCATGAACCGGGCGTGCCTTGCGCCCAGAAGACGTGCCTCATTTGCGGCACGAGCATGACCAGGGGATAACCCCACACCAAAAAAGGAGAGAACGATATGCCAAGATTGAACGGGACAGGCCCCAGGAGCATGGGAGCGATGACGGGGCGAGCGCAGGGGCGCTGCACGGATTCCCTGCAACCGGGAGAAGCGAACCCCGGACGCGGATGTGGAATGGGGCGGGGGCGCGGCTTTGAAGATAGTAGGAGCCGTGGTTTCCGGCCTGGCCAAGGGCCTCGTGGGATGGGGTTCCGCCGGATGGGGAACCAGGATCCAAGCCAGGAACAAGAGACTCTGAAGCTCCAAGCCAAAACGTTGGAATTACAGCTCATGGCCATCAGACAGCGCCTTGGGGAACTCGAGCCCGAGAACGGAGGCAAGTGAGCCAGGTATGAAAACAACGCTCGATTGCATTCCCTGCCTCATTCGCCAGGCGATCGAAGCCTCCCGGCTGGTCGCGCTGGAGCCTTGCCTGCAGGAATGCTTCGTGCGAGACGTGCTGCGCTGGACCAGCGAGATGGACCTGGATGGACCTCCTCCCTTGCTGGCCCAGCGCATCCAGCGCCGTCTGCGGGAGCTGTCCCGAGTCGAGGATCCCTACCGGGCCCTGAAGGATCAGCAGAATCATCTAGCGCTGGGCCTCCTGCCGGAGCTGCAACGGAGACTCAACGCCGCGTCCGACCCCCTAGCCCTGGCCGTTCGGCTGGCCATCGCAGGGAATGTGATCGACCTGGGCGTTAAGGGTTCTCTGTCTGAATCCGAAGTACGCCAGGCCCTCGAGCAGGCGATGACCGAGGTCTTCGTAGGTGACCTGGAGGCCTTCAGACAGGCCCTTGCCAAGGCCGAGCGCATTCTCTATCTCGCCGACAATGCCGGGGAGATCGCCCTGGACCGCCTCCTGATCGAACACCTGGGCCCAGCCCGGGTGACCCTGGCGGTGCGCGGTGCGCCGGTGCTCAACGACGCCACCCGGGTGGATGCCCGGGCCGTGGACCTGGAATCCCGGGTCAAGCTCATCGACAACGGTTCCGATGCCCCAGGCACCTTGCTGGAGGATTGCAGCGCATCCTTCCGAGCGGAAATGGCCAAGGCCGACCTGATCCTGGCCAAGGGACAGGGCAACTACGAGACCCTCAGCCAGGTCAAAGGCAACCTGTTTTTCCTGTTCAAGGTCAAATGCGCCGTGATCGCCGACCATGCAGGAGTTCCTATGGGGGCCCAGGTGCTGGTGCACGCTGCCGCAGCACACCCCGAACCCTATGGAGTCAGAGCATGACGCCGAACCGCCTCCACTTCGTATACGGCCCTGTCCCCTCCCGCCGCCTGGGAAGATCCCTCGGCGTGGATCTCGTCCCCTTTAAGACCTGCACCTACGACTGTGTCTATTGCCAGTTGGGACGCACCACCAATCTAACTCTGGAGCGACGGCCCTATGTGCCCGTAGCGGATCTCCTCGCCGAAGTGAAGGCAAGCCTGGATCGGGGCTCCGCCCCGGATTACATCGGCCTGGCGGGCTCGGGAGAACCTACCCTGCACAGCGGCCTCGGCGCGCTGATCGAAGGTCTCAAGGCCCTCACCACCATCCCTGTCGCAGTGCTCACCAATGGCTCGCTGCTGTGGATGCCTGAGGTGCGCCAGGCCTTGATGAAGGCCGATCTCGTGCTGCCTTCCCTGGATGCAGGAGATTCAGAAACCTTCCAGCGCATCAATCGCCCCCAGGAGGGGATCTTCTTCACCCAGATGGTCGAGGGACTCGCCACCTTCACCCGAGATTTCCCCGGCGAGGTGTGGCTCGAGGTGTTCCTGCTGGCAGGCCTCAACGACAGCCCCGCCAGCATCGCCAACCTGGTGGCCCTCACCCGCAAGATCAGGCCTGCCCGCATCCAGTTGAATACCGTCACCCGGCCCCCAGCCGAAGGCTTCGCCCTCGCCCCGGCGCCGGAACGACTCCAGGAATTACTGAACGCCTTTCCCGGGCAGGTGGAAATCATCTGCGAGACCGAACCCGCAACGCCTCCGGCTGGAGAGACTCCGAGAATCGAGGACGCACAAATTCTCGCACTCCTTGGGAGGCGCCCTTGCACGCCCAACGACATTGCCCGCGGCCTGGGCATCCACGAACTGGAAACCCTCAAGCACCTCGATCGCCTGGTGGCCACGGGCCAGGTACGCACGGTCCTCGCTGGCGGCCGAGGCTACTACTGTCTGCCCACCCCAACCCCTGGAGCAAAGGCATGATCGGCACCTATGTCTCAAGACTCCGCGCCACCGCAGGTGCCCAGTGCCTGTTCTTGCCAGGTGTGCGCGCCATCATCCTCAACCAGCGCAACGCTGTCCTCCTCCAGCGCAGGACCGACACGGGCTGCTGGGGCCTGCCGGGCGGCTCACTGGAACTGGAGGACACCGCCCTGGAGGCCCTTCGACGCGAAGTCAAAGAGGAAACGGACCTCGATGTCCATGAGGCCGAGCCCATGGCTATCTACTCGGGCCCTGGCCAGAGATTCCGCTACCCCAACGGCGACGAGGTGCAGCCCTTTGCCCTCGCCTTCATCGTGCGGGAATGGTCAGGGGTGCCCAGGGCCGATGGGGAGGAGGGCTCGGAAGTGTGCTTCTGGCCCCTGGACCTGCTGCCCCAAAACCTCTTTCCCCTCCATGCGCAAACCCTGGCGGACTACCGAAAATACACCGGCCGTTTCCTGATCGGCTGATCGCCCCGCACGACTCAACACCCGGAGTCCGACACCATGACCGCCATTTTAATGATTACCTTCTGCCTGCTGGGCTCCATCTGCTCCGTGGGCCTCGCGGCCCTGCTGCTTCTGGCCAAAGACCATCGTTTACGCAAGCTGACTTCTTGCCTGATCCCCTATGCCATTGGCACCCTCCTGGGGGCCGCCTTCTTCGGCATGATCCCCCACGCCTTGAAGCAGCTACCCAGCACCACCGTATTGCCCACGATACTGGGCGGCATCATCCTCTTCTTCCTTCTCGAGAAGGTGGCCCTGTGGCGCCACTGCCATGAGGAAGCCTGCGAGACCCACACCCGGGCTGGCGAGATGATCCTCATCGGCGATTCCATCCACAACTTTGTGGATGGCGTGGCCATCGCCGTGG
>JAIFMW010000101.1 GCA_020048105.1 Deltaproteobacteria bacterium | reverse complement strand
CACCTGGAGCGATGGCGTGCTCACCGCCGCCCGCACCGATGCCGCCGTGACCGGCAACATCACCGTCACTGCCAGCTTCGCCATCAACACCCTCACCATCCAGGTGTCCAAGACTGGGGACGGCCAAGTCTCGCCGTTGGGGACTCAGAGTGTCGATTGGGGCAGCAACACGACGTTTACCTTCACGCCGGGCAGCGGTAAACGGGTTGGCAATGTGCTGGTGGATGGGGTTCCCCTTGGACCGCTGCCTTCCTACACCTTCAGCAACATCCAAGCCAGCCATGTGCTGTCGGTTGTGTTTGATACGGCGGGTCGCCTCACTGTGGCCGGTGTTCCCTCGGCCTTGGGCAGTGTGGCGCCCAAGCAATCGTTCGTGGTGCCGGGGGCCTGTCACCTGGTCTACATCACGCCCAACCGTGGACACCACGTGACGGATATTTTGATCAATGGTGTGTCCTTGGGTATTGCGACCACGGTTTACACCATTCCCTCCGTCAACATCGATTCCCTCGTGACGGCGACCTTTGCACCGGATGAATTCACGATCACTACCACCGTGACTGGCAATGGTGAGGTGAGCCCGGCCGGAGTGCAGACAGTGGCATATGGCCTGAACAAGGTATTCGTCTTTACTCCAAATGCGGGTGGCACCATTCAGGACGTGCTTGTGGATGGCCGCTCTGTGGGTGCTGTTTCGAGCTATACCCTCTTGGCGGTGCAGGCGGATCACACCATTCAGGTCAAGATCGCTCCATAGTTCACTCCACCCGGTTTTAAAACGGGAAAAGCAGATGAGCCCACTTGCACGCTTGATGTGCATGGGGGCTCATTGAAAACAAGGAAGAGGATCACACGGAAAAGGACCGTCCCGACCAATGAATGGCAATGCGAAGCCGAGTAGATAGTGAAGTCGCCATGCCTTTTTCGAAATCCGCAAAGGACCACGTTTTTGATCTGTTTTTATCGGTGTCCATCAGTATGCATCGGTGGCCAAAAATTATTTTCATCGGCTCAACCAGCCTTGGTTCAAAGCAAAAAAAAATTGCCACCGATGAATACTGATGAACACCGATGCGTTGCTGCTAGCCCACAGTGCTTGTAGGGGCGTTTCTCGTGTGCGGCATTTAATGAAAAAATCCAGACTCAAAGGGCCGAGAATCTCTTACCGCGTGAGCTTCCGGTACTTGATCCGATGCGGCTCGAAGGGCTTCAGGCCCAGGATGTCTTTCCGATATTCCTCGTACTGGGTGTAGTTGCCGTCGAAGTATTCCACGCGGCTATCACCTTCAAAGGCCAGGATGTGGGTAGCGAGGCGATCCAGGAACCAGCGGTCATGGCTAATGATTACGGCGCACCCGGCGAAGTTCTCGATGGCCTCTTCCAGCGCCCGCATGGTGTTCACATCGAGATCGTTGGTGGGTTCGTCGAAGAGCAGCACATTGCCGCCGCTCTTGAGGAGCAGGGCCAGATTGAGCCGGTTCTGCTGACCGCCGGAGAGTTCCTTGACCTTCTTTTGCTGGGCATCGCCGGTGAAGCCGAAACGGCTGAGCCAGGCGCGGGCATTCACGAGTTTGCCGCCCAGTTCGATCTGTTCGCGGCCATCGCTGATGGCTTCGAACACACTCTTCTCGGTGTTCAGGGTTGAGCGCAGCTGATCCACGTAGGTGAGCTTGACCGTATCACCCACTCGGATCTCGCCGGAGTTCGATGTCTCTTGGCCCGTGAGCATGCGGAAGAGCGTGGTCTTACCCGCGCCGTTAGCGCCGATGACGCCCAGAATGCCGCCGCGAGGAATCTCGAATTCCAGATTCTCGAAGAGCACTTTTTCGCCGTAGGCCTTGGAAACGCTCTTGAATTCGGCCACCACATCGCCCAACCGAGGACCGGCGGGAATGTAGATTTCCAGCTCCTGTTCCTTTTCCGCGCCTTCGGCACCGGCCAGTTTTTCGTAGTTGGCGATGCGCGCCTTGCTCTTGGTGTGCTGGCCCTTGGGCGACATGCGAATCCATTCCAACTCGCGTTCTAGGGTCTTCTCCCGGCGCTGATCGGAGCGTTCTTCCAGGGCGAGGCGCGCGGCTTTCTGTTCGAGCCACGAGGAATAATTGCCCTTCCAGGGAATGCCTTCGCCGCGATCCAGTTCCAGAATCCAACCGGCCACGTGATCCAGGAAATAACGATCGTGGGTCACGGCGATGACGGTGCCTTCGTAGCGCTGGAGATGCTGTTCCAGCCAGGCCACGGTTTCCGCATCGAGATGGTTGGTGGGCTCATCCAGCAGCAGGATGTCGGGTTTCTGGAGCAACAAGCGGCAGAGGGCGACGCGGCGTCGTTCACCACCGCTGAGCACCTTGATGGGCGTATCCGGATCGGGGCAGCGCAGGGCGTCCATGGCCTGTTCGAGCTGGGCATCCAGATCCCAGCAATCCAGGGTGTCGATCTTCTCCTGCAGTTCGCCTTGGCGCTCCAGGAGGGCGTCCATATCGGCATCGGGGTCGGAGAATTTATCGGTGATCTCGTTGTATTCGCGCAGCAGGGCGGCCTTCTCACCCGCACCCTCTTCCACCACTTCCCGCACGGTCTTGGTTTCATCGAGCTTGGGTTCCTGCTCCAGCATGCCGGTGGTGTAGCCCTTGGAGAGCACTGCATCGCCGTTGAAATCCTGGTCCACACCCGCCATGATGCGCAGCACCGTGGATTTACCCGAACCGTTCAGACCCAACACGCCGATTTTGGCGCCGTAGAAATAGCTGAGAGAGATGTCCTTGATGACGGGCTTGTTGTTGTAAATCTTGGAGACCCGCATCATCGAGTAAATGATTTCGGGCTGATCGGTGGTGGGCTTGGCCATGCGGATTCCTTGAAGAAGGTCAGTCGTGATCTTTCATCATAGAGAAAAAGCGGCAATCGCCGCCAATCTCGGCGCAGCGTAAGGCTCTGCGGGGAGCCTTGAAAACTTGGATTGCCGAAAAATGGACTCACGCGGAGGCGCGGAGGGCGCGGAGATTGATTCGAAAAGCCAAGAGCCCTGTGCTTATCACCCTCCGCGCCTCCGCGTGAAATTAATTCCTTGCGACTTCGGGGTGAGATGCGGTCAAACGAAGCTCAACGGCCGCTCACCGGCGAAATCTCCATGCCTGGAATTGCAGGGAAAGATATTCCATAGAAGCCAATGGCAATGAGTTATGGAGTGCCCGCAAGCAAAAGTAAAAGACTGTAGCCAGCGATGCACAGCGATGAGCGCAATGAGCGCGAATGAAGTTTGTGGGCGCGTTTGGGTGAAGATGACCCGGTTTGGAAAATCGGACCGTCTTGCTGGGGGTCTGGGGCCATGGCTTCCGTTCCACCCTTCGGTCTTGGTCGCGGTCTGGCGTTTTTGCCTATCTCTTTCCTAAAGGCAAACAAGGTTATTGGTTACGTAAAAAAAGGCATAGAACTAAGCCCCGAAAAATGTCATTTCTTGTCTTGGCTCTTGGGGGGCCGATGAAGGGAATTGGGTCATCTCTAGGGTCCGCCCTCGATGCTCCCCCTGAAATGAGGCCTGACCCTATGGTTCTTAAGCTCCGCCCAGCCCGAATCCGTTTGCTCGCAGCCATGTTCTGCATCCTGGTCATTGGGGCGCTACTGGCCGGGTGGAACGTTGCCCAGGCCGATCGCGAAATGCGCAGTGAATTGCAGGCCTCCGCATTCATGGTGGCGCAGTCGATGAATCGCGAGCACATCAAGGGCTTCACTGGGACGGCGGCGGATCTGGAGAATCCCGCCTACTTGCGCATCAAGGCGCAACTCGCGGCCGTTCGTGCGGCCCAACCGCAGTGTCGCTTTCTCTACCTCCTGGGGCGCAAGGCCGATGGGTCGGTATTCTTTTTTGTCGATAGTGAACCCACCGATTCGAAGGACTACTCCCCGGCCGGACAAATCAATACCGAAGTGCCCGAGGGGGTGCGCCTCGCCTTTACCCGTCGCACTGCCACTACCCTGGGGCCGTTCACGGATCGCTGGGGGACCTGGGTTACGGGACTGGAACCCATCCTCGACATACCGACAGCATTGGGAGGGCTCGTCACACCCGATGACGCCCAGGTGATGGTGTTGAAGGCCGTGGCCTATTACCGCCAGCACGGTCGCGAGCGTTTTCTGCAGGAAATGAACAACCCTCAAGGCGATTTTTGCAAAGGTGAACTCTACACCTTCGTCTATGACCGGGGCATGACCATGCGGGCTCATCCGGTCCGACCCGACCTGGTCGGTCAGAACTTGCTCGACAAGAAGGATTGGGCTGGCGGCAAGTTCTTTCGCCGGGAAATCCAAGCTATGGCGAATGCCAACGGCAAGGGTTGGGTGGAATATGAATACGAGAACCCGGTTCGGAAGGTGATTGAGCCGAAGACTACCTACGTTGAGAGCGTGGATGATCTGATCGTTTGCGCCGGAGCCTACAAGGGCGACGGGGCGATGATCGCCGCCCTGGGTATGGACCTCGACGCGCGTGCCTGGAACGGCAAGTTAGTGCGAGCCGCCTTACCGGCGGGGCTTTGCACCTTGGTCTTGGTGGGGTTGCTTGGGCTCGGTTCGACGCTACGGGCGCGACGAGCGCGGTGGGTTGGCGTGCCTTCGCTTTGCCTGCGCTGGCTCGAACCGGGTTGGGTTGTGGCGGTTGGGTTGAGCCTGACCTTCTTCTGGGCCTGGGGGGCCCATCGGGGCGAAGTTCGCGACCGCAGGCTGGCCTTTGCGCAGGTGATGGCCAGCCGGACTGAACACGTGGCCGAACAGTTGCGGCGTATCCGCGATTCTGAACTGGAGTCCCTCGCGGCCTTCTATGAAAATAGTGAAACCATCAGCGCCGAGGAGTTTCGTGAGTTCGCATCCCATCTTCTGGGGAACCCCGCTGTCTCGGCCTGGGAATGGCTGCCGGCCGTGCCCGAGGCGGATAAGGCCCGCTTCGAGGCCGCGGTCCGCGCCGAAGGCCTCAGCGGTTTCGAGATCTGGCAGCGGGACACCCAACGGCTGCGGATCCCGGTCTTACCGCGCCCGGTGTATTACCCCGTGGTCCGAGTCGCTCCCCCGAGCAACAACAGCCTGGTCGGCTACGACCCTGGCTCGACGCCACTCTACCTCGGTGCGTTGGAAGAGGCGACCCGCACCGGTCTGATCACTGCCAGCGAAGCCGTTATTAAGGCACAGGGTGCCGGGACGCAGAAATGGATGGCGATCTACCGACCGGTCTTTGCAAAGGTTGGAGCTAACTCTGGTGCCAAGCCGTTGCGCGGTTTCGTCGTTGCCGTAGTGCAGTTGGAAGCCCTGTTGAAGGCCGGGGGTAGTGACCGCTCAGGGCTCTTGGAGCTTTCGCTCCTGCATAAAGATGCCGCACCCCTGCGTCTCGCCACCTCCTGGGGGGCTGATGGTCCCCAAGTGACTGGGCAGTTAGCGGTTATGCGTCCCGTCTTTGCCTTTGGCAAGGTCTTTGGCATCACGGCCCAGGCAGGGCCGGCATTCTTGCAAGTGCATCCCCGGCGGGCGGGTGGGGTGGCACTCTTTGTTGGCCTAGGGCTTAGCACCGCCCTTGCAGTGATCGTTGCCCTGACCCTGCGCAGGCACCAAGAATTGGAAGGCCTCGTCGAACAACGCACCCGCAATCTGGCAGAGAGTGAGGCCTCGTATCGCAATCAATTTGCGGCCAACTCCTCCGTGATGCTGCTGATCGATCCCGATGGCGGCGGAATCCTGGATGCCAATGCCGCCGCGCTCGCGTTCTACGGGTATTCGCGGGAGCAGTTGCTGGCCATGCGTATTGGCGATATCAACGTTCTTCCCGCAACCGAAGTGCAGCAGGCCATGGCCATGGTCCCCCAGAACCAAGGGCGGCATTTCGATTTTTCGCATCGCCTGGCGGATGGCTCATTGCGGAATGTAGAGGTGTCGGCCAGCAGCATCCAGTTCGGTGGCCGAGCCGTGTTGCACTCCATCATCCAGGACATCACTCAACGCAAACGGGTGGAGGCTGGGCTCGAACTGAGCCAACAACGCGCCGATCGGCAGCGTCGCGCCATCGCCAGCTTGGCCGTGGATCCTGCACTTGCCTCAGGGAATATCTCGGTGGCGATGCGGAACCTTACGGCAGAAGCTTCGGCGGCCATCGAAACTGAACGCGTCAGTGTCTGGTTGCTCTCGGCGGACAACGAAAATTTGAATTGTCTGGCCCTGTTCGAAGCCACCACCCAGGAACACAGCGAAGGCGCCATCCTGAAGAGCGCCGACTATCCAAGCTATTTTGCGGCGCTTCGGGCCGAGGGCGCCTTGGCCATCGCGAACGCCCAAGTTGATTCGCGAACCCTTGAATTCGCTGCAGGCTATCTGGTGCCGTTGGGCATCACGGGCATGCTCGAGGTCGGGATTCAGAGGGAAGGACAGTTGGCAGGGGTCGTTTGCTTCGAGCACATTGGCGAGCCGCGGACGTGGCATCCCGATGAAGAGGCCTTCGGTGCGACCATGGCCGCCCTGGTGGCGCAGGCCTTTGCGACGGCGGAGGGCAAGCGTGTGGAGGCTGCGCTGCTGGTCAGCGAAGCCCTTCAGCGCCAGTTGTTGGCCAATCTTCCTGCGGGCGTAATCATTGTGGACTCGGTGACGCGGATCATCGAGCAGGTGAATGAACATGCGGCAATTCTGTACGGCGCTCCGGTGGATCACCTCCTCGGGCAGCGGTGCCACGCGTTTGTGTGTCCGGCCCATGAAAATGCCTGCCCGGTCTGCGATCTGGACCAAATCGTAGACACCTCCGACCGGGAGTTGATTCGGGCCGATGGCAGCCGACTGGCCATTCTGAAGACGGTGAAGCGCATCCAGATGAACGGCCAGGAAAAACTATTGGAATGCTTTGTGGATATTTCCGAGCGCAAGCAGGCGGAACAAGAACTCATCTTGGCCAACCGCAATCTCCAGCAGGCTACCCTTCGGGCCAATGAATTAGCCAATCAGGCTGAGGCTGCCAATGTGGCCAAGAGTGATTTCTTGGCCAACATGAGCCACGAAATTCGCACGCCCATGAATGGCGTGCTGGGCATGGCGGAACTGCTGGCCGATTCGAACCTGACCCTTGAACAATCGGAATGCGTGTCGGCCATCAACCGCTCCGGCGAGAATCTGCTGGCGCTGCTCAACGACATCCTGGATTTCTCCAAGATGGAGGCTGGACAGATGACCCTGGAGTCTGTTCCCTTCAACCTTGAACAATTGGTGTTTGAGGTGGCGGAACTCTTCCGGGGCAAATTGGAAGGAACAAAGACGGAACTCCTGGTCGATTTCGAGCCCTCCACTCCC
>JAIFMW010000203.1 GCA_020048105.1 Deltaproteobacteria bacterium | reverse complement strand
CCAACAGGAAGCTGTAGCTGCCCCGCATGGCCTCGATCATCAGGTAGGTGGCAGGGTAAACGCTGGTGCCGAAGCGCTCGCCCACCATGGAGGCGCTCGTGCCGAGGTTCACGAGGCCAAAGACCAGCATCACCAGGAATGCCACGCCTTTAAATCCTCCCTTGGCGTCGAAGCGGAGCTGGCGGAGGCACTGGGCGCAGGCAGCGCCAAATCCCTGGCGCGGGGTATAGCGCGGCACAACAACGGGGGCCGTTGATACCGCCACCATCGTCGCCCGCTTTTGTTTGAAGAGGCGGCGTCCCGTGCCGCTGCGCTGGGGCTTAAAGAGAGCCTGGGTAAGCCCCAGGAACAGGAGACTGACAGCCCCCCAGAGGGCGCGGTTGGCCAACAGAAAGCCGTCCATGGGCGGCAGGAGGGTATTGCGCTCCGCCGCGGACCAGTAGCGCGTGGCCCGCCCCAGGGCGCGAGCGCCGAAGGGATCGAGCAGGGAGGCTACCCACTCGTTGGAGATGTCAGACATGAGGGATCCGGCCACGCCCCAGAGCACGAGCACCGCGAGAACGCCCAAGTAGACGTAGAGCGTACTTCGGGTTGTCACCGCCAGCAGCGCGAGCACGGCGCCGAAGAACAGGATATTCGGCAGTACGATGACGCCCAGGCCCCAGAGGTAGGGCTTCAGCGAGAAGGGGCCGAGGCGTTGGGGATCGAGCCAGGGCATGTGCGTGCCGAGCATCATACCCAGGACAATGAGCGCGAAAACGGCCATAGACGCGACGACGGCCGCGCTGAAGCGTCCAAAGACGTAGTGGGACTTCTTCATGGGCGCCGAAAAGAAAAGTTCGGCGGTGCCCTGTTCGAAGTCCTTCAGTAGCGCTGAGCAGATGAAGGCGGTGACCACCATCATGGCGACGATGCTGAAGACCATGAGCATGGTGATGATGACGGTGGGGGCGTTGCGGTGCACGTTGCCGATGGCACCCCCAACCTGAACGGAATCGGAGCAGGTGGCGCCGAAGCCCATGAGGGCGAAGATCACGCCACCCACCCAGAGCAGGGGAGAACGCAGCTGCTGGCGCAGCTCGAAGGTGAAGAAAGTCGCAAACATCTCAGGCCACCGCGCGGCGCAGCTGGAGGAAGTAGACGTCCTCGAGGCCCGGTGTCACGGCCTCGAATCCGGCCTCGGGTTGGGTTTCGCTGTACACGTGGATCTCGGGCTGACCGCCCACCAGGCGCGTGCTGAGCACCATGTGGCGGGCCTGGTGCTCCGCGAGTTCGGCCTTGGCCACCCGGCGGCGCCAGACCCGGTTTTGCATGGCCTCCAGGGCCTCTCCAGGCTCACCGGTGAAGAGCAGACGACCCTTGGAGATGACCGCCATGCGTTGGCAGAGGTCGGTGACGTCCTCCACAATGTGAGTGGAGAGAATCACCACCACCTGCTCGCCAATCTCCGCCAACAGGTTCAGGAAACGGTTGCGCTCCTCGGGATCGAGGCCCGCGGTGGGCTCGTCCACGATAAGGAGCTTGGGGTCGCCGATGAGCGCCTGGGCGATGCCGAAGCGCTGGCGCATGCCCCCCGAAAAGGTACCCAACTTCTGGTGCCGCGCCTCCCAGAGGTTCACTTGGCGCAGCAGCGCCTCCACCGTTTCCTTGCGCTCTTTGCGCACGGTAAGGCCCTTGAGCGTCGCGAAGTGGTCCAGCAGGTCGAGGGCCGTCACCTTGGGGTAAACACCGAAATCCTGGGGCAGGTAGCCCAACTGGCGCCGCAGGGCGTCCTTCTCCTTCAACACATCCAGCCCTCCGAAGTGGATGCTGCCCTGGTCCGGCTCCTGGAGCGTGGCGATGGTGCGCATGAGCGAACTCTTGCCCGCACCGTTGGGGCCAAGGAGGCCGAACATCCCGTTCGGAATGTCGAGGGACACGTCAACCAGTGCCTTAACGCCATTGGCGTAGGTCTTCGACAGGTTTCGGATGCTCAGCATGGGCGGACCTCGAATGAAGGGGGTTGAACCTTTACTCTGCAATGGCAGGCTCCCCTTCCGGTAGATGGATCGGCGAATGGTCCATTTCGGTCGGCGAATGAATAACCATTTCCGGGGCCAAAGGCCTATTGCCGTCACCAGAATCCACCACCCACGGCGACGAAGGAGTTCCATAACCTCATCACAAAGGTGAGGCGCGGGTTAACCATGGCTCCTCATGGCCGCAGCACCACATCTCTGCCCCGCCTACGGTTCACGCCCCGCAGTCGATCCCAGGCGGCAAGCAGGATGGCGGCCAAAGTGTGCACGTGCGCCAAGAGGCAGAGTGCCCAGCAGCCATCGGCAGTGTGCTGCGGCCACTACCGTCCAGACATTTAGGTCCTTCATTTCTTCTTTTTTGCAGCGAAAGACTCGGAGTCCGAGACTTTCGACCAGCACCAATCGCCTTTGGCAAGGTCTTGTCGCACAGGTAATTCACGCCTCAACACCACTACGCCGCCATCGTCCACCCCATCGGCGCCCACCGAATACAGGAGGTAGGTTCCGTTCTCCTGCTTCACATAGCGCAGGGGTGCTCCGCCAATCACATCGCAAGGACGGTTGGGCATCGCATCCGATCGCAGCGCCTCAAGCCTTTCCGGATAGGCCCCCCGCAGCCTCCAATGGCGCTCCAGGGCACAGGCAATGGCGGCTTGATCCAGACCTGCTTGCAAGGAGCCCGCACGCAGGTGGAAGGCGTGAAGATCCAGGCGCGGAATCGAGCGCGCCGCCAGGAACCGATGGGGTGATTTCCGGCCGGTGTCTTCAAATGTTTTCAGCTCCTTGCGAATGCGTTCCGCCCGATCCGTAAAAACCTGATGCCGAGCAACATCGAGGCAGGGCTCGCAGCCCTCGGCCCAGATCCGATCCTGTTGGATCATGTTTTGGTACACCCAGCCTCTAGGAATCAAGCACCAGAGCGCAAACACCCGTAGCGCACTGGGCTTGGGTGTGTCCCCGCCGCCAAGCAGCTTGGCCAGGCCTCGGGCGCGTTCCCAGCCACCAGCGACGGCAAATTCACCGAGAGTGGTGCCGCTGAAATCGCTCACCGACAAACGTTCTTGGCGCCAAGCCCGAGAAAGCGCCCGCAAAACATCCACCTGCTCAATCGCAGCTTGGAGCTGGACAAGATCCTGTTCCCGCCAAACCCTGTCGGTCAGGCCTTCCCAGGCGGGTTGGAGTGCCAGTTCCACCATCGCCATCTGAAGCATGAATCCTAGAAGGCTTGGTTCGCTGTTCAAGTGCCGGGCGATGGAAAGGATGGTCAGGACGTCCTCCCGCGCTTCCGAAGTTCTGCCCTGGGATAACCGGAGGAGGGCACGCAGGCGCAATGCTCGGCCCGCCCGCTTGAACCCCATCAGCTCTGGTAGTTCGGCACGCTCGTAATGGGCAGGAAAACGGCAACGCGGGCGGCGGCTGGCCAGGGCCAGGGCTTCCAGTTCCGTTTGAATCGGACGCAGGATGCTCTCGAGATCCTGGCCCTTCAAGCCCAAAGCCCACGCAGCAAGATCCGCGTGCTTCCCCTCGCGCCATGTGCCTGCTGTAGCTGGATCCTCTGGAATATCGAACGCGCCAAGGAGATTTTCAGATCCTTGCACCCGGACAGCTTTGGCCACACACGGAGCCATGGCGAAATTGTCGGCATCCGGCACCGGCGGTGGCACAAAGGCGTTCCAGTCGTAGCTATCCCCCAGGGCCTCGCGGGATTGTTTCCAACGCGCCCAAGACCTTTTCCCCCGCCAATTTTCGACGCCATGAAAAAGAAGCAAAAGCAGCGCAATCCCCGCCGCCAGCCAAAGAAGATTTCGACCAAGCCTTCTCATGGGCGCAGCACAACATCCCTTCCCCGCCAGCGGTTCACGCCCCGTAGGCGATCCCAGGCGGCGAGCACGATCGCGGCCAAGGTGGGAACCAGCGCCAAGGGCCAGAGTGCCCAGCAGCCATCGATTTGCGCCCCGGAAAAACGAAGCTGGGCAAGGCCCACCATGGCGGTTACCGCCAGCCAGAGCAGGATTCCGGCCCAGGCTTGCCCCATCAGGATCAGCCACACCGGGGCAGAAAAGAACACCAGCGCCAACAGGAAAAGGAAGGGCGCCACGAGCAGCATGCCAGGCAACCCCAAGACGTTTTTCCGCAAACTCGCGATCAACTCCACGAGCCCATGGGCAGGCCGCAACCAGAGATGGGGCACGCCCTTGGCCAGCGCATTGCCATAGCCCGCCTGCTTCAAGCGGATGGCCAAACCTACATCATCGATGGCCAATAGCGGCGCGGCGGCATGGCCGCCAATGGCGTCGTAGGCGGCCCGACGCACCAGGATGAAGGCCCCAGCACCAAAGGCAAAGCGGCTGGTGGGATCCTGGACTCGCCGGGGTGGCACGCCCCACAGGATCATGAGAAAGGCCGAGGGAATGGCCACCCGCTCCCAAAACCCTACGACCCTCATGGCGGGCCACAGCGCCAGGAAATCGCCACCCCTGGCATCCAAGTGGGCTATGGCGCGCGCCAGCAAATCGGGGTGGGCGTGAATATCCGCATCCACAAAAAGCAACCAATCGGCCGCCCGGGCCTGGGGCTGCTGCACGGCCACGTGAAGCGCATGGTTCTTCCCCAGCCACCCCGGCGGCAGCCTGTCGTTGCGCAGCACCTGAAGGCGATCCGGAAACGCCAGGGCTCGGGCCTGAAGCAGCTGGGTGCTGCCATCAGTGGAACCGTCGTCGATCACCACCAGGCGCAGGCTCGCGAAATCCTGGTCGAGCCAAGAATCCAGAGCAGAGCCCACTTCGAAGACTTCGTTCCGCACCGGCATGCATAAGCACACGGTGGGTCGGGCCTTAGAGGGTTCCGGCAGTTCGGGAAAATGCCTCACTCGGTCCAGGGTAAGCCACCATTCCAGCGCCACCAGGCCAAGCAATATCAAAGGGACAGCAAGGGGAACCACCGGCAAGATCATGCCCCAGGCTACCGCAGAAGCATGGCTTCGCCCTCAGCGCCGCAGTGCCAAGGGTCACGATGGAGGGTCAGACTCCAGCCCAGGCGAATGGCTTTCGAGACGTACCTTTTCGGTCGGGTGATCCCCAGGCCAAGCTCTCTCACGGTTGCCCTAGGATCTCCTTCAATGCCGCCACATGCAGTCGGAAGGCTTTGCGACCCTCGATTGTCAGGTGCAGGTAGGTGCGAGGCTTGCGCTCGACAAAGGTCTTTTCTTGAACCAGATAGCCCGCCTCTTCGAGCTTCAACAAATGGGCACCGAGATTGCCGTCGGAGAGTTTCAAAAGATTCTTCACGTAGGTAAAATCCACCCGGGCATCCGCCTCGAGCGCCGCCAAGGCGGAGACAATTCTCAGCCGAACGGTTTGGTGAATGACCTCATTAAGTTCGGCCATGACTCATTTCCATCGGAGCTTGATGTAAAGGCCTGGGACCAGCAAACTGGCCCCTCCAAAAACGGCCATCCAAAGCAGGAAGGTTCTGGGCGACAACCAGACCCGTCCAATGACCATGATCACGGTGGCCACCAACCCGATCAAACAAAGGACCGACGTTTTCATCCATAGTCCCATCACCACGTAGCCCAGCATCAGAATGGATACGACCAGCACGAGCAGATCAGCCCCCTGCGAGAGCGGAAGCAAAAGGCACAGCAGTAAGCTGTAGGCCATCACCGCGGTCCAGAAAAGGGAAACCTGCCCGAGCAGTCGGCGAGACTGCTCGCTTCGCACCTGTCCTTTCCGGTGATGTAGAAATTGCAGGATCCCAACGCCAGCCAAACCAACTGGCGAAAGCAACCACCAAATCCGATAGATCCAGGTCGGAAACACGTAGCTCAGGGTGAACCCGATTGCCCAAATAACGCCACCAATCAACAGGCTGTTGCCCATCGGACTGCCGGCGACAGCCTGCTGCATCTGGTGAGCGACGCGATTGATATCCGCCAGGGATTCCTGGGCTTCTTCCTTGGAGATGGGGCGCATTTCGTTTCCTGGGTTATTTGGGGAGAGACTATCGGCGAGAAATCGGGTGAGAGACTGGCGATTCAAAGTCGTAGGGCAAGGGAAATCCTCGGAAGAGGATCCGCCATGACTCACTTCCAGCGCAGCTTTACGTAGAGCCCCGGGAAGAAAAGTCCACCTCCACCAAAAACCGCCATCCAGAGCATGAAATAGCGGTGAGGAATCCAGGCTCGGCCCGCCAGAGTGGCAACCGTGACCACCAATCCAATCACCACGAGAATCGGACTCTTCAGCCAGATGCCCATCAGCACGTACGCCAGCATCATGATGCAGACCAGCAGGGTCATTTCATCCACACCGTTTTTTCGGGGGATCAGCAAAGTCAGCGCCATGGCATAGGCCATGACCGCCAACCAAAACCACGCGAGTTGGCCCATCAGTTGTCTCGCCTGAGCACTTTCCACCATTTTTCTGCGGTGATGGCGCATCCCGATCACGGCAGTCGTAAACAGCCCTGCCCCCGAAAGCACCATCCAAATGCGCGCGGCCTCTCGGGGAAACAGGAAACTCAATGTGAAACCGATCATCCAGATCAGGCCCCACAACAGCAGAATGGGCCCCATTTGACTGCCAGCCACGACCCGCCGGGTTTGGCGCGCCACCTGATCGATATCGGCCAGGGCCTCCCGGGCTTCTTCCGGACTAATCGAGGTCATGCATTCTCCTGTCAGTGGTTTCAGTGTAGATCGGGCGTGGCTACCGAACACCGATCTGAACCAGGAGCATGTTGTTGGTGGAGGTATCGCCTTCCCAAAAGAGCACCATTTGGCGGGACTCTGCAGTGGGCGTTTTCCCGGCCGCCAGCAAGGTCGGATAGAGCGTTTCGTAGACCTTTCCAATCTTCGAAGGGGAGCCCGTGAATACCGTGGTGACACACGTAAACGGGGCCATGTGGCGAACCAGACATCCCGCGGAGGCCTGGGTGCCCTTGGATACCATCACGCCCACTTCGATATCCAGCACCTTGGTAGGGTCTGAATCCATGTTGTGGTAAACCACCTGCACAGGCCCAAGGCCCGGCAAACCAACGGCCATCAGAGCCTTGTAGAGCTGGGGCACCAGCTCTAACATGCGCACGGGCATGTCTTTCAGCGTTGTCTTGGCGGGCACGTAGAAGAAATCACCTTCCGCAAAGGTCTGCACGGCGGCTGGCCCCGTGAAATAGGTGGGCTTTTCCAGCAACTTGCCGGGAGCCTCGGGACCACCCGCCAGCAGGGTGGCGCAGCAAAGGGAGAGGAAGAAATGAGTACGAGTCATGGGGGCCTCCTTTAGGCCTGGGTCGGAGGTCGCCATGGCGT
>JAIFMW010000164.1 GCA_020048105.1 Deltaproteobacteria bacterium | reverse complement strand
GTCTTATCAAGACGTTCTTTAGAAACTTGTACTTGAAAGTTCATTAATCACCCTGATCGTATTGAAGACACCTTCGGGCGGTGGAAAAGAGAAGCAAACCCTCATTCTACCTGGAAAAAGACCACCAGACCACCTGTGGATGAGGGTGCGAAGTTTGTGGATTTCCAGCCGAGTCAGTTTTGCTTCAGGAAACCCCACATCTCGTCCGCAAGTGGGAATTTGTGGATATGTGGAACAAGTAAACTAAATCAAGTCACATCAAGAAATACTGTTTAATAAAGACTGAACCTGCTTGTGGAAATCCTGATCTTTTTGCATCCGCTTTTTGATCGAGTCGATCGCATTCATTACCGTGCTGTGATGCATGTCGTTGAAATTCCGACCAATGTCGCTGAACGAAACAGCAGTCAGCTCACGCGCTAAGTACATTGCAACTTGTCGAGGGAGAAGAATGGATTGCTGCCTCGATTTTTTTTTCATAAGATCCATATAGGCAACATTGAATGTTTCGGCCGTCATTCGGCAAATTCGTTCAAGGGAAATTCCAGAACTGGCTTCCTGCCCGCTTTGACCCTGGAATGCTTGATGGGCCACCTCCAAACTTGGTGATACACCCAGAAAACTACTTTGGAATACAACTCTTGTTAATAGGCCCTCTAAATCCCTAACACTTCCTTTGGCTTTGTGAGCAATAAAACTTAGAACATCATCTGGAACAGTCGGAAGTTTATTGAAAACTTCATCCTCAAGTTTCTTTTTTAAAATCGCGACCCTTGTTTCGAAGTCGGGAGGCTGTATATCGGCCGTGAGACCCCACTTGCATCGGGTGCGGAGCCGATCATGGAGGCCTTCGAGTTTTTCAGGTGGTTTATCAGAAGTAATGATAATAGTTTTACCATATTGAAGTAAGTATTCTAAAATATAGAATATTTCTTCTTGAGTTCGTTCCATTCTTCCCAGGGTTTGAACATCATCTAACAATAAAAGATCATTCAACTGATATTTTTTTCGTAGTGCTTCTGTATTTTTAATTTTTATAGCAACAGTGAATTCGTTAAAAAAATTGTCGACTTTCAGATAAGAAACTTTGAGTTTAGGGTTTTTTGATAATAATCCTTTTCCAATCCCTATCATTAAATGGGTTTTCCCTAGACCGGATCCACCGTATATAAAAAGAGGATTCATGTTTAAGGTAGAGCTATTCTTCCCATAATTTTCTACAACTGCATTGGCAGCCGCAAAAGCAAGCTGACTTCCTGGGCCTACAACAAACCGATCCAGGGTGTAGCGATGAAAGCCTTGGGGAAAGGGGGAATCGGTATTTCCGGTTTCCAAAACGGTCGCGGATTTTCCTTTTGGTGAAGCTTTCGGCGTAGGAGCGTCTTGGGTATCCCCAGTGACGGTGAAGGCCAAACGAAGGTGAGGTAACCCGCATTGAATTAAAGCGTCATGAAATTCTTCAGCCAGTTGTTGTTCGATCCAAACTCTTGCAGAGGCGCTAGGGGTTTGTATCCAGAGGGTGGACCCATCAAAGTTGGTGGCCCGGCAAGGGGCGATCCAGTCTTGAAAGGTTCGATCAGGGAGCTTTGCAGCCAGCCCTTTGCGGAGGGATTCCCAGAGGATTTGAGGATCGTTCGCAGACATGAAAAACACCGCGCATTTGGTCATTTATCCGCACAAAACGAGATTACCCACTCTATTCAGAACATAGAGCTGGCCCGGTTTTGGTGGCGGGAGGAAGGTACTTTAACACTTAGTACACCCGACCCGATAGCTCTTTAGGCTTGAGAATCTGGAGAACCACTGGTAGGCTCGAAGGTTCGCCCCTCCCACAAGGATTGGGCTTTTCGAGGTGGACGATGAAGCGCACTTTCCAGCCAAACAACCGGCGCCGGGCCAAGACCCACGGATTTCTCACACGTATGAAGACCAAGAATGGTCGCTTGGTACTCAAGCGTCGCCGCGCTAAGGGCCGTCACGTACTAGCCCTGTAGTCGCTGTGCGCGTCGCAGGGCGCTACCGTGTGGTCCAACGTAGGGATCACGCTGTTCCCGAGACGCCTCCCCGGCCCCTGACACCACGAGAATCCTTGTTGGATGTTCGGATCTGGACGGGTAAAGATGAATCGCTGCCCCTGCTCCTGGTTAACGCCTCCCGGAAGCAGGGGCGTGCTGTCGTACGAAACCGATTTCGTCGTCGAGTTCGCATGGTTTTTTTAAACCTTCTCCGTTCAGACCCAGAATTGGCCCCGTTTAGCGGAATTGTTTGGGTCAGGCCATCGAGGGCATCACGGATGGGCTGCAACATCCCCTATGCTGATATCGCGGACCAGCTGTTGCTGGCCCTTCGCCGTTGGAAGGCCCGATGAAAAACAAAAATCTCATTCTCTTTATTGTCCTAAGTATGGGTCTGCTATGGGTTTACTACGCATTCACCCCAAAGCCATCAGCACCTGTGCCGGCAGTAGTTCAACAGGTTGAAGCCCAGGCTCAGCCGACAATTCCTGTTGAAGCAAGCAATGCCGCGGTACTTCCAACACTCGATCCTGCCGCAATCTTTGTATTTGAAACCTCTGAGTTGAAGCTAACTTGGCGAAAGCAAGATGGAAGTCTTGTCCAGGTTTTGTGGAAGAAGGACGGTACTAAATTTTTCCCCGAGGAAACACGAGACCCCAAGACGGGACGTGTGGTGGCGCCAGCCTTTATCGGTATCGGTGGTGTTCGCAATGCGAACTTCGAGGGTGATCCCAAGGTCGATCTCGATGGCCAACTCGTTCAGTTTCAAAATTCCGCGGGCGAAACACTCACGTATCGAATTCCCAAACAAGGACATATCCTCGATGTTGCTTGGCGCAGTGGTCGTGGGAATGCGTTGTCGTTGGTTCGTAGTTTGAACGAAATCCCCAAAGCTGCGGATGGCACGGAATTTAGCCCTCTCCATGGAATGGGCCGAGTGTTCGCAGTTAGTGAAAAGAGTATTGAGGCTGTCACCTGGGTAGATACCCTCAAGGATCCCTGGTACAGCTTTTTGGGTGGCAAACGAAAAATTCTCCCGGCTGGAACTCAATGGGTTGGTGTGGATGCCGGTATTGAGGTAGGCAAAGCCCAGACGACTCACTTCTTTGCTGCCATTTGGGAAACCAAGCAGGTTGCCCAAAGGGACCTTGAAAAAAATCCCGGGTACCATGCGGTTCCCGATGGAAGTGGGGCGGTTTCGGCGCGCCTCTACCTAGGGCCAAAACATAAACCCGAGTTGGAAGCATTTGCCAAGCCCTGCACCCAGGTCATGGATTTTGGATGGTTTGGTCTAGTCGCTAAAGCGATGTTCTGGATCCTTCTTAGCATTCAAACAATCGTCCATAACTGGGGATGGTCGATTGTGGTGTTCTCTGTGCTCTTGCGCTTGGCTCTCTGGCCTTTGAACAACAAAACCACCATTCAGCTCATGCGCATGAAGGACTTGGAACCTCACCAGAAGGCTCTTCAAGCCAAATATGAAAAATTTGGCAACGATATGCAGAAAAAAGCCGAGATGCAAAAAGAGTTAATGGCTTTCTACAAGAAAAACGGCCACAACCCCATGGGCGGTTGCCTTCCGATGCTGCTACAAATGCCAGTCTTCTTCGCACTTTGGTCGATGCTCAGTGCGGTTTTTGAGCTACGCCAAGCGCACTGGATCTTTTGGATCACGGATCTGTCAGGCCCAGATAAATTCTATGTGCTACCCATTCTTCTTGGCGTTTCCATGATCGCTCAACAGATGATGACTCCCGCCACGGGTGACCCGGCTCAAAGAAAAATGATGATGTTTCTGATGCCGGCCATGATGGTGTTCTTCTTTGCGAATTCACCAGCTGGTCTTTGCTTGTATTACCTTATTTTTAACCTCATTGGCATGGCACAGACTTGGTGGGTGATGCGAAACTACAAACCCCAACCAGTCGTCATTTAACTTTTTGTGGAGAAGTCATGCGGAAGGCTGTTTCCCTTGATGCCCTGCCTGAATTAGCTGCTGCCTGGTGTGGGCATCTAGGCATGGCTACCACGGCTCGTTTTCAGCCTTCGGGTGATGAGGAGCTTTTTCCCAATCGCCTCGTTCTCGAAGGATCTGGGGTTCAGTCTCTAATGGCAAACAAAGGCCAGGCCTTGGACGCCCTTCAGTTCCTGCTTCATGAAGTGCAAGGCGAGCGTGAGGATGCCAAGCTCTGCTACCTCGATGTTCAAGGTTTTAGGTTGTTTCGGATGACGGAGATCAAAGCCATGGCCGCCATGGCCATCCAGAATGCTCGACAGACCGGCAGCCACACCTTTGCCTCGTTAAGCCCCCGAGAACGGCGCTGGGTGCACCTGACGGTGGCTAGGGAAGAAGGATTGACCACCGAGAGTGAAGGGGTCGGCGCATTGAAGTCTCTTAAGGTGTCAAAGAAGGTTTGAATTGAACGCACCAATCTGCGCCCCCGCTACCCCGCTTTTCCCAGCGGCCGTTCATGTGGTGCGGGTAAGTGGCTTTGAATTAGCGACCCTGCTCTCACCCTTGCTGACCTTGCCCAAGCCTCGGCAGGCCGGCTTGCGCTTTTTGCGCTGGAATGGGTACAGCGAACAAGCTCTGGTTCTGTTTTTTTCAGCTCCAGCTAGTTATACCGGCGAGGACGTGGTGGAGTTTCAACTCCATGGGAATCCTCTCCTGGTTAAGCGATTTTTGGAATTTTTGGGGACATTAGGTATTCGACTGGCCGAGCCAGGTGAATTTACCCGGCGTGCGCTCCTCAACGGGAAACAATCCTTGCTGGAAGCGGAAGCGCTTCGAGACATCATCTCGGCCGCCACTGACACTCAGCTTCGTATGGCCCAGGCTCGCGCTGGAGTCGTTCCTGAGTGGGTTACTCAGGCCAAATCTTGTTTGGGGCCCTGGATCGCCCGGGTAGAAGCGGTCGTTGATTATGGCGAAGAAGAGGGTATCCTATTAAAAACAAACGAGATGCTTCTTGATTTTCAAAATCTTCAGGAAGCGTTCCACGTGGAACAAGCGCGAAGTTCCGCTGCGCGTTGGCTCCGGGATGGGATTCGAATTGCTTTGGTGGGAAGGCCAAACGCAGGAAAGAGCACCTTGTTTAACCTCCTTGCCGGAGAGGATCGCGCAATTGTCACCGAACTTCCTGGTACCACCCGCGATGTCCTGGAAGTCCGAACCGAATGGGCTGGATTGCCCTTATTTCTGTATGACACAGCAGGGTTGAGGGATGCGGATGATCCCATCGAACGCCTTGGTGTGGCTCGGGTGGCGAACGTATTGGAGCAGGTTGATTTGGTGCTTCATTTGATTCCGGCCCAGGATGTAGCGCCGAATCCCGATATTCTTCTGCGTTTAGCACCGTTTCAGGCCAAGGTTCTTGAAGTTCGAACCTTTGGAGATCTGGCGGAATCGAAATCGAATGTTGTGGTATCGGCACTTCAAGGCGATTTGAGCGCCTTGGAAACAGCTTTAAAGAGCCGGTTTCTGGGCCCCTATGCGCCAGATGCCTGTTTGGGCGCCATGGCTACCCACCGGCAACGGGAATTGCTAGACGAGTTGGTAGCCCAAGTGGGTTTAGTGATGGATTTAGCGCCTTCGACTCCTCCTGAGTTATATGCCTCGCTTTTGCAGGGAATGTGGGGATTGCTTGCCCGTATCACCGGCGAGGACCGAGCGGAAAGCGCATTGGATCAAGTTTTCAGCGGATTCTGTCTGGGGAAGTAAAGCAGGGCTAAGATGATCACGCGGAGAAGCTATGGTTCCTGAAGGCCAGATAAAGACTAACTACGAGGCCGTCATTGGTCTCGAAGTGCATGTTCAGTTGCTCACTCGTTCCAAAATGTTCTGCGGTTGTGAGAATCGATATGGTGGTGACCCGAATACACGTACCTGCCCTGTTTGCCTGGCGCTTCCTGGAGCGCTGCCAACGCTGAATGGAGCAGCGGTTCGAATGGCGATAATGCTGGGGAAGGCCTTGAATGCGAGCATCCGCCCGGAAAGCAGCTTTTACCGTAAACAATATTTTTACCCAGACTTACCCAAGGGATATCAAATTACTCAAGGGCCAATAGCCCTTGTTGAGGATGGATGGATCGAAATCCCAGGCGACCCAGCTGTACGAGGTGCCGAAGGTTTTATTCGAGTGCGCATCGAACGGGTTCATCTAGAGGAGGATGCCGGCAAGTCTACCCATGATTTGGATCCCGATAACAGTCTGGTGGACTTGAACCGGGCCGGCGTGCCGTTGTTGGAAATTGTCGGGGCCCCAGATCTTAGAAGCGCACAGGAGGCATCGGACTACCTAAAGGCAATCCATCATCTGGTTACCTACCTGGGTATATCCGATGGGAACATGGATGAAGGCAGTTTGCGATGCGATGCAAATATTTCCGTTCGTGATTGCGGCGAGAGCCGATTTGGCACCCGGGTAGAAGTCAAGAATCTCAACTCATTTCGATTCCTACGGCAAGCGGTGGATTACGAAATCCATCGTCAAATCGATATGGTTGAGCGTGGGGAGGCCTTTGGGCAGGAAACCAGAGGATGGGATGCCCAGGAGGGCATTACCCGTAGTCAACGGTCCAAGGAAGCCGCTATGGATTATCGGCAATTCCCGGAGCCCGATTTGCCAGTACTACGAGTGACGATTGAGGAAATCGCCGAAGTTGAAGCTCAATTGCCCGAGTTGCCCAGGGTCCGAAGAGATCGATACAAAAACGGCTTTGGCTTGACGGATTACGAAGCCGAAATGTTGATGCAAACCCGAGATTTTGCCGAATTTTTTGATGAAGTGGCGGTGCAGTGTGGGAACGGAAAACAAGCTGCTAACTGGATGCTGGGTGAAGTGAGTCGAAGTCTGAATGAATCAGGGAAAAACCTGGAAACCATAAACCTGAAACCGACAGAGTTGGCTGATTTGATTAAACTTGTTGCCAGTGGTGACATAAATCTAAACACAGCTAAGGAGGTTGTTTATCCCGCCTTGATTGCGGGAGAAGGCAGTCCAAAAGAAATTGTGATTTCAAAAGGGCTTTCTCAGGTAAGCGACAATGCAGCCATAGCCCTGTTGGTGCGCGGTGTGCTGGCGGCAAACCCACAGCAATTGACCCAATATCGAAGTGGAAAACTCGGGCTGCGCGGGTTTTTTGTTGGCCAAGTCATGAAGGCTGGTCAGGGGCGGATCAATCCCCAGGTGCTAAATGCAATGATCGACGAGGCCTTGGCCTCCGAGGAGTTCTGATGGCCGAGGAAAATGTAGAGCCCACCGAACCTTGGATTGACCCCGAACAGGCCATTCTCAAGCAGGACTCCTTTCGAAAAGTGTATTTGGGGGAAATTTCGGATCCCCTATTCCC
>JAIFMW010000229.1 GCA_020048105.1 Deltaproteobacteria bacterium | reverse complement strand
ACTCGTAGTGTGGTGAGAGTGACTGGGGGCGGATCCTGCTTTTCGTCTCGTCAGGGCAGTGGCGTCGTTGTGGCGCCTGGATTGGTGGCCACCAATGCGCACGTAGTTGGGGATTCCATCGCGTTGATTGTTTGGAAGGGTGATCGCTCCTGGCCTGCCCAAGTCGAGGTTGTGGCACCGGAAATGGATCTTTGCCTGCTGAGGGTGGCTGGGCTTTCGATTCCGCCAGCGGAAGCGGCTGCGCCGGAGCAACTGATGCCGGGTCTCGAGGTGATTTCGGTGGGCTACCCCGAAACCAAAACGCCTGTAATCCAAGCAGGGCGGCTTACCTTCCTCTGGTCTTACTGCGGGAGCAAGCTCATCCAGTCCGATGCCTTGATCCAAAGCGGGTCCAGCGGAGGCGGGCTGTTTACAAAAGATGGCCGATTATTGGGTATCACAACCTTCGTATTCCAATCTTCGGGTTTCATGAATTTTTCCATTCCTTTCACGTGGGTTGAATCCCTGATCCAACACCCCCAGCTGACCGCTCAAAACACACTCTGTCGACCCATTGAGGCGATCCTCCGAGATTTCCTGGGAGAGATGTCGGCGGATCCTGCCAATGGTGAGAATTGGGAAGATTTCACACGGTCTTGGGTCCGGGACAATCCCCAAGATCCAGATGCCTGGACCGCGCTTGGATATGTCTTGCATCGCAAGCTGGAGAGCCAGACTACTGGAAACACTGTTCTAAATACCCAACTCCTGCAAGAGACCGCTGCAGCAGCCATCAAGGCCACCCAACTGGACGCCAATCATGCTCGAGCATGGAATAACCTGGGGGCGACCCTTGTCCTTGAGAATCGTTTCGAGGAGGCAGAACGGGCCTACCAGAGAGCCGTAGCCATTAATCCAGGGTATGCATTGGCTTGGTTCAATCTAGGCGTCACACGGTTTAACGCAGGGCGATATTTGGCAGCAGTGGAAGCTCTAAGCAAGAGCCTCACCTTAAAGGCAGATGAGTCCAATGCCTGGGCACTCCTAGCCGTTAGCGAGGCTCGCCTGCAGCGGTGGAAGGACTCTGCCGCTCATTTGGAGATAGCCCTACGCTATCGGCCCTTTAACGCCACATGGTGGCGGGACCGAGCCGAGGCTTGCTTTCATGAAGGTATGAAAGACGCTTACCAAGCTGCCCTAACCAAGCTCGATACTCTGGATCCGAAATTGGCCAAGGAGGCTCGGTCCTTCAAACGACGTAATGCGGCGCACTAGCTCCCTTCGTTTTCGTCAGTGTTCTGGGGACTTTCCCTTCGATCAGGATTGCCATGCTGCCGTCTTTCTCCTCTCAAATAACCTTCCTGTATTTCCAAGACTACCAATCGTCTTCGACCTTCTTGGATCGAGTGTTTGGTCTGGAAGTTGTCTTCAATCCTGGATGGGCCAAGGTCTATCGGGTTTGCGGTCCGGCCTTTCTGGGGGCTGTGGATGCCTCGCGAGGTTCAGTAAAGGATCTTCCGGAGCGCAAGGGCGTGCTGATCAGCCTTACCGTGAAGGATGCGGGCGAGTGGCGCAGTCGCTTGGAACCCATGGGTCTGGAGGCGATGACCGAAATGACGCATTTCGAGGACCTTGGACTGCAAAGTTTTTTCTTCGATGGCCCGGAAGGCTACCGTTTTGAAATTCAGGAATTTCTAGACCCGCAGTTAAGGGACTTGTTCTGATCTCGAAGTGATCCGCCCTCTTCTGTTCTTAGGCCAGGCTCGTTAGCCTGGAGCCATGGGTATTCGACATGGGTTTCACCGGATTCTGCTGGCCTTGTTCTTGGGAGCCAGCTTGTGGGCCCAGCTTCCCCTGGAGCGCATGAGCCCCATCCATCGAGCCGAAGTGGAAGCCCTTACCAAGTCTCCGGATTTTACCTTTCAGACTCAGACCGAGCCCATGCCGGTGACGCTGGCCTTGATGGATGAGCTCTTTGATCGGCCCAGGCTGGCCGGGGCCATGTGGCGTGTTTGCGATTTCTCCCCCCGGCTCTTTGCCGAGGAACTCCCGAAGGGGGGCATCATCATCTCGGACGTGAAGGGGCTTTCGGGCACCCTCACCCTGGTGCATCGTCAGTTTGGTTTGCGGGTCTATCTCATCGATGGGTTGGTGCAGAGAGGGCGTATGGGAAACCCATTCGATGTGCGCGCCAAGATGGTCGTGACCTATCGGTACTGGGATAGCAAGGAAGGGTTTCGCACCCATCTGCAAACCTGGACCTGTCTGGATTCCGCCATGCTGAGCCTGATCTCACGCCCCTTCCGGGGTTATGTCCGGCGTCGGCAACAGGAGTTCATCGAGTACATCAATCACAACATTGCCCAAGGCGGTGTCTTCGCGCAGCGCAACCCGATGGATTTCCGCGACCCTCTGCGACGCGAAGGGGATCCCGTCGCCATTCGGCAATTCGAAGAGGTTTTCGGGCGCAAAAACGGAAATGGCACCTCGGCGCATCGATGATTCAGCGCCAGGTTGAGTGACGGAAGGCCGTGATCTTGCGCCGTTGACTCTGGCCGATTCGCGTTGCGATCAGCTTTAACGCTTGGTGTATCTCCGGGCCAGTTTGGCTCAACCATTCCCGAGCTTCGTTTCCCTTGGCGATCAGCCAGCTCCTGGCCTGGGCTTCCTCGTTGGCCAGAGTGGCATGGGCTAGATAACCTGCGGCTGCTTCGTCATGCTCCATGCACCAGGTAGGGGTCGCGGCCAACGCGTCTTCCAGTCGCTTCTGGTACCCATGGGCCTGAGCCCGTGCCAGATCGGGGAAGCTTTGTGTGCGGTCCTGGTAGCGGGTGCCATCCCAGCTCAGCACCAGGAGCGTGGTCGCACCGTGGGTGCTGCCGTTCAAATGATGAATGCCGTAATCGCGGGTGAGGATTTCCATTCGCCCATCGCCATCCAGGTCCCTTAGTCCAACGGGAGCGCCACCAGAGGCCAAGCCGCAATCCTCTTTGCCCAGGCAGCCTTCACCACCCTGGAAGATGAGCACGTTTCGTAAACCTCGAGCGGGATCGTAGGTGAATACATAATCTTCGTAGGCGGCGTAGGCACCTCCTGTCCAGGCCCGCAGACGCAGCGCGGGTTTCCCGTCGCCATTCAGGTCCAGGAAATATTCCGCGTTGCGTCGGCCCAGTTCGGGAAGTAGCGAAGGGGTGAGGAAGCGGGGGGCTCGCAATTCCCGCAGCACCCGGCCTCGGGTGTCAGTGATGCGGCAAATGGAGGAATCGCGCTCCCGATCCGTTCGGAAGGTAATCGTCAGAGAGCCCCAACGCAGGGTTTCGCGCTCGAGGTCATGGGCAATCAACGGCAGGAACAGGATCGGGATGAGCAGGTTGATCAGGCTGCGAAGTCGCCTGTTTTTCATTCAAATCCCTACTTGATGCCCAGCTTGGCCTTGATGGCGGCGGGGATGGCATTTTTGTGTACCAGGATGGCGAGGGTCTTCATGCGCACGAACTGGCGGGACATGTAAACGTAGCCCTTGTTGGGGCCGTTCTTTTCGCCCCAGCTGTTCTTGGTGATGAAGAAGGGTGTGCCTTCCTGATCCTTGGCCAAGCCGACGATATGCATTAGGTGATCGTCTGTGGTGCGGAAATCGTCGAAGGACTTCTGGCGAAGTTCCTGGGTCACTTCCAGTTCGGGCTCGGGCTTGAGGGGTTCGGGTTTGGTCTCGGTCTTGATTTCGGTTTTGGCTGGTTCGACCTTGACCGGCTCAGCCTTTGGATCGACTTCCTTGGGCAGATAGGCGTAGCCGAGGTTCTTCTGGTCGAAGGACTTCTCGGACATATCGCCGTCCCAAGCAAAGGTGTAGCCAGTGCGCAGGGCGTGGGTCATCACTTCTTCGAGTTCATTCAAGGGAACGTTGTAATACCGGGAGTTCTGGGACCAGTTGTCCTGAACTTCCAAGCGGAAGGGCTGATACATGGGGTGATGCGTGAAGCTGCTGATTTCAACGTAGTCATCCAGGTTCAGCCCCAGGGAGTCGCGGAAGGATTGGGGCGTGTAGCTCTTGCCCTGAAAGGTAAAGGTGGCCGGTGTTTGGCCCAGGTAGATATCCATCATGCTGCTGAGCACTGCGGAAAAGTGATTCGAAGGCTGCTTGCCCTTGGCGACGACATCCATGAAGGCCTTCATGCCGCTATGGAGTTCGCCGTGGTTGTGTTCCTTTTCGCCAGGCAGCATGCCTGTGTAAGCCTCGCGGGGCACGATGCCGTAGGCCTTAACGGTGTCGATCCAATCGTGAGCCTGGCCACCGGGACTCCACACCACCGAGGCCTGGTTGCGGTAGTAATGCCAGGCCTTGGCGGGATAGGTACTGCGCACGACGAAGGGCTCGGAGAGCCCGATATCGCCCTTGCCTAGGCGCTGCAGTTCCGATTCCATGTAGCTCGTGGTGGCGAAGCACCAGCAGGTACCTGTCTTGCCCTGGGACTTCACGTCCGAACGCTTGAGTTCAGTCTCGATGGTGAAGGTGCGCTGCGGTTTGGGCGTGGCGGCGGGAGGAGGAGCCTGAGCAAGCAGGGGCAGGGAAAGACAGAGCGCGATGCGGGACAGGAGCACAGTACCTCCAAGGATGGTTTCAAACATTGTAAGACGATGTATGTGATTCAGCGAGGTCAGATCATGAAACAGGCAATTTGGACCCTTGGCACTGGTGGCAAGCCCTAGCTTTCGGGTCTCGGTGCGAACTGTTTTCAGGGATGTCACATAGAGCGCAAGCGTGTGGGCGTAGGATGGAGCGGGGCTGACAGCCCACTACCTGGGAATTTCATGCAGGAACAGACACCCGATCTTCTCTTTTCTGAACCCGATCGCGAGCCCGAATTTGAAGTGGAGGCGATGTCGCCCTCCGAGTACTGTTTCGCGGATTCCGAAGAGAACCAGGAGCCAGACGGTTTGGAGAGCTTGGTCATCGAAGAGGTGGTCGAAAACCCCGAATTCGTGATGGTGGAAGGAAAAAAAGTAGCCCTCGAAACCTTGGTATCGGAATGGAAGACCCTCAAGGCCAAGGATCCAAAGCATAAGGACATGATTCTGAAGGCGGTGAAGAGTTATCGCCGGGAGCAGGAACTGCACCCCTTTCAGGCCGAACTGATTCAGATGCAGAACTACCTCATTGCCAATAATCGGCGGATGGTGATTGTGTTTGAAGGTCGGGATGCCGCCGGAAAGGGTGGAACCATTCGTTTGGTATCTCGCCATATGAACGAGCGTCATTACCGGGTGGTGGCTCTGGGCAAGCCCACGGTGGAGGAAGAATCGCAGTGGTATTACCAGAAGTACGTGGCCCAGTTTCCTTCGGGTGGCGAAATCGTGATGTTCGATCGGAGTTGGTACACCCGGGCCATGGTGGAGCGTGTCTTTGGGTTCTGCACGGAAAAGGAATACAAGGACTTCATGCGCGGTGTGGTGGGCTTCGAGAAGGATCTCGTGCGCCAAGGCACCATCCTGGTGAAGCTCTATTTCAGCGTTACCCAGGAAGTGCAGGCAGCCCGGTTTGAGCGTCGCCAGAGTGACCCTCTGCGGCGCTGGAAATTAAGTCAGGTAGATTTGCAGGCCCAGGATCGTTGGGATGATTTCACTAACGTGAAATACGACATGCTCAAGCGCACTAACACGCCTGTTTCACCGTGGTTTGTGATCCGCTCCGACGACAAGCATTTGGCGCGTTTGAACACCATGAAGCTGATTCTGAACAGCGTGCCCTACGAACGTTTGGATGCGAGTTTGGATTTTGTGCCCGATTCCGAAATCGTCATTTCGGGGGCACGGGAACTCGAGATCCTTGAGGCCGAGCGGCTGCGTAAGGGAAAGGCCCCAGCGGAAATCATCGTCTGACACTCTGTTCCTTTGGTAAACGATCTCAGGCCTAGGGCGTATCTCAAGTTCAGCCTTGGAGTCGGGAATGGGGAATCTGTTTTTTAACAGTGAAAAGCGCCTACGCAACGGGTGGTGGGCACTCATTTTTTTGCTGATTCTCATGGCCGGTTTGGGCAGTTTTCGAACCCTGATTCCGGCATTCAAACGGTTCGGTATTCGCGACGGCGATTGGGTGATCGGCGTAATGTTCTCGCTATCGATGCTCGCTACGCTGGTCTGCACGCGGCTTCGCAAAGAATCCATGGCGAGTGCCGGCTGGCAGTTGAACCGTCGTTGGGGCATGGACGTCGCGAAGGGTACCCTTTTTGGGGCCGGGGTGATGCTACTTGCCGCGGGTTTGCTCTGGGCCTTTGGGGGCGTCACCTGGGAGCTTAACCCGTTGCGCAGCCTGCGGGCCATGAGTCTGGGTTTCCTGGTGTTCATCATGGTGGCACTTTGGGAAGAAAACCTATTCCGGGGTTTCCTATTTCAGCGACTCATTGATGGCATTGGCGAGTGGCCCACCCAGATCCTTCTTGCGTTGTTATTTGCGATGGGCCATTGGGGAAACCCAGGGATGCAGGGTGCCGTCAAATACTGGGCCACCCTGGATATCGCGTTGGCTGCCGTTTTTCTGGGATTGGCCTACCTCCGCACCCGAAGCCTGGCGCTGCCCATCGGCATTCACTTGGGATGGAACTGGACCCAAGGCAATGTCTTGGGCTTTGGCGTAAGCGGAACTACGAGTCATCCCGGTTGGATTCGACCGATCTTCAACGGGAAACCTGAATGGATGAGCGGCGGCACCTTTGGTATCGAGGCCAGCGTCTTTGGTGTGGTCGCGGTGCTGATCGGGATTGTTGTGCTGTGGAAGTGGAAGGGCTCGCACGAAGTGCTTGCTGAGGCGGATCAACAAGCAAACTAGACCGTTATGACCACGATCTCGGGGTCCACTTCTGCCTTCAGGATTCCTTCGATGGCCATGAGCGTGCCGGTGAGTCCGGACGGGCAGGTGGTGCAGGCACCCTGGTAGCGAATCATCACCTGCTTCTCGTGGCGGCCTACGATCTCCAGGCCGCCGCCATCGGCGGCAAGGGCGGGCATGATCTGGATGGTGAGGACCTTGCGGACCTTTTCCAAAAATTCATCATTGGGATCGATCTGAAACTGGGGAAGGGCAGGGCGATCGCGATCGGTGCCGCCCAGGGGATCACCGCTGCCAGCGGCAGGCGCGGCACGAATTGGGGGCGCTAGTTTGGGCAGCAATTCGGACCAACCGATGCTGTCGTCCTTGGTGATGGTCAGGAACTTGTCTTGCATGAAGACCGAGGTGACGTGCCCCACATCGAAGAGAGCCAGGGCCAGCGGATCGGCTTCGGCGATTTCGCGACTGGGGAAGCTCTTGGGAAAGCCCACGGCCACAGGCTGGCGCAGCACGAATTTTACGGCATTGGGATTGGGAGTGTATTCAATCTCGGCGATTTTCGGCATGGGGGAAC
>JAIFMW010000002.1 GCA_020048105.1 Deltaproteobacteria bacterium | reverse complement strand
GCAAGGGCTCGGTTCAATTCTGGCTTGCCATCCAGGCCCAGAAGCTGGGCCCGAACGGTGCCGGTCTTGCCCTTGAGCACCAAATTCTTGGCGACAATGGCGCCGTCGCTTGGAATCTCACCGCTACCCGCCACGCCGTAGAGGCCTTTGAGGGCCCTGATCGAGAAGACACCGGTCTTGAGATCCGCCAAACGATAGAAGCCGTTCGAATCGGTTACACCATCCACCATGTAGGAACCGCCACCCGTTCCCATCACGGCGGAAATGCTGCGCTGTTCTTGAATAGCGCGCACCTGAACATCCGCCACCCCCCGTCCTTGGCTATCGACGACGTAGCCCTCTAGGGTGCCTTTGCCCTCCAACACCAGATCCATCTCGATGACTTGACCATTACCCAGCACCTGGGTCTCGGCCCAGGCACTGCCCTGATTAGCGGGACCAACGGTTGGCGTGCCCTGAAGTAGAAAGGGCCCGATGGCATAGCTGACCGGCTCGGGCACATAGTCAAGCTGGAAGGAGCCATCGGGCTCAGTGGCCACATTATTAGTAACCTGGGCGTAGAAGGCCTCCACCTCTTGATCCGCAAAGCTTATGCCGCTCGCGAGATCGATCTCAGATGGATCTGAAACGGCCTGAAAGTAGTAATAGGTGAGTTTGGCGGGCAGGCCTACCCCCTTGCAGGTGCGCACCTTACCCTTCACGAGAGCACCGCCAGGGATATAGCCGGAGACGATGGGCCATTGCAAGGATCCCGAAAGGGTGTTTCCAGCAAGATCGGACCAGGACGGAGCGAGGGTCAGTTTGCGGGCAACGTAGGGGCCCACAGGTTTCTCCAAATACAGGCTGATGACTCGAGGATAGGCCTGTAAAAGGGCTGGCGGTATTGGGGGCAGAACTGGTTTGAAATCCGCGTCCAAAACCGGACTTCCATTGGCATCCACTTCAAAGGCCATGGTTTTTTGAAGGAACTGGTTGGCCTCCACCTGCACCAAGGCTTGGGCGGCGTCGAAGCCCGCCTGACCAGCAGGAATGGCCACCGGAACATTGGGGCGATTGAAAAGCACCACCACCTGGGTACCATAGGGTGCTGCACTCGCATCCACCTCGATATCGTAGCGATGCACGGCAAGAACCTTAAAAGGTTCGGGAACCAGATCTGTGGTGCTTTCGCTGTAGACACCAGAAGCCGCGGCACCGCGCTGGGCACCAAGATCGAGCGTCACGGATCCGCCGGGAGCGATCTGTAGGCCCGACCACTGATTGACGGTCGGCGCGTTCTGGATCACGGGTGCCAGGGTGGTCACCTTCACCAACTGGTTGACCTGGGACTGATTCACCAACTGCAGCCGCAGCCCGGGGGCAACCACAGGGAATTGGGCGAGATGCCGGCCGTTGGCTTGGCCCCAAGCCATTCCAACGCTAGGTAGAGCTGGAAGTTGGGCAGAAATCAAATTGCTTTCGAGCACTTGCCCTTGGGCATCCATGGCGCGGAGCAGGAGCCGTTCCTGGGCACCCTCGACGGCCACGAGGCTGAGGCCAGGATCCTTCTCGGCCCATTGGCCGAATTCCATCACGCTGTCAGTGAGTTCCTTGCCGGGAGCGGCCCACTGGGACCAGGCACTGAGGAAGGCGGTCCGGAGTTGGACACCGGCTTCGGTGGTGCGCACCAATTGATCCAAACCAGCGTCTGCATTGCGCATGAAGAGCCGCCAAAGGCTCCACCAAACTCTCGACTTGTTGATGCCCATTTTGAGGAACAGGCCCTGCTCGGAAAGCAGCGTGGCCATTTGGCTCGTCACCAAGGCCCTCGAAATCGGCAGCACACCGGGTGCCATGGCGCCCTTGGTGGTGGCAATGCTGTAGGCCTGGCCCAACACCCGTAGCATGGCCTCACGGAGTTCCTCGGGCAGTTCATTGAGGGTCTTGGGCAGTATCAGCGTATCGGGGTTCAGCCGAATATTGCGCTCACCCAGCCCGGTGGAAAGCTGGAAGCCGATGGTGCCATCTTCGATGTAGAGATAGGAGCTGCGAACTTCGCCATTGCGCATGGCGCGGAGCTGGAACTTGAAGCTGGCGGTCTCGCCGGGATCTAGCTTGTCCACCTTTTGACTGCCATCCCCCACCAGCTTCACGCTACCCATCCGGGTCTTGTCCAGCGAAAGGGACACATCATTGGCAAGGGTCTGAGAGGTGTTCGTGAGCCGCGCTTCGAGGGTATACACCTCGCCCTTGCGCACCACATCGGGGTGCACCAGCACCAGATTGAAGTAAGGATTTCGCACCAGGAGCTTGCCCTGCGCCTTGCCCACCAGCGGCACCGCAGCTTCCAATCCACCACCCTCGAACTGGCCGCGAATATCAAAATCGATGGCGTGGGAACCTTCCTTCAAGGCTTCGATGAAGTAGGTGGCAATGCCGCTCTCACCACCCTTGATTACAGGCAGACCTTGACCGGGGTGGCCCTGGGCATCAGGACCCAGAATGGGTTTTGTGAGCTCGTCACTTTCCCCATCCCGCCGCACCGTGCGCAGCGGCGCGCTTTCGGCATGTGCATCAGCACCGATCGGAAGTTTCAGGGTGGCTGTCAAATGGGAAATTTGAAAAGGCGAATCGGCGGGAAGCGTGTTTAATACCACCAAGTTCGTCTTGTAAAACTGATGCAGGTAGCCAATGCTTCCAGGAATCACCAGCAACGCCTTAAAGCTGTGTTGCAGGGTATGAGAAATCGCGGGCCGCGAGAGACCAAAAGGGTCCATACCCGTCATTGGCTTCATGTCCACAGCCACCACGGAGATATCAAAATTCACACTCGGGTCGGCGCCTGATATCTCCAAGGATCCGAATTCGCCGCCGCCCCGTGGCTCAATGAAACCGTTGTATTTGGGAATGGCCACGGGCACGGATAGATTCACCGATTGACTGCCGATGGCGAGTGCCATGGTGAAGCGCCGACCTTCATAGTTGCCCGGTTGCAATTGGATTCCGGCCTGGCGGATCTCCTCCATGGTCATGGGAGTGGAGGTGACGCTGGAAACCATGACCTCACCAAGGCAGCGAATGGCCACGCTGGAGGGATGGGAATCAAAGAGCGTGGTGCCATCCTTTTTTAGACGGATGGATGAAAGGGTGTAGTCCCCTTCCTGAGGAAGGCCAGGTAGCAATAGGCCTGAGGCCAGGCTTCCCGTCACGAGCGTCGCCGGGAGTCCTGGTCCAGAAAGCGTTCCTTCCAAGCTGGCCCCTGCTGGCAGAATGCGAACCAATTCATCGGCGGTAGCATCGCGTTCGCCGAAACGGAGAGTTGGCTTAATAAAAAAAGGAGCCCCGCTGGGCAGATCGATGCGCTTGGCCGGAACAACGAGCCGGAGTCCTGCCAAACGAAGCTCCCAGGTAGCCAAGGCCCCCGATCGCATCGCGAGATTGGAGGTCGCGCGGACCTCCAATTTTTTTTCTAGGCGACCCGCCTCGAGGAGCCCTCCGTAGAGGAAGCTAAGAACGAGCAGAGCATTAGCTATCAACTGTCGCAAAACATCTCCCGGGAACCCAAAACGGGTTCACGAACAAATAGGTCCAACCAAATCCGAAAGGATTGAATTTTGTCTATGATTACAAAAAAACGCTTATATATCAATCGAAATGACGATTTCCAATTACTGATATCTGTTGTTTGATATTTTAGAGTGCTCGAAATTTAAAGAAATCTGCCTTTCCCTGCAGTCATTTTCGGAAAATACGAACCCGCCGAGGCCTCTGGTCCGGCTTTGGCCACTCCTGCTTTCCTCCGTTATCCTGATTTCATGATTGGTCGCCTACGAGGTCTTCTCATTCAAAAATTACCTGGGCAGGCCCTGGTGGAATGCGGGGGGGTTGGCTATGTCTGTGGGATTTCGTTAAGCACCTACGGGCTACTGGCGGAGCCGGGAGAAGAGGTGATCCTTCATGTGGAAACCCTGCTGCGAGAAAACGATCTCAGCCTGCTGGGCTTTGCCACGACTCATGAGCGAGAACTCTACCGACTGATCGTCAAGGTCGATGGGATCGGTCCCAAATTGGCCCTGGCGGCACTGGGCGCACTGCCACTTGAGGAACTTCTTCGTGCCATTCGTTCCCGGGATATCAAAACCCTTACGCGAATCCCCGGAATCGGGAAAAAAACCGCCGAAAAGATCTGTTTCGAACTGTCTGAAAAACTGGGCGGGGCCGGCGGCCTTGAAGGACTTGGGGTTAACTCGGCGCCTCAGGATCGCTGGGAATCCGATTTGAGATCGGCGCTGACCAATCTTGGGTTTCGAGAGGACGCGGTATTACCGGTTGTCAGCGAACTAAAAGCAGAAAAACCTCCACTCGCGGAAGCCATTCGCCTTGCCTTGAAAGCACTCCAACGATGACACTTCGGATCCTTTCGGCGTCTCCCCTGGTCGGCAATCACCTAGTGACCTTGGGCGAACGCTTTCCCACTATGATCATTGCGCCCTACCGCTCGGTGGCTTGGACCATGGGTTTGTCGACCGCGGAGGCTCTAATCGTGCTCTTGTCCGAACCCATCTCCATTCAGGATCTAGAGCGGGCCCCTCGCCTGAAGGTGATCGGGACCTACTCGGTGGGCACCAATCACCTCCCGCTAGAGGCCTGCAAGGCCAGAGGAATCCAGATCGTCAATACCGCTGGAGTGCTCACGGATGCTACGGCAGATCTGGCGTTAGCCTTGCTACTCGCCGTTTCCCGGCGGATCGCGGAGGGTGAGGCTCTGGTGCGATCTGGAACGTGGAAAGGCTGGGCCCCTGACCAGGTTTTGGGCACGGGCTTATCTGGTAAGACCTGCGGAATTCTGGGCTCGGGACCCATCGGCCGGGCCTTTGCCAGACGCGTCTGGGCCCTGGGAATGAAACCAGTTTTTTGGGATCGGGATGGAATGAATCATGCTGTGGATTTCGGCGCTGGCGTTGCCCGCCGTCTTCCCCTTCCCGAACTCCTGGCCAGCAGTTCCGTGGTGTCTTTGCACTGCCCTCTTACCGAAGACACCCGCGGGCTCTTGGACCGACCCCACTTGGATATGCTTCCTGCCGGCGCCATCATCATCAACACCGCCCGGGGAGGCATCCTGGACGAGTCCGTTGTCATCGAAAAGCTTCATTCCCGTGCCTTGGCCGGGGTTGGCTTAGATGTCTATGAAGGTGAGCCAAAGTTCGCCGCAGATTGGCTTAAAGCGCCCAATGCGGTATTGCTTCCCCACCTGGGCTCCGCCACCGTCGAGACCCGGAATGCCATGGCAAACCAGCTTTGCAATGGCGTTGCGGAAGCCTTGGAGGCGGCACCCTGTTAAGCTTTGGGACGCTCCTTGAGGTGTCCCATGTCGCGTCCTTGGCTTCGCTTACTCGACCCTGATTTGTATAACCATAAGCAGAGCTCCGAGCAGTCACCGGAAGCTCGGCTAAGGCTGGCCAGTGCGCTAAACGCGCGATGCCGTCACCAGGAAGCCAGTGTCATCCTCGATCAAATTCTTGCGGAAAATCGATCCAACGGTGAAGCCTGGTTCGAACGCATCATTGCCGAGGGTGACGGTGGCGCTCCTGAAGATTTGGAGACCATCCACCGCGATCTGGAAGCTCTGCGTGATGAGAACCCCACCGACGCCATTCCGCGCCGGAATCTTGGTTTCTTACGCCTTCTTCAGCAACGACACGATGATGCTGAAACGGCACTTCGCCAAGCCTTGGAACGGAGTGGGCAGGATGGCCGCACCCTCGAGCTGATGGGCCTGCTTTGCCTGCAGCGCGAAAATACCGCCGAGGCCAAAAACTGGTTGCTCAAGAGTCTTAGCATTCAACCCAAAGACCCACGTAGCCTGCGCCTTTTGGGTATCGCCTGCGAACAGTTAGGCGATTCAAAAACAGCGGAAGCTCAATTCGTGGCTGCTGTGGAAGTGGATCCCAACTATTTCTGGGGATGGCATAGCCTGGGAGAACACCTTCTGAAGCGAGGCGAAACGGAGGATGGCCTACGGTGCATTCACTGCGCACGCAGCATCTACGCTCGAGAACCCGCCAGCTATTTCATCATGGCCGAGGTTTTCTCGGACCAGGGCCATCTCGAAATGGCTCAGGCCGAAATGCACAAGCTTATGCTCCTCGCTCCTCGGCTATCCGCCCTGGCGGAGGCTTATGCCCTGCTTGGCGAGATCCGACGGGACCTTGGCGATCTGGAAGGCGCGACCTCCTACTTTTCCCTGGCTTCCGAAACCGATCCAGAAAACCCCAATCCATGGACAGATCTCGGTGACTTAGCGCGGGAAGATCAACGCTGGGATGAAGCCATCCGATGCTACCGCGAAGCCCTGGCACGGAACCCCGAGGCCGCCGAAGTGCAGGTTCAGATCGGTTACGTTTTGCTCAAACTCGGACAGTACCAGGAGAGTGAATACAGTTTCCTGGCCGCCCTTGAATCGGACCCCAGCGAATACAGCGCCTACTTGGGAATCTCCGAATGCTACCGAATGATGAACCGTCACCCGGAGCAATTGCGCATGGTCAGTGAAGCCATGGTGCTCGCCCCGGATGATCCCGATGTCTGGAATGCTCAGGGCGTTGCCATGGAGGTTAATGACCGCTTGCAGGAAGCGACGGATGCCTATGAAAAGGCACTCACTCTTTCCCCGCTGCATCGAAAGGCCGCCAATAACCTGGGATTCGTGCTCGAAAAGCGAATGCACGCTAACGAGCCCGGGCTCAAGGAACGCGCCATTGAAGCCTGGAAGCGGCGCCTCTTGATCTGCCGCGATGAAGGACAAAGCGTTAAAATGGCCATGGAACATTTGCTCTCCCTCGGCCTCACCGAAGAAACCGTTCTACTCTGGCTCGACCGCGAACAGACACCTGAACATAGCTAAGATCACTGGGAATCCGCACCAGGCCTGCTATAATTCAGGGTTCGGAGTTCGTATGAGCGCATTTCTCGTCACCCTTCATGTCATCGTCGCCCTTCTTTTGATTGGTGGCATTCTGCTTCAGCCTGGTGCAAAAGGCGGTGGTTTAGGTGCGTCCTTTGGTGGTGGTGGGGCCAATTCAGCCTTCGGCGCTCGGGGCGCTGCGCCATTCCTCGCCAAACTAACCTATTGGCTAGCCGCCGGCTTCATGCTTACTTCCCTCGCCATTGAACTTAAGATCGTGAAGGACAATCGTTCGGTGCTGGACAAAAAGGGTGTGGTCAAGGCCATTGTTCCTGTTGCCCCGGCTCAAACGCCTGCTCCAACTCCCGTTCCGACTTCTCCCGCAAAGTGAGTGTTGACGGCGGCTCACCGCTGTGCCATTCTTTCTTTTCGACCTGGCCCGCGTGGTGAAATTGGTAGACACGCCATCTTGAGGGGGTGGTGGCCACAAGCCGTAGCAGTTCGAGTC
>JAIFMW010000208.1 GCA_020048105.1 Deltaproteobacteria bacterium | reverse complement strand
TCCAGGTGAACCTTGAGGTTCCGAGCCTGGGCGGTTTCCACGAGAGCACGGTGCTCACGGGCGTTTAGGCAGGTACCTCCCGCAAAGTTATGGGTGTTCTCCAGACAGAGCAGCTTTGTTTTCAACACGTAGTAGGGGCCAGGATTGCCAATGGCCTTGGCCACCTGCAGTGGCGCAATCTTGCCGGGCCCAGCCTCCCAAGGCAGGGCCTCCGGCATACCACCCGCCAGCCAGGCGGCGGTGCCTAATTCAGATCCAAGAACATGCGCCGCTGCCGGGGCCAAAAACCGATCGCCTCGTTCCAGATGCACCATCATGGCGATGCCATTGGCCATGCAACCCGTGGGCACCCAAAGCGCCGCTTCCATGCCGAGCATTTCCGCCACGCGGTGCTCCAGGCGGTCCATGGTGGGGTCACGCTCCAGCACATCGTCGGCCACCTCGGCGGCGGCCATGGCGGCCCGCATTTCAGGCGTGGGCTGGGTAACGGTGTCGGAACGGAAATCAAGGCGGCGCATAGGGACTCCGGGGAAGGCTTGGACTTCCGGTAATTGAATCATGGTTGAACTTTGGGGTTTACAGAACTAGTTTGCGATGCAAACTAGTTCTGTAATGGGAGAGCACATGACCATCGCAACCAACATCGATTTGAATCGCATGGCCAGGATCACCAAGGATTACGGCCGAATGCTAAATCGCAGCACGGGATTGTGCAGCTTGTGGACGGGGCTCTGTCTGGGGGGGCTAACGGTCCTGACCTTCACTTGGACCTGGGACCACTACCTCGCTTTGGGCCGGCCCGAAGGGAACTACTTGCTCTTTCTGCTTCGCACTCGGGAAGCGCTTCCCGTGTGGATTCTGGCCACTGCTTTCTGTCTGCCCTTTCTTTGGGCAGTGGTGATGCGGGCCTTTGGGAGCTTGGTCTATCCCGAGCGCTTTGGCACCGTGGGGGCCCAGCCTCCGGAATGGCTCAAGGGGTTGGAGCCCTTGGCGGGCCCGCTCACCCGGTGGTCTCCTTTTCGACTCCTCACAGGCATGGCTGTGGCCTTTGGCATCCTTATACCGTTGTTCGGGCGTGCCATGGGCAATCCGCGAGAAATTTTGTGGCGTGCCTTCCTGGCTCCACTGCTAGGCCTCCTCTGGGCCTGGCTGATGCCACGCCTGCGGCAGGCCGAGGCCAGCGAGGGGACGATGCTGGTGTATATCGCAGGCTTTCTGCTGGTGGGGAGAGAGCTTTCGATCATGGTCTTCTGTTTCCCGATGTATCTGATGGGGACCCTGGCGATCGTTGCCTACGGAATTTGGGCCCATGTGCGCTACAGGCAGGCGGTGGCCATCCTGGAAGCCACGGCACCGGAGGCTGCCGATGTCTGACGCGGAACCCAATCTCCAACCCATCCTCGCTCTCGATCGCACCGTTCACGAACCCGCTCGATTGGCCATTCTCACGGTGCTTTTGGCGGCGGAGGAAGTGGAGTTCCTCTTCCTCCAGTGGGTGACGGGGCTCAGCAAAAGCAATCTATCGAGCCACACCCAGAAGGAAAGGCAACCATGATTCCGAACTCCGAATCTGAAGGCATCGCGGAATTGACCGGCGAATATGGTGCTTACACCTGGGAACGCTCGGGCCTGGGGCTCGTTCTTGGGGATTTCCTGCTGGGAGCCCAGGCTGGAATGTTGCTGGGCGGGCAGTTGGGGTGGGCCCTGCCTTGCTGTGCGGTGCGGGCGTGATAGTCGTTCCTGCAGCCTTCATGGGCGGCCTGGAGGGTATGTGTCAACACCTGGAGTTCAAGGAACTGGCGAAGCGGCTTGATAAGCGGGAGGAAGCATGAAGGCTCCAGATAAACTGGCCAAAATGGAACGGCTCACCCAGGAATATGGGCGTTTTAGCCAGAGCCGCGCTGGGCTAGGGGCTGTGGTTGGGGCCATTGGGTTCATATGGATGGCCGGTCTACCCTTTGGGTTTCTGGTGATGGAATTCCTGGGGGTAAACGATGTTTGGTCTCAGAAAGGCTTCTTGCAATGGGCCATCCACCCGGACTTTTTGGCTTTGCCCTGGATTATCCGCGTCCAGTTCCTCTTGATCCCGCTGGTCTGGTGGGCGATTGAACAATGGCTGCAGGGGCGCATCTATGAAGTGAATGGTCGGGTATCGGGCGTTGCTCCCGAGAACATGAATCTGCGGGTTGCACAGAAGATCAGTCCCTTTTTAACTCTGTTTACAGGCCTTGCGCTGGCTGGCTTAAAGGGCTTGATGCTGAAACGACTGGGATGGCCGCCTGTTGAGGTGGCTTGGTTTTTGGCTTCGCTTGGGTTGTTAGTGGCCTGGGTGGCTGTCACGGCGCGGTTGCGGTGTTTTCTTGATTTTCCTGTGGGAACCCTGCTGGTCATGTTCGCACTGATGCAGGTTTCAGGCACTTCGGGTCTCGCGCTCATTGGCCTGAGCCTCCTCTATCTGCCGATGGCCTTTGGCTTGGCGGGTTGGGGGCTATGGAATCACGCTCGGTTTCGGAGGGCAGTCCGGGAACTGGAGGCGGCGGAGATGGATGACGTGGCTGAAAAGCCTGAAGGGAAGGAATCATGAAATCGGAGAAGACCCTTGAATCAATGGCGGAACTCACCAAGCACTACGCAGCCTATGGAGGAGAACGCGGCGGGTTGGTCGCGGTGTTCGGGGGGGCGCTCCTGGTGGGGATCTCGGCTTTGGGCACTTGGTGGAGCGTTGACTACGTGTCGTTAACCCCCTCGGCTTGGCGGGCATTTCTCACAAACCCCGATAATCGCGGAGATATCGTCTTTCCGTTTTGGCTAACGTTGGCCGCCTGGGTGACGCCCTTTCTCTTCCTCGCGGTCAGTGCTTGGTTGCGGTGTCGGCTCTACATGGGGTTTGGGCGGGTGAAGGCCCTGGAGCCTGCCCCCAAGTCTCCTGCACCGAGAGCTTTTATTTTCTGGAGCGGGTTCGCCGCGGTGGTCCTGACTCTGCTCCTAGGGATGGCCTTCGGAGTGTTTGAAGGACATAACCATTTTGCGCTTCGTATGCTTGGCGAATGCTGTTTGGGTGCGGCTTTCGTGGGCACCGTTCGGCTGCGGAAGCCTCGGGGCGATGAATTGGGCTTGCTGCTCTTTCTCTGGCTCGGGGCTGCCTTGGCTTCGATGGGCACGCTGTGGCTCTGGATCCCCATTTCCTGGTTGATGGCTTTGTTCAGTCTGGTCCTTGCGGTCCGTGGTTTGTTCCAGCATCGCGTCTTTCTCAAGCTGCGCCGGGAACTCGAGGCGCTGGAAGGGCCGGAGGCCACCGATGTCTGAAGCGGATCCTGATCTTCAGCCCATCCTGACTCTTGACCGCACCGTTCACGAACCCGCACGGTTGGCCATTCTCACGGTGCTTTCCGCGGCGGAGGAAGTGGAGTTTCTTTTCCTTCAGCGCGTGACGGGGCTCAGCAAGGGCAATTTATCGAGCCACACGCAGAAATTGGAAGTGGCTGGCTATCTGGAAACGGTGAAGGCCTTTCGGGGGCGCATTCCCGTGACGAGTTTTCGGATCACCGATGAAGGTCGTGTGGCGCTGAAGGCCTACCACAAGCAACTGCGGGCACTTTTGCCCGAGGAAGGAAAGCGATGAACGCGATGGATCTTTCCAAACTCGAAGCGATCACGAAAGACTACGCTGTGTTCCAAGCGCGCAAAAGCGGTCTGGCAACGGCCCTGGCAGGAGTGCTGGTGCTGCTAGCGATGCCTTTGATGTTTTTGCACCATGACCTGGCCCGGCATTTCGGGATAGGGCTGGTCAAAGGGCTGGCGCTGCTCATTTATCTTGCGCCCCTACTCTGGCTGGCGCTGAGGCTGGCTTGCGGGAGTTTGCTTTACCGAGGCTTGGGTGAGGCCAAGGCCATTCCAGATCTGGCCTACGAACAAAAGCGGATGCACTGGATTTTTGGAATCGGGCTCGCCCTGATCGCCTTCCAGACGAATGCCTTGATCGGCTACGAGCAAGCGATGCTTGGCATCTCCCGGCATCCCGAATCGGTTGCAACAATGACCTCTCTGGCCCGGGGGACGAGAGGTTCCTGGGTCTGGGTCGGGATCCTGCCCTGCTTCTACGCGGCTGCTGCGCCCTGGGCGATCCGTGGTGTCGAGGAAGCTCGCGCCTATGCGGTGCTGGTGGCGCAAGCACTGATCTGGATCGGGATTGGGTTCGCCGCCAGCGGCGTGAACTATTCTCGCAATTTCGAAGGGCTCTACGCTCTCATCTTCGCGGGGCTGGAACTCACTATGCTGTTCTGGGCCATCCTCGCGGTGAAGCGAGGTTGGCGGGAACATCGGGAATATTTGGTCTTACTTCGCAGCCTTCCGGTGGAGGAAGTATGAACGCGGTGGAGCTCGCCAAACTCGAATCACTGACCAAGGACTACGCGGCCTTCCAAGCGCGCAAAAGCGGCTTGGCCACGGCGTTGGGGGGGGTGATGGCGGTGCTGTTGATCGTCGTCCCTCTCTTACGGGATGTGGATACTCCAATGGTTTGGGTCTCGGGTGTGCGGTATGTGGGACTGATGTTGTTTGCTCCTGTTCTGTGGCTGATTGCCAAGGTTTTGCTTGGGCGTTGGCTTTATCGAGGGGCTGGCGAGGTGAAGCCCACACCGAATCCCGCTGCGGAGCGCGGGCGTTGGCGCTGGATTTTTGGAATATCTCTTTTCCTGGTCGCCTTTCTCACCGCCGCGCTAGCGGGCTTCGCGACCGGAGTCCTTGGTCTTCCCCATGATCCCGAGACCCTGCTTCGCGCCAGATTGATGCTTCCGAGTGCATGGATCTTTGGGCTTCCTTTGCTTTACCTCGGAGTGGCTCCCTTCGCCATTCGGGGTGTGGAGGAGGGTAGGGTGTATACGGTACTCGTTGTCCAGTGTTGCCTTTGGATGTGGAATATTCTGATCTTCGGGTTTCTGCACTGGCGGCCGGGTCCAGAGCCCAAGGGTTTTACGGTTCCGACTGTGCTTGGCGTCCTCGCCCTGGCCCTCGCTGTGATCGTTTGGGCCGCTCTAGCCATGATCCGAGGCTGGCGGGAGCATCGAGAGTATTTGGCAATGCTGCGAGGTTTGCAGCCCACAATCGACGATCCGTCGGATGCGGATCCCTTGTGACTTTGAATACCCTCTGCTTGATTCTCTGTTTGCCATCGCTGCACTTTGTTTCTCCAAAGGAAGACCCATGTTCCGATTCCTCCTCCCATGCTTCGCGCTGGTTAGCCTTGTGGCCCCGTCCCAAACGCCTGCGCCACCCTTTGCGGTTCAGGCTGAAACCCTTTTGGCTGCGCGCTACACAGCGGATGCGCCCGGTGCTGCAGTGCTGGTGGTGCGGGATGGCAAGGTGATCTTCCGCAAGGGCTATGGCCTTGCATCCGTGGAACTGAAGGTGCCCGTGAACCCGGAGATGACCTTTCGCATTGGGTCCATGACCAAGCAATTCACGGCGGCGGGAATCCTCCTGTTGGCTGAGGAGGGCAAGGTGAATCTTCAGGCCCCGATCTCCCAGTATTTGAAAAAGACCCCGGCCAGCTGGGCTAAGATCACGGTGGAAATGCTGCTCAACCACACCTCGGGCCTGCCCAACTATACGAGTGATCCCGCCTTTGGTCAGCATTTCCGAGAAGACTTCACGCCCGAGCGATTGCTGGAAACTTTCGTAAATGCGAAGCCATTGGATTTTGAGCCTGGAACAAAAAATAGGTACAGCAACACGGGCTTTTACCTGCTGGGCCTCATCCTTGAAAAGGCCTCGGGCCAAAGCTGGGATACCTTTCTCAAGACCCGCATCTTCGAGCCTCTGGGCATGACCCACACGCGCCTCGGCAAGGAAACCGAACTCATTCCCGGTCTTGTGTCGGGCTATACCGCGGGACCGTTGCCCGCGCCTTACCTGAGCATGACTCAGCCCGGAGCGGCCGGGGCGCTGGTTTCCACGGTGGATGATCTGGCGGCATGGACGCAAGCCTTGCATGGTGGCAAAGTGCTGAAGCCCGCAAGCCTCCTGCGGATGCTCGCTCCCACGCGCCTTCCCAGTGGCCAAGTGGTGCCCTACGGTTATGGCATCGCCAGTGAAACCCTGAATGGCCGGACCCTGGTGGGCCATGGCGGTGGCATCAATGGCTTCGTGTGCTTGCTGCTGGCCGACCCGAACAACCATTCCATGGCGGTGATTCTCAATAATTCGGATCATCCCAAAGGCCAGGACGATGCCGTGGTGCGCAAATTATTGGCCCTCGCGGCAGGGGATCCCGTGGCTGAAGCTCCCAAGGTGGTGCCCTTGGATAAGGTCGCCTTCGATGCCTGTGCCGGAGAATACGAATTGGCGCCAAATTTTGTTCTGAAAATTTGGCGGGAAGGCGAACAGCTTTTCACGCAGGCCACCGGCCAGCCCAAGGCTGAGATCTTTCCCGAGGGTCCCTTTGGATACTTTCTGAAGGTGGTCGAGGCCAAGGTTCGTTTCGAGAAAGGGGCGGATGGCCGCGTGGACCGTCTCATGCTGCACCAAGGCGGACGCGAGCTTCCCGCACGGAGAATTAAATGAAGGACAGCACCAACAGCTGGGCCATTACGAGCCGTGGGCTCACGCGTCACTTCGGTGCCGTGCAAGCGGTGAATGATCTGGATCTGGAAGTGCCGCAAGGCGGCGTTAGCGCCTTCCTGGGCCCCAATGGTTCGGGCAAGACCACCACCATCCGCTTGCTCCTGGGCTTGCTGAAGCCCACGGCGGGAACGTGTGAAGTGCTGGGGCGTCCGGCGGGCGATCTGCAGGCTCTTTCACGCATTGGCGCCATGGTGGAAAACCCCAGCCTGTATCCCCATCTCACGGGCCGGGAAAACCTGGAGATCACACGTATCATTCGCGGCTGTCCCCGCGGCAGTATTGATGAGGTGCTGGAGTTGGTGGGGCTGCGCGACGCGGCGGATCGCCCCTCCCAAGGTTATTCGCTGGGCATGAAACAGCGACTGGGCCTTGCGTTGGCGCTGCTGCACAAACCCGAGCTGCTCATTCTGGATGAACCCACCAATGGGTTGGACCCGGCGGGCATTCGCGAGATGCGCGAGCTGATTCGGGATCTGCCCACACGATTGGGCGTCACGATATTCCTCAGCAGTCATTTGCTGGCGGAGGTGGAGCAGGTCGCCGACCACGTGGTGATTCTGGCCAAGGGCCGCATGCGCTTTCAGGGCAGGCCGGCGGATTTGCGCGCTCAATCGAAGCCCCAGATGGAAGTAATCTGCGGCGAACCGGAGCGCGCCATGGCTTGTTTGGCTGAACTGGGCCTAGCCGGGAAACTGGACGGTGAGCGGATCCTATTCGATGCCGACCGCGCCTGGGCCCCCAAAGTGGCCGAAAAATTGGTGGGCGCTGGAATCCCACTCTACGGTTTGTCTTTGCA
>JAIFMW010000136.1 GCA_020048105.1 Deltaproteobacteria bacterium | reverse complement strand
TCGGGAAGCGTTAGGCCGAAATTGGATTCCTCCACGGTCAAAGGAGCCGCCGGAAAAGCCTCCAAGGCACCGGCCACATAGCGCGCCGCAGCCGCGTCGGCTTGACGCTGAAACGCGAAACGATCTTCCAGTTTTCGAAGATTACCCAGTTTGTTTTTGCGACTACCCACATTGCCAAACATGACGGCCAGACTGTGGAGCGCCGTGAGCCGATCGTTCCGATCTTGGCTGACCGCCAGTTTTTGCAAACGCTCCACCAAGCCCGCTTCCTTGGCTGCCGCTTCACTTTTCTTCGCCCGCTCCAGGTTGCCCTGGGCCTGCAAAAGATCATCGGCCTGGGTGCGAAGCTGCACCAGAATGCGCTGGTATTCATCCAGCGTCAGGGCCGCCAACCGGAAATCCTTATCTCGAGCCGTGGCTTGGCGCAGGGCCGCGAGGGCGGGTTCCACTTGCTTGGCGTCGTATAGCCGCAGCCCGCGACCAAAGGTGCGGAAGGCTTCGTAATCGGCCGTGTGCACCTTGGCCACTTCGGCCCGCTCCTTGGGCAACAGCTTCACACCCATGGCGGCGATGAGGCGATTCACCAGGTCCTTCTCCAATTCGAAGAAGGCTTCCTTCTCCCCTTCGATGGCGGCGGCCACTATCACCTCGGCGGTATCGGCACGCAGCAACCGGGTATCCAGCCGCATACGCACACCCGCCACCGTGCAACGCCCAACCAGCAGATGCGTGGCTCCCAGCAGCTTCCCCACGCGGGCGATGGTGGCTGGATCGACCGCGCCACTTAGGCCCAGTTCCTGTTCTGCCATCACATCCTTGAGGCGTGCGCGCTCCAAGAGGCGCAGGCCTGGAACGTTGGCGAGATCGGTGATCACCATGGCCTGTAGGGCTGTTCCCGCTTCCGCTTGTTCCGCTCCCTGGCCACCCTCAAAGGGCATCACCGCAATCCGAGGGCGCTCAGCCTTGGGGGCTTGGGCCAAAAGGACTGCAGGGGCCAGGAGGAGCAGGGTCGATAGGGAGCACATAACTCTAAACTTTATCGCTGTGCATCGCGGGTCAAAGCCTTTTACCGAAATCCGTCGAATCAGAACACTGCCACTTGGCTCACGTCATCCAAAAAGATAGCCAAGCCCTGGCCCGACTTCACAGCACCCATGAAACGCGCCTCACCCCAGCGCAATGGTTTCCAGATGTTTCCGGAGTTCCTTCAGTCCGAAGGGCTTGGAAAGCAAGGTGACGCCAGGATGAGCTGCGGCCAACGTCAACGCCGCCTGGTCGACTCGGCCAGTCGCCAACAGAACGGGTACCACCGGACGCAATGTGCGCAGGCGGGGCAGCGTTCCGATCCCGCCGAGTCCGGGCATGTTCATGTCCAGGATGACAACATCGGGCTCAAACCCGGCCTCGATCAGTGCTAGAGCGTCCTCGCCGCTCAGTGCTGCGGTCACCGCCGTATGCCCAAGGACTTCCAAGATTGCCTGGACAGAACTCTGGATCAGGTCATCGTCGTCCACCAACAGCACCTTCAAGACCCCTTGGGGAGACAGAGGAGCATCACCCACCGCGGGTGCTGGGGCCTGGGGAATTGCCACTTCACAGGCGGGGAAGCGCAGCATTACCCGGGTGCCCTTGTCCAGTTCACTCTCAATCGCCATTTGTCCTCGATGCGCCTTCATGGTGCTGAAGACCATGGACAGACCCAGCCCCGTGCCCTTACCCGTTTCCTTCGTAGTGAAAAAGGGTTCCAGTGCCTTTTCCAGGACCTCCTTGGACATTCCCATGCCGTTGTCTTCCACCATCACCTCGATCCAGTCGTTGTCGACATTGCGGGTGTGCAGGGTGAGGGTGCCGTTTTCAGGCATGGCGTCCACGGCGTTGACGCAGAGGTTCATAAAGGCATGGGTCAGGGCGCTGGCATCGCCCAAGATGGGTCGCAGTTCTCTTTCTAAATCCAGGTGTAAGCGAACCTTCGCCAGGGTCGTCCGTTCAAGAAGGGCGATCTGCTCTCTGACAATCGCGTTCATATCTAGCTTGCTATTCTCAGCGGGGCTTTGGCGAGCAAAGCTCAATAAGCTCTTGACCATTTTGCCGCCCCGTTCAGTGGCCTTGCAGATGGTGTCAAGAGCCTGGTGAAGAGGGCTGTCGATGGGCTGAGTGCCAATATGGGCCGAGGCCAGACCGAGAATGGCCCCCAGCACATTGTTCATGTCGTGGGCCACGCCCCCCGCCAGGGTGCCCAAGCTTTCCATTTTTTGGGACTGCTGCAGCTGGGCTTGGAGCTTGGCCTTCTCTTCTTCGGCCAGCTTCCGCTCGGTGATGTCGGTATTTGTTCCAATCATTCGCGTAGGCTTGCCTTCGGTATCGCGACTTATCACCATGCCGCGGCCCAACGTCCATCGCCAGCTTCCGTCCTTGCACAACATCCGAAACTCGACCATTGCGAAGCCAGGCTTGCCCTCCAGATAGGGCTGCAAGGCTGCAAATACCCCCGGCGCGTCTTCGGGATGGATACGCTTGCTCCATTCGTCTGACGTAGTGCCGATGTCGGCATCGGCATACCCATACATTTCCTTGTAGCGCAACGAGAAGTAGGCCTTACCTGTCTGGACATTCCAGTCCCACAGGCCATCACCAGCCCCCTCGATGGCGAACTTCCACCGATTTTCGCTCTCCAACAACGCCGCCTCGGCCTGCTTGCGCTCGGAAATATCCTGGAAGGCTCCGACGAGCTTGGTCACCCTGCCGTTTTCGGTAACTGGGTTGCATTGTGCCCGCGCCCAGAAAGCCCGGCCCTTGGCAGTCACCAGAGGCAGTTCAAGGTCATAGGGCGTCCCGGTTTTGATGGCTGCTTGCACGGCGGCGGTAATTACGGGTTGCGCCTCGGGTGCATAAAAATGGATCCCGCTTGTAACATCAATCGGAGTCAGCGGATCCAGTTCGTGGAGACGGTAGGTGCCCAGCGACCAGGTTAATTCCATGGAGGCAAGGTTCAGCTCCCACGCGCCAATTTTGGCAATTTCGGTGGCACTTTTGAGTAGGTCAGTTGTCCGGACAAGGGCTTCCTCTATCCGGTATTTCTCGGTGACATCACTGAACACCAGCACCACGCCGAGGATCTTCCCAGCTGCATCGCGGATGGGTGCGGCGCTATCGGCGATCTGGTATTCCTGACCATCCCGGGCCAGCAACACCGTGTGGTTGGCCAGATCCACCACCTCGCCATGGGCGAGCACCTTTTGCACCGGATCTTCGGATTGTTCACGGGTCAAGGCGTTCGCGATACGGAAGACCTCGGTCAACGGTCGGCCCAGAGCAGTAGCCAATGACCAGCCTGTGAGCCGCACAGCGGTGGAGTTCATGCGCGTGATCAAGCCATCGGTATCCGTGGCTATCACCGCGTCACCAATGGAGTGCAGGGTGATGGCCAGGTTTTCTTCGCTGGCTTTCAAGGCCACTTCGGCCCGTTTGCGCTCGGTGATGTCCTGAACCATGCCGATCGACTTGATGACACTGCCCGATTCATCTCGCACGTGAAGGCACTTCTCGAATACAAAGCGGATTTCGGCGGTGTCTTTCCGGATCACCCGGTGCTCGATTTCGTAGGAATCCTTCCCTTGCTGCAACGAATCCGAATAGGACTTGTTGACCGCAGCCCGATCCTCGGGGTGGACTGCCTGGAGGAAGGCCTCGTAGGTGGCGGGGTATGTTTGGGGTGTTTCCCCGAAAATACGGAACACTTCGTCCGACCAGGTAAGTCGGTTGACCGCCCGATCCAAGACCCAACTTCCGACATGGGCCATTTCCTGGGATTTGGCCAACAGCGCCTCGCTCTCCCGCAGTGCCGCCTCTCGGCTCCGCCGTTCCATTTCGGACATGGCCCGGACGGTGAAGATCTGGAGGAGGCCCACGACTTCATCCGGATCGCCCAGCTCGCTCCGCCTGAGGATGGCCATGAGACCACTCACTTGGTTGGCTTCATCGCGAAGAGGGGTACCCACATAGCTATTGAAGCCGGGTCCGATCAGGTAAAGGTCGCGCGGAAAACGATCCTGGAGTCCCGAAGTAACAACGCATATCTCACCCTTCAGGACTTCCTCGCAAGGGGTATCACCCTTTGCGAAATCAAAGGGGGGAATCAGAGCACCATCCATCCAGGCGGCGATCACTTGCACCCGGTCGCCATGCACCTCACCGATGTAAGCCATATCGGCGTCAGCCGCGGAAGCAAGGAACTTGACGAGGTCTTGGAAGAAGGCCTCTCCGATACCGGCGGAAACTCCCCGCGCCACGTTCAGGATTCGTTCTTCCCGAGCCCGCCGAGCCACCAACTCACGCTGGAGGTCGCGGTTCAGGCTACGAATTTCACGGGTGGCGCGGCGCACCTGCCGCCGAAAAACCACCATGGACCCGAGGCTCAGCGCAAGGAGGGCCAAACCCAGGAAGAAGCCCCGCATCACCCAAGGGGATAAGCCCCCGTTGGAACGATTGAGCCACCGATTCACGATCAGAGCAGCCCGAGATCCTGGATTTCCATGACCTTCTGCCAGGAAGCGATCCAGGGGGGGCAGCAGGTCGGCGTTCGTATTTTTGCCAACGGCGAAAAAGATGGGGAAGGGATTCACCACCACAGGCGTGCGGACCACGCGGTAGTTGGATTCGGAGTAGTAACCGAAGGTATTGGGGGTCACGCCAGCATCCACCCGGCGAGACTCCACAGCCTTCATCACGTCCACGAAGGTGCCCAACTCCACAAAGGTGATCGGAATCGCGAACTGGGTGGAAAGCGACCGAAAATTCGCGCCATTGGCATCGTTGCGCATCACCGCCACGGTGCGGTCCTTCAAGTCCAGAATGCTTTGAATGTCGGCCTTGGGGTGGGCGTAGAGGAGACTCCAGACGGTGAAGGAGGGTTCCTTGCCGTAATCCAGGAAAGTCGCACGCTCCGGAGTAAAGCCGACACTGGTTACGAGGTCGACATCGCCCTTTCGGGCCCGTTCAAGCCCCTCAGCCCAGGTGCCCGGAACAAACTCCAAATCCCAATGTTCCAGGGATGCAACCTCCCGGAGCATGTCCACATAGAAGCCTTTCACCACTCCATCGGCCTCATCCACAAAGATGGCAGGGGGATGGGGAAAGACCGCAACCTTCACCGTCCGGTGGGGTGCCGCCGCCGGCAGTGAGATCCCCGCCCCAAGCAGGCCTGCGGCCAGGCATAGAGCCCGGGCAACGAGGAAAAGCATTCGGGCGGAGGTCACGGGATACCCTTGGCGGCAAAACGTCTATCGGAAGTTCCTGAGAAAAGGTGAAATTCAGGGGGAACACGCAAAGGGACGAAGAGAAGGAGAGTGTGATCCTATTCGAATTACCAAGACCTTTGCCAATCAGATCTGTTTCAAGGTTCCTACTGCGCCGATCAGGTCTCACGCGAAGCCCGGAGTTATTTCTCTTCATTTCGTCATTCATCGTGTTAACCCTTGGTTTTACCAATCCCCGAGATCTGCCATGGGGCGCATGCAAGTCGCACTGATGCTCGGAATGCTTGGGCCGCTCGGGGCCCAAGATTTGAACGTCGCAGGCCTCATCACACTCTGGTACCACCATGCGCTGGGCCATGAACTCCGCACCTGGGACCTACTGGGTTCCCGGCTGAATGAGGCTGGCACGCCCTATGTGCAGTACCACACGGGGCTCAAGGAGCACGGCATGGTGCTGCGCCGCAGCGAGCTCTACCTCAGTGGGCGGTTGACGCCGAAGCTCAGCTGGAACATCGCCATGGACCCAAGTTTTGCGGGAAACATCCTTTCCGATGCCGCCCTGATGTGGACACCGGTATCGGGGGTATCGCTACGATTGGGTCAGTTCAAGCCCCCCCAGGGCTACGAAGGATCGGTTGTGCCCGCGACCCAGCTCTTCTTCTACGACCGTTCCATGGTGGCGCGGCAATTTTCGGACAAGTGGGATCGGGGCGCGGCTCTGACTCTGAGTCGGCCCTGGCAGGGCTGGCAAGCACGATTCACGGTAGGTGGATTCAACGGCGGTGGCAGGGCAGGTGATCTCAATGCCCAAAAGGACCTGACCTTCCGGATCGAACTGGAACATCCTCGGGGCCTCCGGGCCGCAGTGTTCGGCCTGGAGGGCCGCACCGACGCAGGGAACGACGCGGTGGTATACCCGCTGCCAAGTCCGAGCGCTCCGGATCCGGAAAGCATCCGCCGAAATGGCGATGCCACATCCACATTCGGGGCCTATGCGGTGGCAGAACAACCGACTTGGCACGTCTCAATCGAGGCGCTGGGTGGACGCCTGGGCCGCCGATTTCCGACCCTGGGACCTGCGCCTTCCCGGCCCGCTCTGCGCCAGGATCTCGACCAGCGTTTCCTGGGGTGGGTAGCAACCGCAGTCTGGCGGCACGGGCGCCATGCTTGGGCGTTGCGCTGGGATCGCATGGACTATCACGCTGGAAGTCAGGTTTCTTCAGGGCCAGCGCCTGTCTTTACGGAACTGGTGGTGGGCTGGAGCCACCGTCTGGGAACGGATGCTCAGTGGCGCTCGGTCTGCTTTAAGCTGAATGCCATCCGGCGCACAGGTCCTCTGCTTTACCAAAACGGGCAGGAACCCCGGGCAGGAAACAGCCTTGTCGCGGTGCTGCAGGTTGGGTTCTGATCAGGCCAACACGGTCGGGACCTGCCGATGCGAAAATCCTGACCCTGCGTCACGCCTTCCGCCAGTTCGGCCGGGGCATCCACCCCTGTTGCACTTGGAACTTGAAACCGCTCTCTTAAAGCGGCCAGCCAAAGGAATCGAAGACACTGCGGAGGGCCCCTTCCACGCGATCCACTTGGCCCTCAAGCCACGGGCGATCAGCATTGGCGGCCCGCTCCTCCAGTTCCTCCGCAAGGTCGCGCAAGGGTGAAAACCCCAAGCTACCGGCATTGGATTTCAGATCGTGCGCCTGTCGACTAAGGGTGTCTCGATCCTCGCTCGCCAAGGCTGCGCGCAGCGATTCAAGACGCCGGAGGGCGTCCTGACGGAAGGTCTGAAGGTATTCCTGCAACCCTTCCTCCCCCCCCAACGCGATGCGTAGCCGATCGACTCGACTGAGCTCCGCACCCGATTCAGCTTCGTCGATGACCTTGGGGGGGCTCGCTTCCCCAAGGAAACCCGAAAGCACCCTACGGAAATCCTCGGGATCCGCCGGTTTCTGCAACACCCCGTCAAAGCCCTCGGAGTGATCCTGGGCAACCAAAGTGGCGGTGAAGAGGAGAATGGGCAAGCTGCCTCCGCCCGGCAGGGCGCGAATCAGATCCTTGGTCTGGGGCCCGGAGAGCCCTGGCATGCGGCCATCCAGAATCACCACGTCAAAGTGCTCTTGCGCAAGGGCAGCCAGGGCTTGTCTGCCATCGGGCAATTCCACATGATCCAACCCCAACTGCCCCAGG
>JAIFMW010000027.1 GCA_020048105.1 Deltaproteobacteria bacterium | reverse complement strand
TAGGTGTCTTTGAGCTTTAGGAAGGCCACCTGTTCTTTGACAAAGAGGCGTGTGCGATTTTCGAACATGGAAATCTCCGAAAGGTAATAACCGAGTTTAGATGAAGACTCCAAATTGGAGAGTCAATGCACTAACGATTCTGTGCTTGCGCTGCCAATGTTGCCACCAGTGCCAAGGGAATGATGGCCAGCAAGAGCACCATGCCGAGGGCGCCAAAGGTGAGCGCGAGGAAGGTGACGTGAAGAACTGGTAGAAAAAGGGAAATGATAAGGACAACGCCGACCAGGGCAATGGGCGGGCGTTTGGCGAAATCTGCCAGGGCGATTGCCGCCATGGCAACCAGTAGCGGAACCGTGAACAGGAACGTGCCACCCGGCAAAAGGAATAGCATTCCTGCCGCAAGCAACAAATTGAGGCCCAGGGCTCCAACGAGCGGCGAACGATCTCCTGGTGTTTTCTTGGCATATCGAACCACCCACGCGCAGGAAGCCAAGGTGAACATGAGTATCAGAGCCCAGAGCCAAACGCGCTCCCCCGGAACATTCGGCATATAGGTGATCCGCCAGGGAATTTTGGTAATTTTCGAGGCCAACCAACTCGTTCCGAGGCCCACCCCCAGGGCAACCACCCCCAGGGTGAACCACCCCAGCAGCCAGAGGATAGAAGCGCCGAATCGCGCTCGTTTTTGGGCGATCATCCCACCCGCCCAAAGGATGAAAACCAGGCCAAGCATTCCACCAAGAACCCTGTCCCAGGTGGTGGGCCACGCAAAGAAGAGCCCAGGTAGCCAAGAGAAATAGACCATGTTTTCGGTCGAGGCAAAGGCTCTTTCGCCCGCGTATCGGGCATCCGTTGCGTAGGCCAAAATCATGGGGAAAACCTGTTCGCCGTAATGTTGAAGCGATATCAGCGAGATGTTTTCGGGGCTATCTCGCTGCGTGTGGTAGAAGGAAAGATCGTCCAGCACCGAAAAATTCAAACCGGCGAAACCCTTGTCGGTGAATCTTGAAAAATCAGTTCCGTTGGGCATCTTTCGGTACACATCCACCGCGAAGGAATAGCTGAAAGGGCGGTGGGCTTTTTGAAAGAGCCGGATCGTTGCGAGATTATTGGATCCCGTTTCAAACATCACGGCGGGTCCCTTGACGCCTCGGGCTTCCAGGTTGATGACGAGGTTCACATCTCGGTAGGCGGCGAGGTTCTGTTCCATTTCCGCGGCTGCGCCCAGGAGCCCTGTTTCTTCGGCATCTGTGAACAGAAATCGCACACCATTTTCCAGGGGCGCTTTCCTACTTGCGAGCAGGCTCGCAATTTCCAACATCGTGGCCACGCCGTAGCCATCGTCGGCGGCACCGAAGGAAGCCCCCCCGGGCCGCCGACTGGGGGCCGAATCATAGTGCGCAACGAGCAGCACGAACGAACCGCTCTTTCCGGGAATCGATGCCGAGATGTTCTCTAGCGGATAGCTGTGCCCAGAACGGTCCGTGACTTCGGGATAGCGCATTGTGGACGGCGAGAGTCCCAGGCTCGTCAACCGCGACCGTAAATAATCTCGCACTGGCAGCAGGCTGCCTTGATCCCAAGCCGAATGGGGCGTGCGGGCGATGACCTCGATATCCTTGCGCGCCCGCACTGCCGAGAAACCGGATGAATCGAATGGGGCTGGAGCAGGAAGCATCAGGGAAAGCAGGCCGAGCAGGGCTCCTGCGGCGAGCGCGAGGCAAAGAAGAAGATGCTTCCTCATGTGGGACCTCCATGGCAACAGACTTGTTGAATCTGAGAAACCAAAGCATAGCGAAGCAGAAGGGGCGGCCTGGTAACCCATTGCCTACCGAGTCATCGTTGCGTTGCTTTCGTGCGGTGTCGGCGCTCGATCAGGACTTGACGCTACTCTTAGTGGAAGGGAACACGAAAATGGCTACCCGTTCCTTGCCAGGAGGCCCCATGCGACCCGAGCACCCCATCGTTCTTATCACCGGAGCCAGCGCTGGCTTTGGCGAAGCCACCGCGCGTCTGTTGGCGGCGCAAGGTTGCCATTTGATCTTGGGGGCGCGTCGAGTGGAGCGCGTGCAGGCCCTGGCCGAAGAACTGGCCAGGACCTACGGTATTAAAACCTATGCGGGCAAGGTGGATACCCGCGATACCTCCAGCGTGAATGCCTTTGTTGCGGCGGGTGCGGCGGCCCTGGGCGGCTTGCATGTGGTGGTGGCCAATGCCGGGCTGGCCTCGGGTCTGCACAAGATCTGGGAGATCCCCGACGAGGACATGGAAGCGATGATGCGCACCAACGTTGAAGGCGTGGTCAAAACAATCCGTGCCGCGCTACCCTTGGTGCGCGAAAGCGGTTGGGGTCACATCTTCTTCATTGGCAGTACGGCGGGTCACGCCACATACGAAGGCGGTGGCGTTTACTGCGCCAGCAAGCACGGCGTAAAAGCCCTGGCCCAGACCCTGCGGCTGGAACTCTGCGGCGAGCCCATCCGTGTCACCAGTATCGACCCAGGCATGGCCGAAACGGAATTTGCCCTGGTGCGCCTGCAAGACGCTGAAAAGGCGAAGAACCTCTACAAGGGCATCGAAGCACTGGCGGGTGCCGATATTGCCGAATGCGTACGCTGGTCTCTGGCCCTGCCCGAACACATCAACATTGACGAGTTGATTGTGAAGTGCCGGGATCAGGCTTCGCACACCATGGGCAAGGTGAATCGCAAAGCATAGGTGCCGCCCCGGAATAACCTGCGTAGTTCACGACCCCTTCTGTCGCTTGCACGAATAGCTGTCCAGGTAATTTCTACACAGCTATTTGTTAGAGCTGCTTGTGGATTCGTTTCACCACAAAGCGGGGCCGGTCGCGCACTTCCTGGTAGATGCGGCCGATGTATTCGCCGAGCAAGCCAAAGGCTATGAACTGGCATCCCACAAAAAAGAACAGGATGGCGAAGAGGCTGAAAACCCCACCCACGGTGCCTTCTGGGTGAACAAAGCGGTAGGTCAGCAAGCCGACGAACAGAATGAAGCCCAGGATGGCAATTAAGATGCCCACCACGGTGAGCATCTGGAGGGGCAGCAGGCTGAAGCTGGTGAGCAGATCGAACTGCAAATTGATGAGCTTCCAGATGCCGTATTTACTGGTGCCAGCGGCGCGCTCGGCGTGAGCGACGGGCACTTCGGCGATGCGCTTGGCGAAGGAATTGGCCAGGGCGGGAATGAAGCTCGAACGCTCCTTGCACTGAAGCATGGCGTCCACGATTTCCCGCCGATAGGCCCGCAGCATGCAACCGTAGTCGTTGAGTTTTACGCCGGTGGTCTTGCGCGTTACGGCGTTCACGATTTTGCTGGGCAGGGTGCGGAACAGGCTGTCGTTATCCATGCGCCCCTGCCGCCAACCGCCAACGACATCGTAGCCTTCTTCGATTTTGGCCACTAATTTCGGAATCTCTTCCGGTGGGTTTTGAAGATCGGCATCGAGCGTTACGATGACCTCACCTGCCACGATGGCGAAGGCCCCAAAAATGGCACTGTGCTGGCCGTAGTTCCGATTGAATTCCACCACGGAGACTCGGGGTTCCTGATTGGCGATGGCCTGCAGCATCTCCAGGCTGCGGTCCCGGCTGCCATCATCGGTGAATACCACTTCCCAATCCCGTTCGGGGTTGGAGAAATTCTCCTGGAGGGTCTTGGAAAGGCGTTCCCAAAGGGTTGGAATATTTTCTTCCTCATTAAAAATGGGGATGACGACGCTTAGGTAAGTGTTGTTCATTGGCTAAGGCTCCATACTGATTCTAGCGCTAGGATTTTCTTTGCATTCCACCCGGAGCTCTCCATGCCCGAACCTCGCATTCTACTTGTCGAAGACGAACTGAGCCTAGCCGAAGGCATCAAGCTTAACCTCGAAATGGAAGGTCTGCCCTGTGTCTGGATCACCCGGGGGGACGAAGCTCTCAAACGCATCCTAGGCGAAACCTTCGACCTAGTGCTGCTGGATGTCATGCTACCCGGCATGGATGGTTTTTCCGTTTGCGAGCGGGTGCGGGCCGCCAAGAATTTCACGCCAATTCTCTTTCTCACGGCCAAGAACACGGAGGATGACCGCATTCACGGCTTTGAGACCGGGGGCGACGACTATTTGGGCAAGCCCTTCCAGGTCCGGGAACTGCTGGTGCGGGTGCGGGCAATTCTCCGTCGGGAAGCCTGGTACCAGAATCGCTCCTTAGGCAGTCGCCAGAAATTCGGCGTCCACTGGGTCGATTTTGAAAATTACTGCGGTGAAGGCCCCACCGGAGCCTTTCAACTGGGCGTCAAGGAATGCATGATCTTGAAGCTTTTGATGGAACGACCCGGTCAGGTGGTCAGCCGCACGGAAATTCTGGACAAAGTCTGGGGCGACGAAACCTACCCCACGACCCGGACCGTGGACAATTTCATTGTCCGCATTCGCCGAGCCATGGAAACCGACGCCCACCATCCCCGCTATGTCCACACGGTTCGGAGCGTCGGCTACACCTTTGATCCCGAAGGGAAACAGCGAAAGGGTGAGGAGTAAAACCTATCCCAACAAATCGGTCATGGCCTGTTTGAGCTTCTTGAGGTCAAAGGGCTTGCCGAGGTGGGGCAGTTTGGATTTCTCCAGGAATGCACGGGTCTCGGGATCGAAGGAATCGCCCGTGGTGTAGATGATCTTTCGGGTCATTGCGATCTGATGGTCGCGGATCCAGTCGAAGAGCTGGATGCCCGAAAGGCCCGGCATGCGGATATCGGAGACGATGAGATCAAAGCTCTCGGCCTGTAGCTTAAGGACCGCATCGGTGGCGAGGGCACAGGCTGTAACGTTGCAGCCCCAGGCAGAAAGTGCATCGGCAAGGCATTCCAAAAGGAAGGCTTCGTCGTCTACGACCAAGATCTTTTTGCCTTCCAATGAAGCGGGGACACTCTTTTTTTCAGTGGCATCGGTCATTGGCAACTCCACAAGAAAAGCATTTCCGACCCCTTCCTGACTGCGCACGGAAATGCGCCCCCCGTGGGCTTGGACCACAGTGGCGGCCATGCAGACGCCAAGTGATTCCACGTCGATGGCGGCGGCCAATTCAAACACTCGCCCATTTTCTGGCTCAGGGATGGCTGGTCCCGTATCCTGGCTGACAATCTGGATTGCGTTATCGGCCAACCGGGTCCCCACCCGAACACGTTTTACGGGGGATTTGACGGAGGCGAAAACGGCACTGCGGAAGAGGTTGACCAGGGCTTCTCGCACCTGATCGCTGTCCAGGCCACATTCTGGGAGATCGGCAGCCAAGGTGAAATCCATGGCCACACCCGCTGCGGCGGCTTCGCCTTCGATGCGCTTGGCAGCTTCTTGAACCAGCGTGTTTACATTGCAGGGCTCGAGTCGTGGCGAAGAGGGTGAAAGCACCATCATGAGGGGACGCAACAGGTTTTGGGTTGCATCCACGGCTTGCAGCAACCGAGACATGCGGACCTGTTGTTCTGGGTCCGTGGTGGTTTCCAGGAGCAGGCCCTTTTGGAGAAGCATGGGACCCAGGCGATTGGCGAGTTCGTTGAAGAGCGGCGGCATGATGCGGGCCAGGCTGGAACTGGTCTCGGCGTGTTCCAAGCGACGCTCCAGGGAACGCTGTTCGCCCATGTCCCGCACCAGCGCAGAGAAGGCCAGCACTCGGTCATCGCTGCCACGAATGGGCGCGTAGGTGATGGAGGCCGGGAATTCTTCGCCATTCTTGCGAACCCGCACGGTGGGAACATCGCGGATGATTTGGCCTTTGCTCACTTGGGCAATGGCCTGCTCCAATTCGCCAACGCGATTGCCTGGGATCAGCTTCTGGAAGGCGTGGCCTACGATCTCGCTGCGGGGGTAGCCAAAGATCTGCTCCGCTGCCGTATTCCAGGTGAGGATTCGGCCATCGTGGCTGAACGAAATGATCGCCTCGGCAACACTTTGAATGAGTCCTTCGAGGTAGCGGCGGGTCTTCAGGTTGTCTTGGTTAGAGCGCTCGTTCTGGGCTGCCAAAACGGCTAATTCCTGATTCTTCTGCTCCAGCACATCCTTGATCTGCTTCAATTCCGTATAGAGACGGGCCGTCTCCATATTGGATTTGAGGGCGTCCTCCAGCAGATCCTGGGGATCCACCACGGTTCCTGGCACCAGATCGCCCACGGTCACTTGGCTATGGCGCAGCACCGTTCCGGTTGGGGGCGCAGCGGGTTCTTCGGAAGGTGGCAAATCCCGCATGCTGGAGCGAATATTGGTTTCGATGAGGTTGAGCATCTCGTCGAAGTCCTTGATCTTCTTGTCCAAATGGTACTTTTGGAAGGTCGTGCCAACGGTCTCCTTGGTGATGGCCAGGAAGGTATCCAGTACACCGGTGCCCCGATTGGCGATGGATTCAAAGAAGGGCGCCGAGCGGAAATTTAAACGACGGTTCATCACGCCCACAGGCATGGCATCTGGGAGATCTCGCTTGTTGTACTGGAGCACGAAGGGGATTTGCTTGATGTTCAAGCGATTGGCATTTAGGTTGTGATAGAGATTCGACAGCGAATCCACATTTTCTTGCATCTTGGCTTCGCTGGAATCAGCCACGAAGACAACCCCATCCGCTCCGCCCAGCACCACCCGACGACTGGCGTCGTACTGCACCTGGCCCGGCACCGTATAAATTTGCAGATGAATGGAATTGCCGTAGATGTAGCCAAGGTTGATGGGTAAAAGGTCAAAAAACAGGGTGCGATCTTCCTGGGTATTCACGGAGAACAACTCGCCCCGCTGAACCTCTTGGCACATGGCATGTAGGGATTGCAGGTTCGTTGTTTTGCCGGAGAGCCCTGGTCCGTAGTACACCAGTTTTAGCAATATCTCGTTGGCGCGTGTGTTGAACTGAACCATCGGTGGGCGTCCCAGGAATTAGATTAGGTTATCAGGATTTCCCTGGTGAACCCTGTTCGCGCTGAAGGTCGCCAAGAAGCCCATGGTAGAATTCGCTCGATTTCAAGTCCCATGGCCCCGCGAGGGGTCGGATGCACCCCTCGGAGATGGCATTGGTGAGTGTTTTTGATTGGTTGGGTATCTGTGGAAACGGTTGGGTGACAGGCCCTAACGGGAGAATGGGGAGCGCTCGATGAGTGTTCCTGTACCCGTCCCGATCAATTTCTCGATTTTGCCCTGTGGGCATCCACGAGGCTTATGCACCAATCCTGGTTTCGTGCGATCTGGGGCGGGTGCGGCATGAGCGTGCCTAATCACGTCGCGATCATAATGGACGGCAACGGCCGTTGGGCGGGGTTGCGGGGGTGGGCTCGGATCAAGGGGCATAAGGAGGGCGTTCGGGCCGTGGAGGATATTTTGGATGCGGCGGCCGACGCGGGTATCCAGCATCTTTCGCTCTATGCCTTCAGTACCGAAAATTGGAAGCGCCCTGGTCTGGAGGTTGCCGGGCTGATGGCGCTTCTGCGCATGTATCTCCGCATG
>JAIFMW010000226.1 GCA_020048105.1 Deltaproteobacteria bacterium | reverse complement strand
GAGTTGCGGGTTCGGCTGGTGCGCTCGGCTCTAATCGTCGTTGCCGGCTTTGGGATCACCTACTGGCAGCGTTTTCGAATCTGGGATTGGGCTCAACATCCATTCATGGATGTATTCAAGACCCACAGCATTGCCCACGCGAAGGCAGTAGGATTGCCCATACCTACGGTATTTGAACCCTTTGCCTTCACGAGCCTCACGGAGCCATTCTTTTCTCTGATGCGGTTATCACTTTGGGCCGCGGCCTTCCTGGTCGCGCCCTTGCTCTTCTATCAGCTCTGGGCCTTTATTCGTCCGGGTCTGTATGAGAAGGAGCGTCGCCTTGTCATCCCCTTTGTCCTGGTGACAAGTGGTTGCTTTGTCGGTGGCGCCCTCTTTGCCTACTTCAATGCCTTCAAGATTCTGGGAGATATTCTCTTCAAAGAAGCGATGGAGGCGGGCCTGCGGACCAATCTCCACCTCGAAGACTACTTGGATCTTTTTATCTACACCGTAGTGGGAACGGGGTTGATGTTTGAACTTCCCGTTCTGGTTTATTTCTTGGCGCGCTTCCGGGTTGTTACCGCCGGCTGGCTGCTTAAGTATTGGCGCCATGCTTCCATCATTATCGTTATCGCAGCAGCCTTCCTAACGCCCGGGGATGTGATTGTTACGACCATCTTCTTTAGCGGCATTCTGTTGGCCCTTTATTTCATTTCTGTTGTGGTGGCATGGCTAGCAGCACCAAAACCAAAGTAGAATCGCCCTTACCCTTTCGGAGAAACCATGGACATTTCCACCATCGGTGTGGTGGGCACAGGGCAGATGGGCTGCGGCATTGCCCATGTGTTCGCAATGGCCGGGTTTCAGGTCATTCTTCAGGATCTATCTCACGACTCGCTAGGCAAGGCCGTGGCCGCCATTGAACACAGCCTTTTACGTGCTGTAGAAAAAGGGAAACTGAGCAATCCTGAAATGCTTGCTGCTTTAGCACGCATTCGCACATCCAACTCCCTTGGCGACTTCAAGGATGCCGATTTTGTTGTAGAGGCCGGGCCTGAACACTGGGAAACAAAAAAGCAATTCTTTGAAACCCTGGATCTCCTCTGTCGCCCTGGAACCATTTTGGCCACCAGCACCGGGGCCATCTCCATCACCCGACTAGCATCGCAAACCAAGCGCCCAGACTGCGTCATCGGGATGCACTTTCTTCATCCTGTCCCTGTCATGCCCTTGGTGGAAATCGTTCGAGGCCTCGCAACCAGCGACGCGACTTGCGCCACGGTCAGTTCACTTAGTGAGCGCTTGGATAAGACCCCAGTGCCATGCAACGACAGCCCGGGCTTCATCAGCAACCGCCTCCTAATGCCGATGATAAATGAGGCTATCTTCGCCCTCCAGGAAGGGGTGGCTGAAGTCCCTGCAATCGACACCATCATGCGGCTGGGAATGAATCACCCTATGGGCCCGCTGGCCCTGGCTGACCTCCTGGGATTGGATGTCTGCCTAGCCAGCCTACAGATGTTGCACGAAGGATTTGGCGATCCAAAATATCGCCCCTGCCCCTTGTTATGCCGTTATGTCGCCGCCGGTTGGTTGGGAAAAAAGGCAGGCCGAGGGTTCTACGACTATTCCGGAGTCTGACTTCTTGGGGCGTTCTCAAACAAAGGATCAGGCAATTTCCGGAAGTCCCCAAGGCTGCTCCGCTCCTCTCCGCCATCGATCCCGAGCCTCTGGGCCACGCTCTTGCCCCCATCGGCGGGAGCCACCATCTGGAGGACAAAGGCCTGTCGTTCGCGCGTAACAGGGTCAGTGGCCACATGGACATCCGAAGCCTGAAGACTGCCAAGTCCCAAATTGAGAGAGGCTCGGGACCGGGGGACATACAGAAAGATTGGAGCCAATAGAAGTGCTGCGACCAGCGGCCAGAACCAGGGAGAAGGTCCAGTTGGAACCATCACCTTGCGATTGGTTTCACTGGGAATGCTCCAGGGAGGTGCCAGCGTCGCAAATTGATCCTGGGAAATCTCGAGAAGACCCATTTCGAGTAGTTCCGCGATGACCTTACAGGTATCCAGTTCATCGTACCGAGTAATCGCGAGGATGCCCTGAACACTCTGGGGTTCACTGACATATAAAAGTACCGTTTCCTGCTCGTGAGTTAGGCCCGAGGATTCACTCTTCGAGGTTCCTCGCCCATCGAATACGGAAGATAATTCCTGGTCGATATCGAGCTTGATCGACATCGCGTAGGCTGTTTTCTGGAGAGGAATCTTGTTATCCGGCAACCTGCGCTGAACCTCGGGCCATTCATCCATGATCCGAGCGGCTTCCATAAGCACCGTATCCACGGGTATTGGAGGGAAGTTCTCTCGATCAATTTCCATGGGCAACATGGAATCGAACCGATAGTCACCCTCAACCCAGCGGAAGGTCCGATAAATGATCGACATCGCCTGGTTGAACAGAGCGTCTTGCAAATCCTGACTGGAGACCTTTCCCGACTCGAGCAAGAGTGTGCCCATCCGTTTCAGCGTCTGCCGCTGCTTCTGGATCATGGCCAACAACTCGTCGCCAGATAATCTCCCGAGCCGCACCAGCATGGTGCCCACGCGGTCTTCCATCCGAACTTGATTGGAATCGCAGCCGACGATATCGCCTTGATCGAAGAATATCTTTACGAATTCCTGACCACGGGAAAGCACGAGAGTGCCGCTTTTCCCTTGGGTTTTAATCATGTTGAACAAGGAAAATAAGTCAAAATCTCGAAGGGATCCTTCAAGTGCCATAACTCCACCTCATACGCGTTTTTTACGGGGAATGAGTTTCAGCCAGGATCGGAGAAACAGGACGGCCAAAAGAATCAAACCGAGTGGTAGCCAAGTTGAGGTTGGATCCGCAAGAATTTCACCCGAAAAGCGAACGCTTCGCCCTGTGGCAAATACAATTCCAACGGCGAAGCAGAAGAAAGCCAGCTCGACAAAACCACGCCGAGTATCACCCAGGAAACAAAGATCTGAACCGGGAAGTAGTATCAGGAGCGTACGGTGAATCCACCGCTGGCTTCCCTGGAAGGATGTGACCTCATCAACTTTTTGTTTCCGACTCTCGGCATGGAGCCCATCCTTGAGAACAAAAAGGTGATGGCATTTTGCGCACACTTCAACATCAGGGCTATCGGTCGTATGAAAGGGATCACCACAGCGCACGCACTGGGTTGGGTGTGCCTGCTTGACACTGCTTGCGAGGCGAATCATGAAGGCAATCAGGGCCGCAAGCGGTAGAAGGATGCCAAAAAGAATCGAAGGCGTTCGCGGTCCGACCGAAGCCTTGTTTCCTTTCGCCTCACGTCCCAACCGAAGGGCTTCGAATCGAGAGTCGGAGTCCGGGAGCGGCAATGCAAAGGCCTGTGGCTCTGTCTTGGCCTGGCTAGCGTTTTTCAGGACTTCATACGTTTCCGGAGCAATTCGACGCGCCTCCTCCTGCTTTGTGATTCCCAATGGACTATCAAGGTTTTTGAATGCAATGACACTTTGATTCAAAAGAACCTGGGGACTGTTCGGGAGCAAAGCATTGGCTTCTTGGAAATTTTTCTCTGCCTCCGGAATGCGCCCAAGTTGGAATCGAGCGGCACCAAGGTTATTGAAAACTTCTGCTTGATTAGGATGTTTACCAATCAGGGAATCAAACGTCGCTTCGGCGGCCTGCCAATCTCGAGACTGAAATTGCCCCCAGCCTTTCAGAAAGGTTTGGTCGGTTATCGGCAGGGCGCGAAGAATCGCTTCATCCATAGGCTTCGACTGAGGCTGGATTTGCATTGTCACGATACTTGGCTCTGGGATTTGCAGGGCATTCGGCTCGAGCGTGGCAAGTGCGGGGTGTGCGAACTGAAGCAAGATGACTAGGTAGGTTGCCTTCACCTCATGGGATCGCAGATAAGGTGCCAGTAACCAAATCCAAAGCAGGGCTGAAACACTGGGATCGAACCCCACGATTACGGGAAAAGTAAGGGTAAATGCTCCGATCAATGCCAAGGGAAAGGAGCCAATTCCGTACTTGGAGAGTGGTTCCTCCCATAGGTATCGGAGAACTCGACGATATCGCAAGGCTAGGATCAAGGCCCAGCCCCAGAGCAGGATGGTGACCATCATTCGACACCACGCCGCGTGTTGGACAACCCATAACCAGCGGTGCAAAGGGTGATTCAATCGAATGCGCGTGAGTTCGAATACGTCCGGCAGACTCATCACATAGCCCGCAATCCCGCTCTGCCGAAGCAGAACAATACGAGTTCCAAGTATGGTTGGATTTCGGGGTGCCCAGTTCTGCTCCACGAGACGAATAGCCTTCAGCCCGAGAGGCGAATCGCCTTTGTCCCCAAGTTCACGAGCCCATATGGCAATTGCTTCAACTAGGGGTGTGACATCCAACGTGCCGTAATTGCGTCGCAAAAGTTCCACTTCACGGGTTGCCGTCACCTCTGCAGCCGGATCGTTTGATGCAAGGGCGGCTTTCAGCTTTTCAACCCGGAATGCAAGTGCAACACCCGGAGTAAGTTCCGCGGGGGTTGCTGCCGTACCTGCGTGACAGAGGCCGATCGATAGGCAGAAGCTCAATCCAATGAGCGAAGATACTTTTTTCAATGTTCTCATTTACGCACTCCGACGCCTTCAGTGCTCGAAGTCTGCCCGGGCGATGAAAGGTCTAAAATTTTCATTCGTAGGTTGTATATCACTTCATCCATGCTTCCAGTTTCGGAGTCCGTCCGGTTTCCTTCTGTTTTGTCCTTCAAAACAATGATTAGATCCAAGTAAAACCGAGCAATTGCAGGATTAGCGGGTGGCTGACTGGACATCATGGGGTGAGGAACCCCCATGGCCAACAAGGCCTGCTCAGTAAGTAGGCCTACAAGCGCGGAAAGGGACGGTTGGCTGACCGCAGCGTTCATCCTGACCCCTGGAAATTGATGGAAGCGTATCACAACTTGAGACTTGGAAGACATCCACTTCTCACCCAAGGAGATAAATGCGACACTAGAGCACCGATAGGAGATCCCATGAAGCTCATCCTCCCTGCCGTCATTGCCACCACCATGGCGCTGAGCCTAGCAGCGCAAAATACAGGCACTTTTTCAGGAAAAGTTCTCGATTCCAAAGGAAAATCAATTGCAAACACCAAGATAAGCCTAAGCAAAATGGGCATAAATTGGGTTAAAGAGATCAAGGTAAACCTGGACGGCAAGTTTCTTCAAGTCGGGTTGGAACCGAAAGACTACGAAGTCACCGTTTCGGCCACAGGGTATGTGGACCTCAAGGAACAGATCCATATTGGACTAGGCACAGGCGAACCCAAGAGTTATGTCCTCCTGACTCCCGATGAGGCCCGCAAAACAGCTGGAGGAGCCACATCAGCGGATCCCGCAGCGATCGCCGAGTCGAAAGGCCTAGAGTCCTTCAACTTGGCTGTGGTTGCCTTCAATGAAAAGAATTTCTCGGCAGCCCTACCGCTGTTTGAAGTCGCCCTTACGAACCTCAAGGAATCCATTGAGAAAACCAAGGATGCGACAATGAAAGCCGAGTCCGAGAAAAAAGTCGAGATGATGGAGCGTCCTTACGGCTACTCGCTGATGGAAGTGGCCAAAATTGATGAATCCAAGCGAGCGGAACTCTCAGCAAAAGCGGAACCGCTGCTGATCAAGGTGCTTGAGCGCAATCCCAAAGACCAAAATGCCGTCATTTATCTCCTTGACATCGCCAAGGTCAAAAAAGATGCCGAAGGGATCAAAAAATACCAGGCGACACTGGATGCACTGCTAGGGCCCCGACCGGAATTGGCCTATAACCAAGGCGTTGAACTTTACAACGCTGGCAAACTCTCAGAATCGAAGCCATATTTCCAGAAGGCAATCTCGATTAAAGCGGATTATGCCGAGGCTTATTACCTCCTCGCAATGTGTGAATTTACCGAAATGAATCTCAGGGGAACCAAAACCAACCTTCAGAAATACCTTGAACTTGCCCCCACGGGATCACATGCCGGGGAAGTCAAAGAAATGCTGAAGGCACCCGAACTCAAGAACGTCAAGTAGGCTGCTGCTTTTTACAAAACGAGGGCCCAGATGGGCCCTCGTTTTGGGTATTCATTCCCGTCAATTCAAGCCAGGGTCAAGCTAACTGGGCAATGATCGGAACCCATCACATCACTGTGGATTTCCACTTGTTCAATTCGGTTCAGCAGCTCTTCGCTCACCAGAAAATGATCAATTCTCCAGCCGATATTCTTGGTTCGGGCATCACCCCGTTGGGTCCACCACGTATAGAGTCCAGGCGTTTCAGGGTTGCGCTCACGTAACACGTCATGCAACCCGGCCGCTAGGTAAAGCCTGAAGTCTTCGCGCTCCTCATCCGTAAAACCTGGATTCATACGGTTATCCTTCGGGCGGGCGAGATCGATGGCCTCGGGCGCTACGTTCATGTCACCGGTGAGAATGACCTTTTTGCCCTTGGCGTGAAGCGCCTGCACATGGTCCGCAAGGTGGCGCGCAAAGGATCTTTTGTAGTCCAATCGAACGAGCCCTGTAGAAGCATTGGGGAAATAGCCTCCGATAAAAACCAAATCCCCCATGGCGCTTTGAAGCACTCGGCCCTCTTGATCAAAGGCCTCGATGCCAAGCCCCTGTGCATGGGTGAAACCCAGTTCCTTTTTGCTTAGGGTTGCCGCCCCGGAGTACCCCTTCTTGCTGCGAGCGGGGAACCAACTAATTTCGTACGCGCTCTCCAACTGGCGACGGACCCCCAGATCGATTTCTTCCCATTCGCTACGAATTTCTTGGAGCGAAAGCACATCCGGATCGGCAACTTCCAGCCAATCCATGAAGCCCTTTTTCAACACAGCCCTAAAGCCATTCACATTCCAGGTGTAGAAATTCACAGCGACTCCACAAGACGTTCCCACATTCGATGCGAACGGAGACGCCACCATCCCATCAGAATCAATACGGGCCAACCCTTGAATTTGACCTGATGAGTCAGAAGCAGGCGATCACCCTCGGGGCGCACCACAAAGCAGCCCTGCTCTTCGACACCAACGCATGGCCGGATGGTGTAATCCGCGCGGAAGGACTGCGAGTCAGCGTTTCTGATACGCACTTCGACGACCTTTAGCCGAGGATGCCAACGGTGGAAGGCGCCTCCATCGGCGAGCACCCGCGTCACCGCGTCGATCGGGGCATTGGTATCCCGAACAAGCTCGAGAGACCAAACAGGCTTTCTCACCTCACGTTGAAGCCCGGCTTCGCATCCGCGGGCGGAGCAATCAAGTAGGGCTTGCTGGCGTTATCGCTGGCGCAGAGAAGCATGCCGTGACTCTCGATGTATGCTTCCTTGATTCCACCCAGAATCGTGCGCTGCTCAAAACCCAGGTCCACCTTCATCTTAATGAGCTTTTTGCTCTTGGGCACTTCCTCGGCTTCCAGAATTAAACCCACGCGCAGATCGGTCTTGGCGAAGGTGTCGTAATCGATGTTTTCCTTCAGAGGCGGCACGTCCAAAGGCAACTCCACCGGGGTTGCAGCAGGGGCGTCGGCGGCTTTCAGGGCTTCAATCTCGGTCATGGCAAGGTCCTTATCAATGCGAGCGAAAAGAGGTTTGGGATCGGTGACGGGTCCGGGCGCGGGGGCTTCAACGTCGAAATCCGCGAAGCGCAAATCAATAACTTGGCCCGACAGTCCCAGGCTTTCCCAAAGGTTTTGGCAAAGATCTGGCATCACGGGTGCGGCGAGCATCGCCGTCATGCGAAGGGCCCGGTACAATTGAGCCAAGACCGTATCGAGCTTCGCGGCATTCGCTTCATCCTTGGCCAGCTTCCAGGGTTCAGCCTTCACGATGTAGCCATCCAGATGACGCAGGAAGGACCACAGCACTTCAAGCGCCGTGTTGAATTCATTCCGGGAAGCCAGTTCCAAATAGTCCGGAACCACCTTGAGCATGAGTTGTCGAACTTCCACATCCAGTTCGTCGAAGGTTTCCGGAACCGGAACGATTCCCGCGCGGTAGCGCTGCAGCATGCTGATGCTGCGCGCCGCGAGATTGCCCAGA
>JAIFMW010000187.1 GCA_020048105.1 Deltaproteobacteria bacterium | reverse complement strand
AATTTGGTTAACAAATACGAAAAGGACCGGGTCGTTCGGGATGCTCAAATTGTTCAAAAATCCCGCACGAATGTCACTCTGCTGCTCTTATCGCTTGCTTTGTGCTTGATCGTTTTACTGTTTCTTTACCTGAGACGGAATCGAAGGAATGCCTTCCTTTTGTCGCAAAAGTATGATGACGAACTGGCCGCGAGAACGGTTCAAGACGATAATTTGAAAACCCAAATGGACAATGCTCAGGCTGATATGAATAAGCCGAAATACCAAAATTCTCCGATGACCGATGAAATGGCTGAAGTTTATACGCGGAAGTTATTTGCCATTATGGCAAAAGAGCAACCCTACCGCGACCCGGAGCTGACGCTCGATTTGTTGGCCGAGCGGATGGCGCTGAATTCAACCTACCTTTCCCAGTTGTTTAATCAATATCTCAAGGTAAGGTTCCCAGACTTTGTAAATGAATTTCGGGTTGGAGAATCTCAACGGTTATTGTTAGACCCGGAATACGCTGGGATTTCCGTTTTAGATGTCGGTTTTCAAGTTGGTTTTAGCTCTAAATCAACCTTCTATCGAACGTTTAAGACTCTGACGGGAATGTCCCCGGCCGATTTTCGGGTTACCTCGAACTCGCTTCCGGATTCCAGTCGAGCCACGCTGCGCGCACCGTTGCCCTTGGATTCGAGCGTTCTTGGATGGAAGCCCTACACCCGACGAGAATCCCCAGATGGCCGGGACTCTTGAATAGAAACGCGAATTTCTTTGTTTGGATGATTCGGTCTATACGGGGGGCTTGTGCTTCGATATCTGGTTCTTTCCTTGGCTCTGGTGGCGACTTTGTGGGGGGGAAATCCCCAGAAAGCCGCATCTACCTCACTTTTGAAGGATAGCTGGCATATCTACTCGGCCCAGCGAGTGGAGGCCGAAGGTGCGGAGCTCTCGGTGGTTGGCTTCGATTCCTCGGATTGGTACCCGGCTCAGGTGCCTTCGACGGTTTGTGGAAGCCTCATCGAATTGGGCATCTACAAAGACATTTTCTTGGGCAAAAATCTGGAATTAATTCCGGTTCACCCCTTCCTGCAACCCTGGTGGTACCGCACGGAATTTACGGTGGAACAGGCGGGGGCGAAAATTCCTTCGCGGCTGTTGTTTGATGGCATCAACTACAAAGCGGATATTTGGCTGAACGGCCAGAAGGTGGCGGGCCGCGACAAGGTCCACGGCGTTTGGAAGACCTTCGATCTGGATGTTACGGCTCTGTTGATGCAGGGCAAGAACGCTTTAGCCGTAAAGGTCTATCCCCCGCAAATGGGTGATTTCACCATCGGTTTCGTGGATTGGAGCCCCCAGCCTGCGGATTCCAACATGGGCATTTTTCGGGAAGTTCGGTTGCGTCAGAGCGGCGTGGTTTCCCTTGAGGAGCCCTTCGTGCGCACCACCGTGGACAAGCGTTCGCTCAAGGCTGCGGAAATTGTCCTGGATGTAACCTTGGTTAACCATGGCGATGGGCCCCAGCAGGGCACGCTTTCGGGCCGCTTCGAACAGGGCCAATTTGAGATGCCCTATACACTGCAGCCTCGTGAGCGCCGCACGCTGCATTTGGATTCCAGGCAGGTCGCGGCCTTCAAGGTTGCCAATCCCCGCCTATGGTGGCCCTTGCATTTGGGAGAACCCAACCTTACTCACCTTGCGCTGACCCTGCGGACTGAAAAGGGCCTTACGGATACTCAGGAAATCACCTTTGGCATTCGGGAAGTGGGCGAGTTTCTCAATGCCGAGGGGCACAAGGGTTTCACCGTGAACGGCAAGCACCTGTTGATCCGAGGCGGAGCCTGGGTGGACGACATGTTTCTGCGGGAGGATGCGCGCAATCTGGAATCGCAGTTCGACTACATCCGGCACATGAACCTGAACACCATTCGGCTGGAAGGCTACTGGGGCTGCAGTCAGCGCTTATACGATCTGGCGGATCGCTACGGCATTCTGGTGATGGTGGGCTTTAGTTGCCAATGGGAGTGGCCCGAATACCTTGGCAAACCCCAGGACAAGATTCCCGATAGCCCCGTGGGTGGCGCCTATAGCCGCAAAGACCGGGATTTGCTGGCCGCCTATTTGGGGGATCAAGTGCGGTGGTTGCGCAACCATCCCAGCCTGCTGGTGTGGGCGCTGGGTAGCGACAAAATGCCCACGCCCGATGCGGAACGCCAGTACCGCGCGGTGCTTGCCACTGCGGATACGACTCGCCCCATCCTGTCGAGCTTCAAGCACTTCACCAGTGAGGTGAGTGGCCCTTCCGGTGTGAAGATGACGGGGCCCTATGACTACGTGACGCCCAACTACTGGTCGCTTGATAAGGCCAACGGAGGCGCCTTTGGTTTCAACACCGAAACGGGTTCTGGCCCGCAGATTCCGCCCCTGGCGAGTCTCAAGAAAATGATTCCTGAAAACAAACTCTGGCCCATCAATGAAGCCTGGGAATACCACTGCGCGCGCCGAGAATTCGGCACGCTCTTCACCTATCTCACGGCCTTCAATGCGCGCTACGGCGAGGCCAAATCGCTTGAGGAATTCGCCTTCAAGGCCCAAGCCGCCAACTACGAAGCCGCTCGCGCCATGTTCGAGGCCTTTGGTGCGAATCGCCCCAAGGCCACGGGGGTGATTCATTGGATGTTGAACGGAGCCTGGCCCAAGATGATCTGGCAGCTCTACGACCATTATCTGACGCCGTCTGGAGCCTTCTACGGAGCCCGCAAGGCCTGCGAGCCCATTCACGTTTCCTACGATCCTGGTTTCCACCGGGTGCAGCTCGTGAACGACACCCTCGAAGGCTTCAAAGGTGGCACCTTGCGGGTTCGACTCTTGGATGCCGCATCCCGAGTGGTCGTGGATCAAACCTTGAAGGTCGAGCAAGCGGCCCAGGGCGCCAAAACCGTGCTGGAACTGACGGCGTTGACTCCTGCCAGCCCGGTCTATTTCTTGGATCTCCGCCTTGTCGATGCGAAGGGGCGAGCGGTCTCCAACAATTTTTACTGGCTGGCCGCCAAGACCGATGTGCTGGATCCCGCCCGAAATTCCTGGATGGCCATGGCGAACAGCTCGTACGCCGATTTCAAGGCGCTGAACACCCTGCCAGTGGCCAAGGTGCGCATGGAACAGCAACCGGAAAAAGGTGAAGTCAGCGTTACGCTGCGCAACGAATCCGACAAGGTTGCGTTCTTCCTAGAGCTTCAACTCATGAAGGAGAAGGCCCAGGAAATGGTGCTGCCCGTGCTCTGGGATGACAACAATTTCTCCCTGCTGCCGGGCGAAGTGCGCACGGTCCGCGTGCGCTTTGAGCCTGCGGATTTGGGCGGCGAGGCACCCCGCGTGAACTTGCAAGGTTGGAATTTAAAATGACGGAAGTTCTTGTCGATCAATCCGAACCCAAACCCGAACGCCTGCTTTCGCTGGATATTTTCCGAGGCCTCATGGTCATCGGCATGATGTTGGTGGATTGGCCGGGGAGTTGGAATACCCGCTTCCCGCTTTTCAATCATGCGGAATGGCTGGGTATCACGGCCCCGGATTTCATCTTCCCTTCGTTCATGTTCATCATGGGCGTCGCCCTTCCGTTTTCGTTCCATGCGAAAAAGAGCGTTGGGCTTGCGCCTGCCAAGGTTTACCTGTCGATTTTTCGTCGTGCGGTACTGCTTTTTCTTCTTGGGTATTTTCTCAATTTCTGTTGGTCCGCCTCGCCCAAGGTCTGGCCCATCGATTGGTCCCACATGCGCGTGCTGGGCGTGCTCCAGCGTTTTGCCATCGTGTTTCCCCTGGTGGCCATTGCGTATCTGCATCTCTCCACCCGCAAGCTGGTTTACCTCGGCATTGGGATTCTGCTGGCCTACTGGGTGGCCATGACCTTCATCCCTGTGCCTGGGTTTGGTGCGCCGAATCTGGCGGTGCTGCCCCAAGGCGAGGTCGCTCCAAATCTAGCCACCTGGTTTGACAAGACATTCCTCCACCACTTGGTGGATAACTATCCCTACGACTCCGAAGGCCTTCTGAGCAACTTTCCGGCCATCGCTACTACGCTCATCGGAGTCGTGGCCGGAACCTGGCTCAGGACGGACGATGCCAGGACCGAAACGTTGAACCGCCTCTTTGCCTGGGGTGTTCTGCTCGTGATCCTGGGCTATTTCTGGGGCCTTAGTTTTCCCTTGAGCAAGAAGCTTTGGACCAGCTCCTTCGTGCTGTTCATGGGGGGATGGAGCCTGCTGCTGTTAAGTGCGTTGCTGTGGCTCGTTGATATCCGAATCAAGGGCAGTCGCTGGATTTCCGCCTTCGCCATCCCGAGGTGGTTTGGCGTGAACGCCATCGCGGGGATCGTGATCTTTACCTTTTTGGATAACGTGATGTCCCGGTGGCCCGTGGGCAAGAAGGCGGATCAGACGGTCTGTGTCCTGAAGGAATTTTTGAACGATCGCCTATTTAAATCCTGGCTATCGGAAAACCACGCATCCTGGGTTTATTCCGTGGTGGCGATTTTGCTGCTGAGCCTACTGTTTCGTTGGTTCCACAACCGGAAATGGTACTTCCGGGTTTAACCGAAACAAGGCCGTCGCACATGAAAACCAAAGATTCACCACGGAGACACGGAGGGCACGGAGAATGATTGAGGTCGGAAAAGTTGACGAATTTCGCCTCTGACTTTTCAGTTCTCTGTGCTCTCCGTGCCTTCGTGGTTTAGCTTTTTTTCTATCAGCATCAAACGCGAGATCCCGGTTGAGTCAGCGGATTTTGGGATCAACGTCTCGAAGGGTGAAATCCACCCACACGATGCCGCAGGCCCGGCCAACCTTCTGCGCAATGAGGGTGCCAAGCTCCTGAGGAGGATTTTGCATGTGCCCCCACACGGCGCGGTCTACGGGGTAGCCCACCTGGAACATCACGGGGTTTGGTGCAAAATGGGCGGCCCAGTACGTCGAAAACTCCTCGACCATGTCTTCCACGCGGGTGAACTGCTGGCTGTCACTCACAAAAATTAGATCACCCCGGTAGGTGGGCGGCATCCAGAGTCGGTCCCAATGCTTGAGAAAGAGCCGGTGTTTGGAATCGCGAGCCTTGACGCGCGCCTCCCACTGAGTGGCGAGCGCATCATCCACCTTCAAGCCTGTCTTTGGATTATCGGCTTCCTTGTGCCATTCCACATCCACCCCAAACCCAGCGACGCAGGGGTGGTGGCCATAGCGCGCCATGACGAGATCGATGAGGGTATTCACCTCGGCATCGGCGGGCTCCACCTGCAAGAAGACCTTGACCCCGGCTTCATCAAAGGCCTTCAGCGTGGACTCATGGCGGTCTTCGGCCGCAAATTGAATGTTGGGTGTGGCGCCTGGACCTGGGAACTCAAGGGCGCAGGTCCGGTTGTCGCCCATGGTGCCGACAATCCAAATGCCCACGGGCTCGGAGCCCGGAAAGCGGGAAGCCATGTCTTTCATGGCCTCCACCCAGCCCTTGGTGGAAGGAAAGGGGCGAATGCCGTAGTGGGAGGAGCGCAAACCTGCCCAGGTAACGGCGGCAGAGCGAGCAGGGGTGGCACTCGGGGGGTGGCAGGCGAGCAGCAGCGAAAGCACCAGCGTGCCGCCGATTACTTTTGCAAGGGTGGGCATGACAATCTCCTGCAGGTGGAACACCGGTTGGTTTAAACGGAAATTTTGCGATTGAAGGACACCTCCAAAATAGCAAGGCCAAGGCACCAGGTCGTTAGAAAACCCGTAATGTGCGGCATTGCCCTAAGTCTTTGCCGTGGGCTGTTGCCCGCTCTTTGAACTTTTTCTAGAGATCGATAGTGGAATTGCCTAGGTCCGCTGTAAGCCTGTGGTGGCGGCGGTATTAGGCGTTATCTCCGCTTTTATCGCTAAACGCAGACGCCATGGGCTCGTAGCCGTGGTGTCTGTCTCACGAGGTTCCGATGCGCTCGATTTTTCCTGTTTTTCTCATTGCCGCCGCTCCTTTGTGTTTTGCCCAGACCCGAGGGTGGGAGGAGGGTGTGGAGCGAGCTTTTGCAACTGGAGGTCGGGCCGTGTTGCGTCTTTCCACAGGCGTTTACACCGTGGTCGGAGGCGAAGAAGGCAAGGTGAAAGTGCGCTGGAGCACCAAGAATCCCCATCAGATGAACGAGGTCGAGGTGAAGGTGGAGGTCAAGGGCTCCGAAGTATTCCTCAAGACCCACGGCCCCAAGGATGATTTTCGGGTCTTCATTGAGCTTCCCAAACGAACCCATCTCGATGCACGGCTCAGCGTAGGGCTGCTGGCAGTTTCCGGGATCGAAGGCGACAAAAAATTGGATCTCAACATCGGCGAAATGAAAGTGGACGTGCCCGATTCCGGAGTCTATCGCTCGGCCAATGCTTCGGTTCGCATTGGGGAACTTTCGGCCAAGGCCTTCAAGTGCAATGAGGAAGGTCTTTTCAATCGCCTGCGCTGGAAGGGGAACGGTGCCTACACGTTTGAGGCTCGCGTCGGTATCGGTGAGGCCACCTTTGCTGGTCCCGAACGCTGATTCGAAAGTTCGCTTGGCATTTCCAAAGACCTTCTCCGGCGGAATCCATTAGCCTTGGTTCAAGGAGTTTCGATGAAGAGCCGGTCTCTGCACGCCCAGGAAGAACTTGCTGCGGGTTTCAATTGCGCTGCTTCGGTGCTGGCGCCCTTCGCCGAGGAATGCGGAATGTCGCTCTCACAGGCCCGCCGTGTGGCGGGTGCCTTTGGCGGCGGGATGGGCCGGTCAGGCTCCGGTCCATGCGGTGCGGCCTCGGGCGGATTGATGGCCTTGGGGCTGATCTTTGGAAAAACGAAACCGGAGGATAATGACGCACGAGACCGCTGTTATGCCGAAGGGAAGGATTTTTTGGAGGCGTTCCAGAAGCGCTGCCAAGGTCTGAGTTGCTGCGAGTTGCTGGGCCATGATGTATCGGATCCAGACCAGTATCTTTTGGCGAAAACTTCAGGTGCCTTTGCCCAGCGCTGCCCAAAATTCCTGGAGGTCGCGGTGGAGCTGGTGGAGGCTCGCCTTCCGAAACTCCCCCAGGCTGTGACAATTGCGGATCAATCGAGGGGAAACGTCACCGAAGGGTGATTTTTCGCGGCGCATTATTGACGGGGACCGCCGAGAAGCGATACCTATCAAGCCGGTATATCCACCACTGAGGTCTCCATGCAAAGCCACGTCGGGCTGGTTCGGTATGAATAGAAACCTGGGTTGGTTTTTTGCGGTCCTGACGGTTACGGCAACCGTTTCCGCCCAGACACCTGAGGCGGTTGCCTCCTACGCTCCAACCCGCAGCGTAGTGAAAGTCACGGGAGGTGGATCTTGCAATGCGCCTCGACAGGGCAGTGGCGTCGTTGTGGCGCCTGGCTTGGTGGCCACCAACGCGCACGTCGTTGGTGAATCCATCGCATTGATTGTTTGGAAGGATGATCGCTCCTGGCCCGCCCAAATTGAGGCTGTGGCACCTGAGATGGATCTTTGCCTGCTGAGGGTGCCGGGGCTCCCGGTTCCGGCAGCGGAAGCGGCCGCGCCCGAACGAATGC
>JAIFMW010000061.1 GCA_020048105.1 Deltaproteobacteria bacterium | reverse complement strand
GGCTTGTTCGCACCAGAAACATGCCGGCCTCTTTGCCGATGGCCTTAAACTATGCCCTATTTCGTCGTGTAGGGCCCAGCATCGCTGGGTGAGCAGATCAACCCCGTCGCCGCCCCGTGGCAGCCAGCTCCTCGTAGAAGGCGCCTAGCCGGTGGGAGTGCTTCTCGTAGGTCCATTCAGTGCGGGCTTTTCGGATATTTTGATGAATCAAATCCCAGTCCGTGGCCCGGACAGTTTCCTTGAGGCGGTACAGATCCTTGAAAGAGACCGCCACGCCTGCGCCCAACGTATTCGTGACCATGTCCGCCATGAAGATCTGTTCAGGAGAAATGAGCACGGGTAAATCCGCTTCGAGATACGAAAAAACCTTGCTGCCCATGGTGGTTTTTATGAAGAAGGGGTTCTCGCGGGCCTGTCGAGCAGAAGGATCCAGTCAAATGGGTTCCCCCCCAGGGCAGCGACTGCCAACACTGGATATCCTTGGAACCCATCCTGACCACCGGGATCCGTACGGATGAAACAAACGTCAAACCTTTGAAGGCATGACTCCTGGAGGGTTATGAGAGCCTGAGCGATATTTCCACATCCATAGAGTCCCACCTTGCTGCCAGCGGGCACACAGAGCAGCACTTCGGCGATAGTTCTGGCGAACAGAGGGTGCAGTCCCTCGTTTTCGGCGAGGGTCGAGGTCACAAACTGAGAGAGGGGTTTGTGCATCTCGCGTCAAATCCCAGCGATTGATTGCCTGCCGAACCGCGTCTCCAGGTTGCAATCCAGATGGACCTTGAATACCTGGACGACCCCGAGACCCGACGCCGTGATGCGCTGAAACACGATGGAGGCGTCCAGGACCTCCCGCCAATCATTTTGCTCGCTGGACATCTAACCCCCGCCACTGGTATTTCTCATGATGATAGAGTGCGGCACGTGCGCTTTCCAGCCATTCTTAAATATGCCCATTTAATGATGGTGCCATTAGCAAATTTGAGCTACATCGCGACAGAGCCAGAGGCGTTGCGGCGGGATGGCGCTCGAATCACCATTCTTTTCATGGTTGCTGAGATCGAGAACTTTCAACATAACTTTTCCCCCGAGGCTGGGCTAAGTAATGCTTGAACGCCTGAATGGCATTTCGGTTTTCTTCAATCATGAATTCATGCAGCGCCCGGGCTCCTTTGCGCATGGCCAACAAATCCGCTTCCAGGATTCGCCTGGGCAACTCATCCAAAGCCTCTGCACCGACGGTGATGCCAGCATTGAACGCCTCCACCAGAGAAGCGGTATACCGCATCTCCTTATTGATGATGATGGGGAGATCCCCGGTGATGTAGCCCATGAATCTGTTTGGCAGGCTGTCTATGAGTGGAAAATCAATGATCATGTCAGTGGGGGCGAACAGAAAGATTCCGAAATCAAATTCGGCCATCCGCTCAACGAGACGCTCGAAGGGGATGTAGGCGTTGTAGTTAACCCGTTGGTTCTGGAAAACCGTCCGATATCCGGAGTATTCCCGTTCAGAGGCTGCACATTCAGGGTTGTGCCCCGAATTAAAAATGTCGACCTGGATCCCTTCGACTCCGGCAAGCCCCTCAATCGGCTGAATAATGTTCTGAAAAACGAAATTATGAAACGCTTTCCCGGGTCGGTAGTACTTGAATTCGGGGATAGTTCCGGCGCACATTAGCTTCACCGGACCGTTGCGTTCCAGTGACCGTCCAGGGAGTGAGGCCAACCGGTTGTCCTGCATACGTGGAAAATACGGCTGCCGGGGAGCGGTCATCAAGGTCGAGGTCAGTTCAGTCCAGATCGGCCCTGGCGTTTTGTCGAAAATGAAATCGGCATGGAGGCCCATGAAGGCTTCGGCACAACGGTTGTCTTCGACGACCTCCTGATCAAACCCCCAACCATCCAAAATCTCCTCGGGAAACATGCACATGTAGTCGTAGATTTCAAACACCAAACGGGTGTCAGGGACAGCCTGCTGGATGGCAACGGAAATGTGCTGCCCTTGAAAATGGGCGGAACCTTTAACGTAGACACATGCAGGCCGCAGTTCACACAGGAGGTCGAGGAGCAAAGGCAGAGACTGCTCTACACTGAAGGTAAGGAATTGCAAAGAGGCCTCCTGGCTGGAGGGGGGACCGAAATAGAGACGGATGGTTCTTTCCGCAGGCAGAGCCTCCACCAGAGCACTTTCATCCACCACCGACCAGATATCCCGAGATGGCACCAGGATCACATTATCTACTTGAGCCACTCGATCGCGGATTTGGCCCAATATCCGGTCGACCATAACGCCCCTGCCAAACCGTTCCTGGAACTGTTCAAAGGCTTTCAAGGTATGAAGGTTGAGAATCCGGGCCGGGGCGATGCCCGCTGCCAGGAGATCCTCCTCCATGGACTTGCCATGTAGGAGGTTAGCAACGATGACGTAATCAAAAACCTCGAGGGAGGCCTGCTGGGCGGTGATCACGGGGTAGCCACACAAGATTTGAATTTCAACAGCGCGCCGATCGATCAGAGCGATTATTTCTAGTCCAGGTGCCTCAACACCAATGGCCTTCAATAAAACCATAGCCCCGGGACCGGCGCCCGCTAAAAGGATCCTACAGGGGGCAATGTGGCCCATTAGGAAGAGGGCCTTAAGCTCCCCGCCCTCATAAGTAGCAAAGCGTTGCCGAGCCCTGGCGGCCAAGTGCGCAGCCAAACCTGGTTCCGTGCGACAACGCTCGACGCAGCGCCGCATGGTTTCAGGGACTTCGTTACTAAAGCGGAGCGACGAGGCAGAAGACATCGCATTCATGATAGCAAACTCCACTTGCAGACCAGCGCCACTCAATATGCATATAAAGAAAACACCCAAGTAATACAACCAACCTGCATCTACAGGATGCTGGTTGGAATCCAGATACGTCCTAAAAACTAGGCAGAGATCCTTTTGCCGTCAGGCGACTAAATCATGAGAAGCCCTTGTTGTAACCTTCCGTTTTCGCCACCAACTGTCGAACCCCGTCGGCCAGGGTCTCACTCATGGTGCCGGTGATGTGCCGGAATACCGTGGGCGCCTCCAAAACATCTCGTAACTAACCTTTTTAAAATGGCATCCTAACCCCACCACTCTGTTTCCTACGATAAAGATGACACTTGCGATTTTTTAGGTTTTTCTCGGGTAAGCCAATCAAAAAGCGTGCCCTTAATTGGTTTAGGCTACTCTCAAGCCCATGCTGATCGGAATTGATTTCGACAACACGCTCATCTGTTATGACGGTGTGTTTCACACCCTAGCCACGGAATCAGAATTTCTAATACCGGGAGAACGGACCACCAAGAACGAACTTCGAAGTGCTGCGCGCCTATCGAAAGAGGGCGACATTGCCTGGCAGCGCATCCAGGCTGAAGCCTACGGACCCCGCATTTGGGCAGCCCACCCCGCAGAGGGTTGCCTCGCATTCCTTGCCCGCTGCGGCATGGAAAAAATAGCCGTCCGGGTGATCAGCCACAAGACCGAATTTGCCACCCAGGATGTCTCCAGCACAAACCTGCGCCAAGCCGCTCTGGATTGGATGGAGACAAACGGATTCTTCGGGTCCGACTCGCCTCTCGAAGCCCACCATTGCCTGTTTGCAGACACCCGCCAGGACAAGATCGCTCAAATAGTCCAAGAAGGGTGTACCTACTTCATCGACGATCTTGAGGAAACCTTCCAAGAGCCGACATTCCCCTTGAATGTTCATGGTATTTTCTACGATCCGCACATGAATTCCACCCAAGTCCCACCAAACATACAAATAACAAATTCATGGAAAGAAATCGAGCGGATCGTATTTGGGCCAACCCCCATGGCCACAGGGCATGGCGATTAGTGGCTTCAATGATTTCCAGATCTCCGCAACCATCAATAGTGGACCAAAAAATGGAATCAATTGCGATGAATCAATACAAACAGACAATCAAATATTAAATACAAGACAATACCCGAACGAGAACGCCGAGCATGCAACGGACCTAAAGTGCCTAACCCTGACCCAACCGGAATCACCCTGCCCGTGCTCGCGAAACTCCTTGGGAGCACGCCTGCGGATATAACCCTTCTTGGAGGTGGTGGCAACAGCCGGGTCTACCGGGTGACCAGCCGGAATGGTTCAATCTATGCTTTGAAGGCCTACTTCCGAGATCCAGAGGACAAACGGGATCGCCTCGGGGTCGAATTCGGTGGACTAGGGTTCCTTTGGGATCACGGGATTCGCGCCATCCCGAAGCCCGTGGGTGCGGACCCTGAAAACGGGCTTGCACTATTGGAGTTCATCCCTGGGGATCGGGTTCTGCAGCCTTCACGGGAGGACGTGACGGAGAGCTGCCGCTTCCTGGTGGACCTTCACCACCTCTCGATCCAAGAAAGTGCGAGTTCCCTGCCGCTTGCCTCGGAGGCCCACTTCTCCCTGGCGGCCGTCGCCGAGAATGTGCAGGCAAGGCTGGACCGACTAGGAAACCTGGACGCCACCTTGCTGGAACGCTCCGGGCTGGGGTCTTTTCTGGAAGACGAACTGCTTCCGGCTTGGCGGGCGCTCCACGCGGACTGCCTAGAGGGGTCCCATCGCTGGGCCATCTCCTTCGACGAAGATATTCCCCTTTCTGACCGCACCCTGAGCCCTTCCGACTTCGGTTTCCACAATGCCCTGAGGCGCCATGACCGCCTGGTGTTCATCGATTTCGAATACTTCGGCTGGGACGACCCCGCCAAGCAGCTGGCGGACTTCCTTCTTCATCCCGGCATGGACCTGGCGCCAGAGCTCCGGAAGCACTTCGCGGAAACCTTGCTGGAGCAGCTTCTAGTGCCCGGCCTTCGTCAGAGAGCCCGGGTAGCCTATCCCCTCTTCGGTATTAAGTGGTGTGCGATCATTCTCAATGAATTCCTCCAAGGGCCTCTCCACCGGCGCCGCTTCGCCGCGCCGAGCCCGTTGGCTCCGGAGGAAAGGCAGACCCGTCAGCTACTGAAATGCCGCCAGAAACTTCAACAGGTGTTGAACGAAAATGACAACTTTACCCTCTTCCACGTACCGCACTAGACCCCCTTCCCCGAGCCTGGACCGTCGCTCCAGGGATTTGCGCATCCAGATCGTGCGGATGCTGGCAGCGGGGCGCCGGGGGCACTTGGCCTCCGCCTTCTCCCTGGTGGAGATCCTCCGCGTGCTCTACGACGATGTGATGCGCTTCGATCCCACCAACCCGACCTGGGATGGGCGGGATCGGATGATCCTCTCCAAGGGCCACGGCTGCATGGCGCTCTACGCCCTCCTGGCTGACAAAGGCTTTTTCCCCGAAGCCCACCTGTGGGAATTCTGCAAACCCAATGGCATCCTGGGCGGCCATCCCGAATTCGGCAAGGTGCCGGGAGTAGAAGCCTCCACCGGAGCCCTGGGCCATGGCCTCTCCCTGGGCATCGGTCGGGCCCTGGCGCTGCGAGGCAACCCAAAAGCCGGGCGCGTCTTCGTGGTGAACAGCGATGGCGAGTGCAACGAAGGCTCCACCTGGGAAGCGGCTCTCGCTGCCTCCAAACACAAGCTGGACAACCTCACCGTGCTCATGGACTGCAACCACATGCAGTCCTACGCCACCACCTCCGATGTTCTGGACCTGGAGCCCCTTGCAGACAAGTGGCGGGCCTTCGGCTTCCACGTCATAGAGGTGGACGGACACGATATGGCGGCCCTGCGCGAAGCCTTAGCGGTACTGCCCCTCCGGAAGGGACAACCCTCCATCCTCATCTGCCACACCGTAAAGGGCAAAGGCGTGTCCTCCATCGAAGGTGATCTCTCCTGGCACCACAAAAACAAGATCACGGAGGAGGAACTCGCCGCCCTCTTCTCCGGTCTGGAGGAAGCCTGATGCGCGCTACTTGCTTGGAAATGGTCTATCAGCTGGCCAAGAACGACGAGCGCATCGTGTTCATCGGGTCGGATCTCGGCGTGGGAACCCTGAACAAGTTCAAGAACGAGATGCCAGACCAGTTCTTCATGGAAGGCATCAGCGAGGCCCATGTGATCGGCATGGCGGCAGGCATGGCCATGGAGGGACGGATCGTCTACGTCAACACCATCGCTACCTTCCTTACACGCAGATGCTATGAACAATTGGCGGTGGACCTATGCATGCACAGGGCAAATGTTCGTCTCCTGGCCAATGGAGCCGGGGTGGCTTATGCGCCCCTGGGGCCCACCCATCAGGCCACCGAGGACCTGGCCATCCTGCGGGCCCTGCCCGGCATGGCCGTGGTGGCGCCAGCCGATGCCACGGAAATGGAGCGCGTCATGGCCGCCACCGTGGAATACCCAGGTCCGATCTACATCCGCCAGGGGCGGGGCGGGGATCCGGTGGTCACACCGCCGGATCAAGAGTTCCGCATTGGTCAGGTGTATCTCCTCCGGCCAGGAAAGGATGTTCTTTTCGTCACCACGGGCACCATGGCCAAGGCCGCTTTGGACGCCGCCGAGCTCCTCGCTGCGAGGGGCCTGCATGCGGGGGTGGTCCACGTCCCCACCCTCAAACCCTTGGATGTCGAGGCGCTGAAGGCCCTCATGGCGCCCGTTCGGGCCGTGCTCACTGTGGAGGAGCATTCCGTGATCGGCGGCCTGGGCAGTGCTGTGGCCGAGATCCTGGCCGAGGCCGCCTTTCTCTCCCCCAAAGGCTTTGCCCGCCTGGGCATCCCCGACGTCTTTGCCGATCAGTACGGCTCCCAGGCGACTCTCCTGGCACACTGGGACCTCACACCCGAGCCCATGGCTAGGCGCGCAGCGACCCTGGCGGGCCTTTAATACGTTGCTGGCTTCCCTTCGATCGGAATCCCCCATGGGCACCCAACTAGACCTGTTCACCCCTCTTCATCGCAGGACCACCCGAGACTGCCTACCCCGGATGGTGGACCACAAAGTGGAGGCCATGGGTGTCGCCAAGCAGTTTGGGATGGACTACTGGGACGGCGACCGCCGCTACGGCTACGGGGGCTACCGCTACGATGGCCGTTGGAAGTCCCTTGCCCAGCGCCTCATCGAGATCTACGGCCTAGGCCCAGGTTCCAAGATTCTCGATGTCGGTTGCGGAAAGGCACATCTCCTCTACGAACTGCAACAACTCCTGCCCGGCGCCGAACTTCGGGGCTTCGATATTTCAAAGCACGGCTTGGAGGATGCGCCCGAACCCATCCGCCCCTGCCTGTTCCAGCATGATGCCCGGGAGCCCCTCCCTTTCGAGGACGGCCACTTCGATCTCGTGCTTTCTTTGGGCGTGCTGCACAATCTGCGGGTCTTTCAACTGCAGACGGCTCTTCAAGAGATGGTGCGAGTCGGCAAAAGGCAGTTCCTCATGGTGGAGAGCTACCGAAACGACCAGGAGCTCTTCAACCTCCAATGCTGGGCCCTCACGGCGGAGAGCTTCTTCGACGCAGAAGAATGGGTCTGGCTGCTCCGTCATTTCGGCTATGACGGAGACTATGAGTTCATTTTCTTCGAGTAGCCCATGGCCATCCTGAACACGAATCTGAAGATCTTCCACTACCCGGAAAAGCTCAATGCCCTCCCCGCCTC
>JAIFMW010000117.1 GCA_020048105.1 Deltaproteobacteria bacterium | reverse complement strand
ATTTGGCAGAAATCGGGCGTCCAAAACCATATCGGCGTCCGTGGGAATGCCGAATTTAAATCCAAAACTAACGAGACGCAACGTGGTGCCCTGCATGGGCAGATCCGGAAGCAGTTCTGAAATGCGCTGACGCAATTGGCTGAGGGTCAATCGGCTGGTATTAAGAATGGCACTTGCCTGAGCACGGATCGGGGCCAATAGCCGCCGCTCCTCTTCAATTCCCGCCGCCACATCCCCATCCTGAGCCAAGAAATGCGGACGCCTGGATTCCGAGAATCGCCTCACCAAGGTTGCTTCGTCAGCTTCCACGAACACGGTGTAAACCGGGATACTGCCATCCTGAAGCCGTTGTAAAAGAGGCATGAACTCTTCCACAAACTCGCCATGACGGTTGTCCATACCCACGGCTAGTCTAGGCCGAGATGGATTCAGCTTGGCTTCCAGGGAAAGCAATGGCTCTAAAAGGCGAGCCGGTACATTGTCGATGGCAGTGCAGCCTGCGTCTTCCAGTGCGCTAAGCACTGAACGACGCCCTGCACCGGACATTCCCGTAACGACTACAAGTTCCATGGAAAAAGACTACCAGCTAGTTTATGAATCCGGTTTAGTTCTCGTCCACGCCGCCGGCACTGAATCTCATGACACGCTGAATTCCATCGCCGCCGCTGATATCGACCAATGAGCCCATCTCATCGGGGCCCAATTCCTGCACATCGCCCGGGCCACGGAAAAAGTCCTCGTCAGGGATGTAGGCAGGCTGAGGTTCGACACGGAACAGGTAGCTGATGATTTCATCCTCGTATCCGAATCGCATTTGTTCGAAATATTCGTAGGATTCTTTCTTGTATTCAACGAGCGGATCTTTTTGACCATACCCTCGGAAACCGATGGCTTCCTTCAAGTGGTCCATGACCAGCAGATGGCGCTTCCAAGCGGAGTCGATGATCTGGAGAATGGCGACCCGTTCATGCCAGCGCAGAACATCTTCACTGCCCAAGCGCCGTTCCTTTTCCAGGTAGGATTCTTGGACAAACTTGGCGAGTTCTTCAATGGCCTCGGCTTGAGCCATGGCGGCGAATTTAGCGAAATCCACATCTGCCGTGGCATAGAGCTGCTCAAAGCGTTCCTTGAACCCGGCAATATCCTGCTCACCCTTGGACGGCAGGTAATCGTGAACCAAGCCTTCGACGATTTCACCAGCAACCCGCAGAACATAATCCTTGGTATTGCCCTTGAGAATCTCTGTGCGCAATCCGTAGAAGAAGATGCGCTGCTTGTTCATCACATCGTCGTATTCAAGCAGGTGTTTGCGGATTTCAAAGTTATGGGTTTCTACCCGTTTCTGGCTTCGTTCGATGGCCTTGGTGACCATACCGGCTTCGATGGGCTCATCATCCGTCATGCCAAGAGTTGACATCATGGCCTTGATGCGTTCACCACCAAAAATGCGCATCAGATCGTCTTCCAAACTCAGGAAGAAGCGGGAAGACCCAGGGTCGCCCTGACGACCGGCGCGACCACGCAACTGGTTATCGATGCGCCGACTCTCGTGGCGCTCGGTGCCAAGGATATGAAGTCCGCCGCACTCGACCACTTCGATATGTTCAGCCGCAGTCTGCTTTTCCATTTCCGCAATGAGCGCGTCGAACTCGGCGGTATTGCGCCCATCTTCGTCGTAGAGTTCAATGCTACGTTTTTTGGCCTCGAGCTTAGCGAGACCTTCAGGGTTGCCGCCGAGAATAATATCCGTGCCTCGACCGGCCATATTGGTCGCAATCGTGACCGCCCCCTTACGCCCAGCCTGGGCGATAATTTCGGCTTCCTTTTCGTGATGCTTGGCGTTGAGCACCACGTGTTTAATTTTGGCGAGCTTCAGTTCTTCCGCAAGCATCTCGCTGGATTCAATGCTGACCGTGCCCACTAGGATCGGCTGGCCCTTGGTGTTGAGATCCCGGATCTCTTCAACGATGGCCTTAACCTTTCCCTTCTTGGTGGAATAGACCACATCCGCGAAGTCCTTACGGACCATCGGCATGTTGGTGGGGATGATCACCACTTCCAATTTGTAAATGGAGAGAAGCTCTCGGGCTTCAGTCTCTGCCGTCCCGGTCATGCCACCGAGCTTGTTATACATGCGGAAGAAATTCTGAAAGGTGACGGTTGCAAGGGTCTGGTTCTCGGCGTTGACTTCCACGCCTTCTTTGGCCTCGATGGCCTGGTGAAGGCCATTGGACCAACGACGACCCGGCATCATGCGCCCAGTGAATTCGTCGACGATGACGATTTCCTGACCGCGACCGTCTTCCTTGGCCTGGATCATGTAGTCCACATCCAGCTTGTACATGTTGTGAGCCAGCAAGGCTTGGCTGAGTCCATGCAAGGTATCAATGGCGCTGGGATCGTAGAGATTGGGCACGCCCAGCAACTGTTCAGCGTGGCGAATGCCCTCGTCGGTCAACATGACCTGACGATCTTTTTCGTCAACCTTGTAATCGCCATCCTTGGCGTCCTTAGCATCGGAGCAGCGCTTGAGCTTGGGCACAATGCCGTCTATGCGGTAGTACTTGCTGGTATCTTCTTCGCTCGATCCGGCAATGATCAGCGGCGTTCGAGCTTCGTCAATGAGAATGGAATCGACCTCATCCACGATCGCATAGACAAATCCGCGCTGGGCGAAGTCCGCAAGATCCCACTTCATGTTGTCGCGAAGGTAATCGAAGCCAAGTTCGTTGTTGGTGCAGTAGGTGATATCGCTCGCGTATGCTTCGCGACGCTCTTCGTCGGAAAGGCCGTGCTGAATCACACCAACACTGAGTCCAAGGAAATGATAGATGCGACCCATCCACTCTGCGTCACGTCGCGCCAGATAGTCGTTGACGGTGACTAAGTGTGCACCCTTGCCAGCCAGCGCGTTCAAATACAACGGGAGCGTAGCCGTGAGGGTCTTCCCCTCACCCGTGCGCATTTCCGCAACTTTGCCTTCATGAAGGGCCATGCCGCCTACAAGCTGCACATCAAAATGCCGCATCTTCAGCACGCGCCGGGAGGCCTCACGGCATACGGCGAAGGCTTCGGGAAGAATGTCCTCAAGCGTGGCGCCCTGAGCCAATTTTTCCTTCAGGTACGGGGTCCGTGCCTTCAAGTCATCGTCTGAAAGACCCATAATTTCAGGCTCCAGCTGATTGATCAGCTGAACCTTGCTCCATAGGCGCTTGAGCTCGCGATCATTCTTCGAGCCGATGAGTTTCTTCAGGATGCTTTCAATCATGCTGGATCCAGTCGCGTCAAACCGCTGATTGTACCGCTGTTGGCCGACTTTTCCCAGCGCAGGTCTTCGATGACAGCGAAATGACAACCTAACGCCTTATTCCTTGAGGCCCTCTAGGTGGTCCGGCACACTGGTGTCCCACAATTGGAGGGGCCATGGCTCTGGAGCGAACGTTCGCAATCATCAAGCCCAACGCCGTGCGCAATGGACATATTGGCGAAATATTTAGCGCCATCGAGCGCGAGGGGTTCACGATTCATGGCCTGCGCATGGTGCAGCTCAACAAGGAATTGATCAAGGGTTTCTACATCGATCACGTTCAGAAGGATTTTTATAACGATCTGCAAGCATTCATGCTCGAAGGCCCGGTAATTTTGATGGTGCTCGAAGGAGACAATGTCATCGCTCGATGGCGCCAAATAATGGGCGCCACCAATCCAACGAAGGCCGAAGTCGGCACCCTCCGTCGAAAATTCGGCGAGGACGTCACCAAGAATGCAGTTCACGGCTCCGACGCTCCCGCCACCGCAGATCGCGAAGTTCATTACTTCTTCAGCGCTTTCGATCTCGTCTAGTTCCGAGTCAGCATGAAGCGGTCCCATACGTCTTCTCGCCTATTAATCGCCACAGCCCTTTTGGCCTTGATTCCCCTTGGGGGCTGGTGGTCCTGGCAGCGCAATGGCCCCTTGCCCCAAGAGGCCACTTTGCTCATTAGGAAGGGCACCACGGTGGATCAAATTGCCGACCAGCTTGAACGGCAGGGCATCATCCGTTCGGCCATCCTGTTCAAGCTCTGGGCCAGAACGCGCAAGCTACAGCTCATTCGCGGCGAATATGCCCTAGCTCCGAGCGTCAGCATGTCGGAGGTCGCCAACAAACTTCGACGGGGCGACATCCATTTCACAAATATCGTGCTCACTCCGGCCATGCACGCCTGGAGCGTGCAAAAACGGTTAAAGGATTTCGTTCCAGAAGAGATCTTTTGGGCCCTCTGGAAAAGTCCACGACTGGCTCAAGCCGCAGGTTTTGAAGGCGCGGAAAGCCTTGAAGGCCTTTTAGCTCCGGCCACCTATCGCGTGCACCACGCCATGGAACCGGAGGAAATCCTGCTGACCATGGTGGAGGCCTTCCGTGATCAAGTGCGTCCCAAGCTCGAGGGAGGCCCGCTTAACCCTTACGAAACCTTGATCCTGGCTAGCCTGGCAGAAAAAGAAACCAACATTCCAGAGGAACTGCCCAAGGTTGCCGGTGTCTACCTCAAACGTCTTCAGATTTCCATGCGCCTCCAGTGCGACCCAACGAGCCAATATGCACGGTGGATGACAGGAGACCTGCGCTTTACCGCGCCCACAGTAGAGGATATTCGACGCCCTCATCGCTTCAACACCTATTCCATCGCCGGTCTACCGCCGACTCCCATCGCTATGCCCAGTGCAGCCGCCATTCGCGCTGCGCTGGAACCCGAAGTGGGAAAGGACCTCTACTTTGTTGCAACGGGCAGTGGCGGCCACAATTTTGCACCGAGCCTGCGAGACCATAACAAAAATGTGGGCACCTTCCGCCAGGAGATCAAACGCCAACGCAGTCAGAAACAAAAACGCAGCCTTAAATAGAAGCATCGAATCACGCGTCTGGAGACCATCCCATCATTCCACCCATGAACGCCGCACCCTCGCCATCAACACCAAACAGACCGATCCTCGGACATGTAGTCGAGTTGCTCGAAATGATCAAATTCGAGCACACGGTCTTTGCACTTCCCTTTGCCTTTTTGGCCGTTTTGGCCTCATCACCACTACTTCCACCATGGAAAACCTTAGCTTGGATTTTCCTGGCGATGGTTGGCGCTCGGACAGCTGCAATGACCTTCAACCGGCTGGTGGATTCCGATTTGGATGCCGACAATCCTCGCACGAAGGATCGCGCCTTACCCGCCGGCCGAGTCACCCAGAGTGGTGCTCTGGTATTGCTGGGTAGTTCCATTATTTTGTTCGGGTTTTCTGCCGGAATGCTGGGGCCACTTCCGTGGCAATTGGCACCATTGGCGTTGAGCGTCATCCTTGGTTATTCCCTTTGCAAACGATTCACGAGCCTCGCCCATGTGGTGCTCGGGCTAGCCCTGGCCGGCGCGCCTCTTGGGGCCTGGATCGCCGTCAGCGGACGCCTGGATGCTCCTGCTTGGTTCCTAGCGCTGGGTGTGCTGACCTGGACAGCGGGATTCGATATCCTGTATGCCCTTCAGGATGAAACCTTCGACCGAAGCCGAGGGCTGCGATCCATCCCTGCCCGTCTTGGAACTCGTGGTGCCCTCTGGGCCTCACGAGCCCTACACCTAGTCGCGCTGGCGGCTTGGGCAACCTTCAACACCCAACTCGGTTGCCATTTTTTCTCCTGGTTAGGCTGGCTAGGAGTGGCTTTAATCCTACTCCGCGAGCAATGGGTGGTGCGCCGCGGTCAACTGGACAGGATTGACCATGTGTTTTTCACACTCAACAGTCTGGTCGGACCAATTTTCTTTCTTGGTCACTTGGCGGAATGGCTACTGGGGCGGGGAGTTTCGTAAGACTTGGAATTGGGCCTCGACACTGGCAATTTTCCAAACTACTTTGAACCAATGACTCTCAAGCCATCAACCCGCCGGGGCCTTAGGCTCAGTCGCCCCGACCAAGAACAGTTCTTCACTGTCATGGTGGTGTTCAGTCACCGTACCTTTCGCTGGTCCATGGCCCGTAGAACCCTTATCCGCGTCGCGGCCACCGTGGCGGGCGTCTGGGCCTTTGCCATGATCGGATCGGCCTATGGTTTTTGGGCCACCAAGAAAATCATGAATTTCTCCCACCTTCAGCGCGAAACCTCCGAGCAGGAGCGTCAGCTGCGGGAAAGCCTTGATCAGTCTCAGAATTTGGAAGGTGAGATCTCAACACTAAAGAAACAACTCACCGACCTTTTGACCCTAATCGACCCGAAGGCGCCCGGCTCCAATCTCTCCGCTCCTCCATCCAGCGATGGCACCAAAACAAGCGCCCCCAATCAGGAAAAAGTGAGCCGTCTCCGCGAAGAACTTGACCGATCCAGCGTGCAGGCAAAATTGATCCGCGCCAAGATGGAGCCAATCATCCATCGCTGGAATCACACGCCCTCTATCCTTCCGACTGCTGGTTACTTAAGCTCTGGCTTTGGAATTCGGATCAGTCCGTTTTCACGGGCCAACGAAGTTGGAGATGGGCTCTTGGGTTATCACACAGGACTCGATATCAGCAATACAGAGGGCACTCCTATTCAGGCCACGGCCGATGGCGAAGTTGTTTCCGCAGGATGGATGGAAGGCTACGGATGGACGGTGGCAGTTCGCCACTCCAACGAATTGGAAACGCTTTACGCCCACCTGTTCCGCATTGAGGTCAAGCAAGGACAGAAGGTCCTTCGAGGAGATATCCTTGGCGCCATGGGACGCTCCGGAAGAGCCACCGGCGTGCATCTTCACTACGAAGTGCGTCGCCTAGGCCGACCTGTGAACCCTCAACCATACTTGCGCCTCCAGCGCCAATGGCTTTCTTCCATCCGATAACTTCCCGCAGGTGAGCCTATGTTCAGCAGCCAAAATTCCAATGCCAACAAAAAAGGCCCAACTCCCGCACAGCCTATTCACACCCTGCTCGGGAAAGGAACCCTATGGAAGGGTGATATCCACACCGGGGCAAATAGTCTCCGCATCGAAGGTACCGTCGAAGGGTCCATTCACGGTGAAGGCGAAGTAACCGTCGCCCCCTCTGGCATCGTCAATGGGACCATCCAAACCAAGCACCTGATTGTTACAGGCCGAATCGAAGGCGTGTTCAAGATCGAACAATGCCTTGAGATCCATGGCACCGGGTGGGTAGAAGGTGAGGTCGAAGTCGGCTCTCTGGTCGTTGATGAAGGTGGAACTTTGCTAGGCACCTGTACGCGGCGCAGCAGCAGCAAACCCAATACAACCCAATTCGCCCCCCAAAACACCACCGAGGCCACATCCTAAACGCTGGACAATCATGTAAAACCAGTTAAACTGAGAGACCCGTGCGCCAATCATGGGTTTTCATTTAAACCGGTCCCGTAGCTCAGCTGGATAGAGCATCAGACTACGAATCTGAGGGTCGGGCGTTCGAATCGCTCCGGGACCACCACTTAAATCAACACTTACGGCCACCTTTGGGTGGCCGTTTTGCGTAGTAGGTGCACCCTAGGTGCACTCCAAATTTGGCCTCGCGCAGGATCAAGGTGCATTGACTCACCGTGCCAAGCATCACGATGTCCAATGCGTTGCGCCCCAACGTATTTCGCTGCCGTTTGATCCAGG
>JAIFMW010000023.1 GCA_020048105.1 Deltaproteobacteria bacterium | reverse complement strand
GTGGAAAAACAGGTGGCCATGATTTGGATTGCCACCAACGGCCACCTGGATGATGTGCCGGTCAAAGCGATCAAGCGCTTCGAAAAGGAGCTCTTCGAGTTCTTGGATATCAATGCCTCGGACTTGCTGCGCCAGATCCGCGAGACGGGCCAGTTCCCCAAAGAAGTCGAAGAGGCCCTTAAGGCCCAGGTCACAACCTTCAAGGAGACCTTCGCCGCGTCGCTGCAATCAGGCGTCGGAGCCTAAGCCATGGCTTCTATCCAGGATATTCGCCGCCGTATCCGGTCGGTGAAGAACACCCAGCAGGTCACCAAGGCCATGAAAATGATTTCCGCCGTCAAGCTGCGGAAGTCCCAGGATCGCTTGGTGGCTTTGCGACCCTACGCCACCAAGCTGCACGAAGTTGTGGAGCGCGTGGTGACCCGCTTCGAGGCTGGATCTCAAGTGCCGACCTCTGTATTGGCTCAGGCCTTTCTCGCCCCTCGGGAAGAGCAACAGATTCGAGTTGTGGTTGTCGCAAGCGACAAAGGCCTTTGCGGTGGCTTCAACGCCAATTTACTTAAAGCCGCCGATGTTTTTTACCGCGAGAAGGGCAGCTTGGTTGCACACCTCGACGTGGTGGGCAAACGTGCCTCGGATTGGGCTCGCAAACATCAACATCCTGTTGCTGCAGAGTTTGTTCAGATCGGTCTTCCGGACCTCTTGAAAGTTGCCCAGGAGATCGCTGAAGGCGCCACGGGTCAATATGCTCGCGGCGAGATCGATGCCCTCTATGTCGTGCACAACTACTTCCATTCCGCCCTCAGCCAGGGGCCCAAGGTGATCAAGGTCTTCCCCATGGCCTTCGAGGCAACGCCCGAAGCCAAGCCAGAAGTCAGCCATCTGCTGGAACCCGACCCAAATAGTGTGCTGGAAAGCCTTCTGCCCCGATTCATCGAGTCTGAGGTCTACCGCGCCCTGATCGAAAGCAGTGCCTCTGAGCATGCAGCGCGCATGTCCTCCATGGATAAGGCCAGCTCCAACGCTCAGGAAATGATCGACAAGCTCACCCTCAACATGAACAAAGTTCGCCAGGCCGCGATCACGAATCAAATCATCGAAATCGTTTCTGGCGCAGCATCCTGATTTTTTAAATCAATTCGCGGTTACCCATTTTTTTGAGGCCCCCCATGTCCGACTTGAAACAAGGCCGCGTGATCGCCGTCGTCGGTCCCGCCGTGGACGTCGAGTTCGAAAACCATCTTCCCGAAATCTACAACGCGCTCACCACCGATGTGGCGACGGCGGATGGGAAGACCACCAAGGTCACGCTCGAAGTGCAGCAGCACTTGGGCGAGAACCGCGTGCGCTGCGTATCCATGCAGCCCACCGACGGCATGACCCGAGGCCAGTTGGTGACCGATACCGACAAGCCGATCCTGGCACCGGTGGGTCCCGCAACATTGGGCCGCATCATCAATGTGGTGGGCGATCCCGTGGACGAACGCGGCCCCATCGTGACGGACCACTACTTGCCCATCCACCGTGAAGCGCCCAAGTTCGACGAGCTGAGCACCAGCAAGGAAATGTTGGAGACGGGCATCAAGGTCATCGATCTGCTGCAGCCCTTTGCCAAGGGCGGCAAGGTGGGCCTCTTCGGTGGCGCCGGCGTGGGCAAGACCGTGCTCATCATGGAATTGATCAATAACATCGCCAAGGCCCGCGGCGGCTTTTCTGTATTCGCTGGCGTCGGCGAGCGCACCCGCGAGGGCAACGATCTCTGGAACGAGATGATGGATTCCGGCGTCATCGACAAAGATAATTTGCCTGAATCCAAGGTGGCCCTCATCTACGGTCAGATGACCGAACCTCCCGGCGCCCGTGCCCGTGTGGCCCTCACCGGCCTCACCGTGGCCGAATACTTCCGTGATCAGGAAGGCCGCGATGTGCTGCTCTTCATCGATAACATCTTCCGCTTCACCCAGGCCGGCTCCGAGGTTTCCGCCCTGCTGGGCCGTATGCCCTCCGCCGTGGGTTACCAGCCGACGCTGGCCACGGAAATGGGCGAATTGCAGGAGCGTATTACATCCACCAAGAAGGGCTCCATTACCTCCATCCAGGCAGTCTATGTGCCTGCCGATGACTACACGGATCCCGCGCCTGCCACGACCTTTGCCCACTTGGATGCCACCACGAACTTGAGCCGCGATCTCTCGGCCCTTGGCATCTATCCCGCTGTGGATCCACTCACCTCCACCAGCCGACTGATGGATCCCAACGTGTTGGGCGAGGAGCACTACAACACCGCCATGCGGGTGAAATCCACCCTCCAGAAATACAAAGAGTTGCAGGACATCATCGCCATTCTGGGCATGGACGAACTCTCCGACGACGATAAGAACACCGTTATGCGCGCCCGCAAGGTGCAGCGATTCCTATCCCAGCCTGTGCACGTTGCAGAAGGCTTCTCGGGCATCCCCGGTGTCTACGTGAAGCTAGAGGACACGATTCGTGGCTTTATCGAGATCTGCGACGGCAAGTGGGATCACCTCCCGGAGCAGGCCTTCTACATGGTTGGCACCATCGAAGCTGCCGTGGAAAAGGCCAAGAAGCTCGGCGCCTCGGTCTAAGCCATGGACGGCCATCTACTCCTCGAAGTCGTGACGCCTCAGCGGAAAGTCTTTTCCGCTGAAGTGTCCGAACTATCCTTCCCCACGGCCCATCGCGGGTACTACGGCATTCTGCCGGGCCATACGCCCGTCATGACGCCCGTGGGCGATGGCCTGATCACTTACATTCAAAATGGCCAGAAGTTGTTACTGACGGTCTTTGGCGGTTTTGCCGAAGTGGGACCGGATCGCGTGACCATCCTTGCCCGGGAAAGCGAAACGCCGGAGATGCTCGACGCTGCGGCGTTGGAGATCGCCCGTCAGGAGGCTCAGAAGCGCCTTAAAGAGGCTCAGGATCCCCTGGCGATTGCCACCGCCCAGGCAGACCTCGATGCAACTGGGATTCGCTTCCAGGCCTTGGGACAAACCCTCTAGCCTTTTTGCGCTTCTCGATATTCAGGCCTCCTCCCGGAGGCCTGAATTCTTTACAGCCATCGCGAACGTTTGAAATAAATGATCATCCCTATGGTCAACAGGAGCATGAATCCCATCACGCCAAAAAAACCGAATGGATGCCGCAAGCCCGGCATTTTTTCAAAATTCATCCCGTAGATCCCTGTAATCAAGGAAAGCGGCAAGATGATCGAACTAATAACGGTGAGCACCTTCATGACTTCGTTCAGGCGATTGTTGACGCTATTCAGGTAAACATCCACGGCGATCCCCACGCCATCACGGAGGGTTTCGGAGGCTTCCACAAGCCCCGCTAGGTGGTCGTAAACATCCTGAAAATAGGGCAGAGTTTGAACCTGAATAAGGCCGTCGCGATGTTTGGCGAGCATGCCCAGTATTTCTCGTTGCCCAAAAGCCAAGCGACGCAACAGCAGCATTTGCTTGCGAATGGCCAGGATATGACCCATCACCGTCTGCCGAGGGCGATCCAGGGCCTCGCGCAGCAGACGGTCCATTTCCAGCTCCCATTCCTCAACATGGGGCCCATAGCGATCCACCAGATCATCCAAGACGGCGTGGAGCACGGCATCCGGGCCGGTTTGCAGGAGAGTCGCGCCTTTCGCCATCCGTTCATGCACCGAATCGACACTTGCCATGGGGCCGCTGCGCACCGTGATAAGGCCACGCTTGGTGAGGAAACAAGCCACCTGGACCGTGTGCAGTTGCTCGGCCAAGCGACGCTGTGCGGTATCCAGGCCCCGCATGACCACGAAGAGGCTGTCCCCGTGGTCCTCAAGCTTGGGTCTTTGATTCGGCTTACTGGCATCCTCCCAATTCAGGTGATGCCCCGGCAACAAATCCTGAAGTGACCCCAATTCCGGAAGGTCGGCGATTTCCAAATCAAGCCAGTACCCGCACTCTGAGCGAAGCGCGGATTCGATCTCGCCTTTGTCGGCGAGCCGAGCACCCTCAGCGGCAGTCAACCAAAATGTGCAGGCCATCCTAGAACCTGAAAACCGAATCCTGTTCAAGCAGGCTCAGTCGTGGGTGCTGAAGGGCTTCCAATTCCGGCAACATCCGCGGTTTGTCGCCGGGGGTGAGATGGTAGACCGCGACAGGGACGTCCCGCTTTAACTTTTTCAATTCCTTCGCGAGTTTGGCAGGGGTCAGATGCTTGGAAGCCTCGGCCAGCCAAGCCTGTTCGTTGGGAAAACTGGCCTCGGTGATGAACAGGTCGAGATGCTTGGCGCGGTTCGCGGCTTCGTAGATGGCGTCGGTTTCAGCGGTGTCCGAGGTAAAAATAAAGGCAGAGTGTTCATCCTCAACAAGGTAGCCAACGGTGGGCACCAGATGATTGACGGGAATGGCCGTGATGCGAAGACCTTCCACCTCATAGACCCGGCCGGGTTCGATTTCGGAGTAGCGAATGATGGGCGCATCCGGACTTGGGATAACCGAAAAATCGGGCCACAGTTCGTCATTAAAGAGATGCCGACGCAGGGCATCCAGAGTCTCGGGCAGGGCATGAATTTCTACGGGAACATCAATATGGCCGAAGATATTTTTCGTATAGAACGGCAGCGTGCAGATATGGTCCAGGTGCGAATGACTGAGGAAAATGTGGCGAATCGCCACCTGTTCCGGAATTTTCAAGGCCATGGTCAGACAGCCGGCGTCGATGGCCACCGTGCCGTTGACGAGCAGCCCTGTCAGCCGATCCCCCTCAGCCTCGCCACCCGAACATCCTAGAACCCGCAGAATCATGTCGCCTCTAAATGTGTTGCAATTTTAACCACAAAGGGCGCCCGAAGGCGCCCTTTGTGGTACGGAAACTTTGAGCCTAGAAGCGAATGCCGCCGTACAGACCCACCTGATATTCGGGGGCCAGAGCCTTACGAACATTGTCCTGATTGTCAGTCTTGTCTTCCTTGGCGGCTGCCATGGCGACTTCCAGACGAACGAAAGGGCTCACTACAGGAGTGGGAATTGAGAAGCCAATACCCGCTCGCACCCAGGGTCGCGTTGCGGTTGTACTGCCGTTATTCACCGCAGCTGCAAATTCGGAGGTGGTGAACTTTTCACGGCGAAGGTCCAGCCCAACATGAAGATTGACCAGGAATTTCCAATCAAACTGAGCTCCAACGGCCATATATTCATTGGCCAATTTTCCATACTTCGATCCGTTGACAACGAAATCGCTCTCGGACTTTGCGTGGTACGTCGCGGTCAGGCCAATTTCCGCGACTTTAAGGTTCAAGAGCGTATAGGCTCCACGAATTCCGAATCCATTGGCAGACACCGAGTCGATTTTGCCGGCAGGTGTTCCAGGAAATGCCGTTGCGGTCATCGTCTGAGCCTTGCCGAACTGCTTGCTAACCATGACACCAAATTCGGAAGCCATGGCAGGAACGGTCATCAATGTGGCTGAAATCAATGCGATGCGGGCCATTTTCTTCATGGAGACTCCTGTTGGCAGTGAAACCTTTCCATGTTCGGCGACATGGGTCGACCCGTCAACAGGGTATGGAAAAAAACTGGATAGTTTTTGAAGGCGGTGTTGCCTCAGCCTGTTCTAACCTCAATAAATGCGCTCGCATCTCCACTACCTTCTCCTGGATGGGTTCGATCCCGAAACGGGCGAACTCGCCTTGCGGGTCGGTGCCTACGCGGAAGACACCCGCGAGGCGCAGATCTTGCGGCTCAAGCTCCACCTTGGGCGCGCCACGGATCCACTTCAGCCGCTTCGGCGCGAGTTGCAGACCCATGTCCAAATGCCGGTGCCGCCCATCTGGGATAAGGGCCTGAAGATCATCATTCGGGCCATTGAGGACGAACTGGCGGCGGAACCAGGCCGCCAGCCACAACGCTATGCCTGGGTGCGCACTCAGATTTTGCACCCCACCGACGATCGTCGTGGAACGTTGAATCACCCCGTGGCCCGCCAAGTCGAAATTTTGTGGGATTGGGCCCAGCGCTTCGACCAAGACGGGGATGCCATCCGCGCCCTGGAACTCTATGAGCGGATGCTCCTACTGGCCCCCCAGCATCTCCAAGCCCTGGAGCGAATGACCAGCCTGCTCCGCCAAATGGGCATGATCGAGGAAATGCTCGCCGTAGTGGAACGCTGGGTCAAGACCAAGCCCGACGATGCCAATGCTCGCCTGCGCCAAGGAGAAGCGCTACTTCATCTGGAACGCCACAAAGAGGCCCTAGAGGCCTTCAGCGCCGTTTTGAAGATCAATCCCGCGCATCCCCTGGCTCATCTCGGCTCGGCTCAAGCCAAGAGCTATGGGGGCGGAGATCCATGCCCCCACCTGGACGCCGCTCTCGAACTCGATCGCGAGGCCACCCTTTCCGTACTGCGGGAAACCTTCGACTATCGCGTGCTCCTGCCCATTGTTGGAGAAACCATATACCCTTTAGAGGAACTACCAACCTTGTTGGGAGTGAGCCCAGGAGAGGCCAAAGCATTCCTTCGGGAGCGTGGCCTGCCTTGCAACCCTGCGGGAGAAGGCCTTCGAGAGCCCGAGCTTTCCCGTTGGGTTCTGATCCAAAACCGTTATCAGCTTTTATCCGTGGGCCTTCATTGGCTGGCCCCCACTCCCCGCCACATCCCCGAACTTCCCTGAGGTGCCCATGGCCACTCTGCAAACGACCGAACTCCCCTTCCCCGTCTTCCGCCGTGGCAAGGTGCGCGATGTCTACGATCTTGGCGATCAGCTCCTGCTCGTGGCCACCGACCGCATCTCGGCCTTCGATTGCGTGATGCCCGATGGCATCCCCGACAAGGGCCGCATCCTCACCCAGGTTGCTAATTTCTGGTTTGGCGCCACCACCGATATCGTTCCTAACCATCTGGTGGCCACGGATGTGGCGGCCTATCCCAAAGAACTGCAACCCTACGCTCAGCAATTGGAGGGGCGATCCATCCTGGTTCGACGCACCAACCCTCTGCCCGTGGAGTGTGTCGTTCGAGGCTACCTTGCGGGGTCTGGCTTGAAGGAATACCAGGCCGACGGCACCGTTTGCGGAATCAAGCTGCCTCCGGGCCTGCGACTCGCCGATCGCCTGCCCGAGCCGATCTTCACACCTGCCACAAAAGAAGACGAAGGCCACGATATCAATGTGAGCTTCGAGCACATGTGCGAGATCGTCGGCGTCGAGTTGGGTTCACGGCTGCGCGAAATCAGCTTGGCGCTTTATCAACGGGGCGTCGAATTGGCAGCCCAGCGGGGCATCATTCTGGCCGACACCAAATTCGAATTCGGATTACTCCCCGATGGCACCTTGTTGGTTATCGACGAAGTGCTGACTCCCGACTCCAGTCGCTATTGGCTGGCCGATACTTGGACGCCAGGCCAAAACCCTCCCAGCCTGGACAAACAGTTCCTCCGGGATTATCTCGAGACCTTAGAGGGGTGGGATAAACAGCCACCCGCTCCGAAGCTCCCCGGCGAAATCATCCAGGGAATCCGCGGCCGCTATTTAGACTTGGCAGCGCGTTTCGGCGTCAAGCTCGGCTAAAACCACCGAAGGGCCGCAGGGTCTAAGCGAGCCCGCAAGGCCGCGT
>JAIFMW010000051.1 GCA_020048105.1 Deltaproteobacteria bacterium | reverse complement strand
AAGGACCTGAACCGTATCGCCGTCACACAGGGGCCTGGCCTCGTGGGTTGCCTATTGACCACCTTCAGCGCCGCTAAGGCCATTGCCTGGAAAGAGGGCATTCCCTGGGTGCCCGTCCATCACCTCCTGGGCCATCTCAACGCCGCGCGCTTCAATGCGCCGGATATACCCTTCCCTGCTCTCGTCTTGCTGGTTTCCGGCGGCCATACGCACCTATATCTGGCTCAGGATTGGACGCATCTTTCCCTTCTCCAGAAGACTCGGGATGATGCGGCCGGCGAGGCCTTCGACAAAACCGCCCGAATGCTCAATCTCGGCTATCCCGGTGGGCCAATCGTGGACACCTGCGCCCGCAAGGCCCAAACGGTCGGTGAGCGATTTACAGCCCCCAAATTCCGCGATGGCAAGGCCGCCTGGAGCTTCTCGGGACTGAAAACCGCCGTAAAGATGCGGATCGCCTCTCAACCCGGACTTGAATGCGCCGGGAGCGAGGATCCACGCGTTCAGGCCCTCTGCCGCAGTCTCCAAGAAACCATCGCCAAATGGCTATTGAAGCCGGTGACGGATTTTGCCCGAGAAACCGGTGCCCTGAGCCTGATTGTTTCCGGAGGCGTGGCCTGCAATTCCGAGTTGCGCAGCCAGGCCCAAATCGTGGCCGACAAAGTGGGCCTGAGGTTGGCCATACCCGAACCCCGATTCTGCACGGACAACGGTGCCATGATTGCGGCCGCAGGAGCCCTGCTGCCAGTGGCCTTCGACCTACTACCCATGAACGCCGACGCAGATTTAAAACTTTAGGAGCCCCCATGGACGTCACTCGCGAGGATGTGCTGCGCTGTGCGCGCCTAACAGATTTGAGCCTTCAGGAATCGGAAATCGAACCACTGCGACGCGATATGGAGACATTGCTGAGCCATGCGGAGAGCCTCAACACTCTGAATCTGCAGGATGTTGAGCCAACCTTGCCCGGTCTAGGCATCTCGCTTCCTCGACGAGAAGATGTTGTTATGCCGAGCTTTACCCAGGCCGAAGCCCTAGCAAATGCTCCCGAGCAGAACCGAGGGTATTTCCAAGTACCAAAGGTGCTCGGATAAATAACCCACCCATGCACTATGATAAATTTTGTTCTGAACGATTTTTCCTTGCAAACGAGGTAATCCTTTTTCTGTGATGGAGGGTCTATGAACCCCTACGAAGTCCTGGAGATCACGCCGAATGCGACCTCTGAGGAGATCAAAGAGGCTTACCATCGACTCGCAAAAAAGTGGCATCCGGACCGCTTCATGGGGCCAGAGCACGAAGCAGCGGAGCAGCGATTCCGTGAGCTGGCTGAGGCCTTTGCAATGGTCAAAAACACTGGGCGCCCCGCGAGCGCTGCGCCCCAGCCCCCAACGCCATCGCCCGAGCTAGAGGAACCCTTTGCCCCCTTGGTGGACCTAGCCCCCCATGCAAAAAAAATCGAAGATTGGTTTGCGGAAGCCAAGTCTGCCTTCAACTCGAAGGACATGACAAGGGCTCAGAGCCTAATCGCCTATGCTCTCCGTCAAGAGCCAGAGAAGGTGGACTACCACCTTCTCTACGCACAGATTCTTGATCGCCCAGGAGGAGACGTCCGAAAGCTGGTCCAAACCCTTGAAACCATCCTTCGCCTGAACCCCAAGGAAGTTAATACTGCTGTCCGCCTTGCGGGGCTGTATCAATCCCTGGGCCTCAACACCAAAGCCACCCGTATGTGGGATACCGTAAGACGGCTTGATCCGGGACATCCGGTGTTCAACGAAGACTCCCAGAAGGCTGCACGCCCTCAATTTCAGAATCTAGGCGAACAATTCGCTGCCCTAATCGAAGACGCCAAGGGGTTCTTCCGGCAATTCAAAAAGTAGAGGCCTACCAGTCCCCGCCGCCGGAATCTCCACCGCCGGAGTCGCCCCAGTCACCCCCGGAGTCGCCTCCCGAATCACCACCACCATCGCCCCAATCGCTGCCACCGGAGCCGGAATCACCGCCGCTGCCCCAACCGCCATCATTATTGCGATCGTGATGACTACCACCCAGCATGTTGCCAAGCATCATGCCCGTCAGCAACCCGCCAACACCGCCCATGCCCCCGCCCTGCTGCGGTGGGTAATAGCCCTGTGCGCCAGGCATGGCAGCCGAACCCCCCAGCCCTAGCCGTTCCCGAGCGCTGGCAGGAAGTTCCTCATCTTTGAGTTCCTGAGTTTGAGCGTTGCCACAGTAGCCACAGGTCCAGGTGATCTTTCGCAAGCCATCCCATTGCTGGCGCATTTTGTCGCCCGCTGCGGCGCAATTCGGACACTTGGTGAAGGGATTGGCAAAGGTCTGGGGTGCGATGGAACCGCTACCCATGGGGCGCTTGGAGGCACCCAGCAATTCGGATTTATCCCGGCGTCCCTTCATCACGAAATAGATCACGGCCCCGATGACCAGCAATGCGATGAAACAACCAAAACCACCACTACCGCTATCACTGCGGCGCCGGAGCAATACTTCGTTGGAGTGGAGCAGCAGCATCTGCATGGAAACCTCACAAAAACAGCCCTCAGCTTACTCTATGGACCCGTATTCTTCCTCCCGACCGAAGCGATTCAACGCCGAGGGGCGCGCCTTGACCGCCAAGATCGTTGTACGATCATGGGCGTGACACTTCCCCTGCCCTTTCCCGCCCTCGCTTCGACCCCATGGCGGGTTCTAGGCCTCATGTCCGGTACTAGTGCCGACGGTACGGATGCAGTGATGATCGAGGTAGACCCCAACGCCTTTGAAAGAGGATTGCCCTTTCAAGCTTTGCTGGGCCACCACCATGAAACCTATACCGCTGAGCTGCGAACCACTGTGCTCAGAGCCGCGGCTGACGACTTAAAGCCATCGGAACTCTGCATCCTTCAGCGACAGCTTGGAGAAGCCCATGCTGCTGCGAGTCGCAACTTAATCAAACGACTGAATACACAGCCACATTTCGCGTGCCTTCACGGGCAAACCGTTCAACACTGGCCGGGCCAGGGCGCCACACTCCAATTGGCGGACCCTTACGTTCTTTCGGAAGCCATTCGATGTCCCGTCATCTGGGATCTGCGCCGCCGCGACATGGCCCTGGGCGGTCAAGGCGCACCGCTCGTGCCCATGACGGAGCTCTGGCTTCACGGCCAAAGTAATTCCTGGGCCGCCCTCAACCTGGGTGGCATCGCCAACATCACGTTATGGAACGGCAAAGAACTTCAAGCCTGGGATCTGGGGCCTGCCATGAGCCTATTGGATTTGGCCGCCCACCGCTGGCTGGGCCTGCCTTTTGACCCTGAGGGTCAACAAGCCACGGGCCGCGTAAGTGATCAGGCTCTGGAAGCATGGTTGCGCCATCCCCACTTCCAAACACCACTCCCAAAATCCACGGGACGCGAAGTATTCGGTGCCACGTGGCTGGATCGGGAACTATCCAGTCTGGAACAACTCGATCGGGCCGACCGTTTTGCAACCCTGGCCGCCTTCAGCGCCGAAGCCTGCGCGCGCGAAATTCGGCGCTGGGGTTTGCCACTGCCGCTGGGCTCGCCTTTGCTTCTTTCTGGGGGAGGCGCCAACCACCTGCGCCTTTGTCAGGAATTAGAACGGCGGCTCCCGGAATTTCGAATAGAACGGGATACTCGTTTCCCTTCCGGTGCCCGAGAAGCCATAAGTTGGGCCCTGCTGGGCGCTGCCAGCGTTGCAGGAAAGCCGGGCAATCATTGTCCGTCCACCGGCGCCCGGCATCGAGCGGTGTTGGGTAGCTGGACGCCGTGAAACTCGCACGGTGGGTCGACCATCTGCCGCCGTGGCTATCGTTTGGCGCCATCGCCACCACGGGTTCTTTTTCACCCGAGGAACTGGCCATCATGGCACTGCCCTTGGCCGCTGCTGCGGCCGTAGAAAGCCAACGCTGGAACCTGGAAGGCTATCGCCGCTTCTTGGAAATCGGGGCCCTTGGGGCCGTTCTTCTGCAAGCTCTCTTGCGCATCAGCTTTGTGCCGCTGACGGTGAACATGATCTTCATCCTTTGCGGCATTCGCTTGGCATTGCCACGGGAAGCTCCCCAGCGGCGGCAATTGGTCCTCATGGGTTTCCTGCTTTTTCTGGTCACCACCATCGGCACCTTCGAAATCAGCTTCCTGTTCTGGGCCGTTGCCTGGACGGCGAGCACCTGCCTAGCTCTGTTGCAGCAATCCTGGGAGGCCTCGGCCTCGTTGCGCCGGGGGCATGTGCCGCCCCCGCCCTATCGGTTGATTCTTGGTTGGACGGGAGCGGCCATTTGCCTGGCCAGTGTGTGTTTCGTCATCCTTCCCCGCCAAACGATGGGCCTGCGGTTCTTCCCCTGGGGAATGCGTGGTCTAGGCGGCACCGCTGCGGGACTGAGCGACCGCATCGAGCTCCTCGACAAAGGCCCCATTGCGAACAACCGAGACGCAGTGCTTCGGATTCTCCCACCTCAAGGGTTGCCGCCGCAGCAGCGGGAACACTATGCCGAGGCGCTGCAATTGCTCCGAGGGATCACCCTAGAAAACGTTGTGGACCAGCGTTGGGAGGCTCGCTCGGATCTTTTCCTTCGGAATATTTCGGCCGCGGAATACGAATGGGAACACCTAGAAGAGAGCCCAGACTGCCTTGGCGTGGAGCTCTTCGTCGCCCCCAATCCGATGGGAATCATTCCCATGCCCCTCGGCAATGTGGCCACAATCCCAACCCCTGGCATGCCCGTCAGGCAAAGCCTTGGCGGGAGCCTCCGTTGGCAATACCCATCCAGGCGCTGGATCCCCTTGAAGGTGATCGTGTACCGCAATCGTTTAGTTCGGGAGCAGCCTGCAACGGGATCTCGCCTTGCGGCGCTCCTGCAGACAGGAAGGGACACTGGAGCGGTGCTTGCTTGGAGCCGTCGCATTGCGCCCGACGAGCTTACCCCAACCCGCTTGGCCGAACGTTTGAGCGCTGAACTCCGCACCTTCGAGTACACCACCAACAACCCCAGCGGCATGGCCCAGAATCCAGTCCAGGATTTCCTTGAACGAACTCGTGCCGGGCACTGCGAATATTTTGCATCAAGCCTGGCCCTGGCGCTGCGCCACCGGGGCATTCCAGCCCGCGTCGTCAATGGCTATCGGTTGGGCCCCTGGATCGACGAGGGCGGCTACTGGCTGGTGACTCAGGACCAAGCCCATAGTTGGGTGGAGTTCTTGGACATCGGCGGCATTTGGCGCCATGTGGACCCCACGCCCCCAGGACCCCCTAGCGATTTGCAAGGCCTCGATATTTGGGCGACTCTGCAGCGCTGGACCGACGCCCTGCGCTTTCGATGGGATCGCAACGTCGTGCGCTTTTCCGACGAGGACCAAATGGCTGGTTTGTCCTGGCTTCAAGCCAAGGCAACGGCGCTGCCCTCTTGGCGCCCTGAAAAGGCATTGCTTCGAGCCATCGCCATATTGCTGACGCTCATCCTCGGCATTCGATGGCTGCTTCGGTGGCGGCCAAGCCTGATTCCCAACCGAGGTCCCAGGGGCATTCAAGTCTTGAAGCCACTACTAACGAAAACCCGGAAATCACTTCCGCCCACGGAAGGAGAGACGGTCCGGCAGTGGCTTCAACGACTTTCTCTAGCGCGGCCAGATCTCCAAACGCAGGTAGATCAGCTCGCTGAAGCGGTGGATGCCGTCAGCTATGGGGGCCAAGCAAATTCGAGTCTCCGAGGTATGGTTCGCGAAATCATTCAAAAACTCTAGTCCCCGGCCAATTCCAGCATTCCAAATCGCGCCAAAATGCGTTTTTCGCCACCTTCAAAACGCACCGTATAGGTAAGCCCATCGCCACTTCCCGTGGAGCCAAGAATCACCCCTCGACCAAATCGTGGGCTGCGAATGCGCGTGCCTTTCGGCCAGGAGCCATTGGAAGGTTCTAGAGATATTACCGACCCTGGAGCGGACTCCGGCACAACCTCCGCGGCAGTGCGCGTTCGATCAAACATGCCACGTATCCGTTGGAGTTCCGAAGCCACAGAATGGCCACCACCTTGGGAAGGGCGCGGCGCCGAAAAAGCACCCTGCCCACTTTGATAGAGCTCAGTCCCCCAGCGGATGGGTGTTTCCAGAGCATCGGCAGGCAGCTCACGTAGGAAACGACTGGGCATACCCAGCATTTCTTGGCCCATCATGCGACGTCGACGGGCGGCCGAAAGGTAGAGTTTGTGCTGAGCGCGCGTAATGGCGACGTAGAAGAGGCGACGTTCTTCCTCCAATCCATCATCCGTCTCTCGGGCATTGCGGTTGGGAAAAACATCCTCTTCCATGCCCACCATGAAGACCACAGGGAATTCCAGCCCCTTGGCGCAATGGATGGTCATTAGGCTTAATTGCGCAGATTCTTCCAGCTGATCCGTGTCGGAAGCCAAGGTCACCCGGTCCAGGAATTCCGGTAATCGCAAGCCAAGGCTTTCTGAGTCGGCGGCGGCATTGACGAATTCTTCCAGGTTGCGTAAACGACCTTCCGCCTCCAGCGTGGCTTCATCTTCCAGCATTTGCACATAGCCCGATTCCACCAACATCCAGCGCACCAAGCCTGCCAGTCCGGTGGTGCTAATTTCTCCCGTGCCTCGCCGGAAGAGATCTAGGAACTTGCCCACTTCGCGCTGGGCCCTGCCCTTCAACTCTCCCGACTTCAGCAAAGCCCAAGCGCCTTCGAGCGGCGTGCCACCCTCCGGGATGGCCGCAGCGATGCGTGCCATGGTCGTGGGTCCCACGCCGCGACTGGGACTGCTGATGGCGCGCCGAAAGCTGACCTGATCGAAGGGATTCGACAGCAGACGCAAATAGGCCAACAAGTCTTTGACCTCCTGGCGCTCGTAGAATTTGACCCCGCCCACCAGTTTGTAGGGCATATTCATGGCCCGCAGCGCTTCCTCCAGCTGGCGAGACTGCCAATTGGCGCGGTAGAGCACCGCCATTTTGGCATCGGGGAATCTTGCGCGTTCCTCGCGAATGCGATCCACCACCCATTCGGCTTCCAGGCGGCCTTCGTCCGTGAGCTTGAAGACCATTTTTTCGCCTTCGCCCAATTGGGTCCAAAGCGTTTTGCCGAGTCGCTGACTATTGTTGGCAATCACCGTACTGGCGGCATCCAGAATCTTCTGAGTAGAACGGTAGTTCTGTTCAAGCTTGATCTGCACGGCCTCGGGAAAGTCGTGTTGGAAGTCGAGAATGTTGCGGATATCGGCGCCTCGCCAGCCGTAGATGGATTGATCTTCATCGCCCACCACACATAGGTTGTGATGATGCTTGGCCAGATGCTGCACCAACAAATATTGAGCTCGGTTGGTGTCCTGATACTCATCCACCAACAGATATTTGAAGCGCTCGGTATAGATGGCCTGCACCGTGGAATCGCGAAACAACCGCTCGGTGTGGAGCAACAAATCATCAAAATCACAGGCGCGATGATTCTTTAGCCCGGTCTGATAGAGCGAATAAGCGTCCAAGGCCTTGCGGGTCCAGGCGTCCAGAGCCTCTTCTCGTGCCTCTTCCGGAAGCAGGCAGCGATTCTTCCAATCGCCTATGATCTCCAAGACCTTCTTGGGGTGGAACTGCTTTTCGGGCAATTTGAGTTCAGCTAGCACCTGTTTAATCAGAGCCTTCTGATCGGAAGGATCGAAGATCACGAAGTCGCGCCCCACTGGCGTGCGATCTCCTTCCCGCCGCAAAATTCGCGTGCAGAAGCTATGGAAGGTGCTCACCCAAAGTTGTTCGGTCGGCACGGAAACGAGCTTCTGTACTCGTTCCCGCATCTCCCCGGCTGCTTTGTTGGTAAAGGTCATAGCCAGGATGGAGGAAGGATGTACTCCCTCCTCTTCAATGAGCCAAGCAACCCTGCGCGTGATGACGGTCGTCTTCCCCGATCCAGCGCCCGCCAAGATCAGCAGAGGGCCTTTCACATGCTGAACCGCCTCCCGCTGGGGAGGATTCAGGTTGCGTAGCAGCGGGTGGGTATCTTGCATCTCTCGAGTCTACCAAGCCAAGAGATTCCAACCACGAGCATCAGGCCTTCAAAGGGATCTTCATCCAGGTTAGGCTTGTAAAGCGGCTCGCATGGCGGAATGGCAGACGCCATGGACTTAAAATCCATTGTCCGTAAGGGCGTGCCGGTTCGAGTCCGGCTGCGAGCACCAAAAGAAAAGGCGGGCACGAAGCCCGCCTTTTCCATGCAGTGAGTGAAGCTTTAGGCTTTCCAACCCGACAGAACGCGCATGTAGTTGGCGCGTTCGAAAGCGGCAGGGTTGGGTGACTTCATGAGGCTCATGGAGCCACGCATCTGCTCCAGGGATTCGTATTCGTGTTCTTCCATCCACTGGGCCATACCATCCCGCACGGTCTTGAGATGCTCAGGGCCATGCTTGAGCAGGGCCGAAGTCATCTGAATGGCCGTTGCACCGGTCATGGTGGCCTTGATGGCGTCGGTGGCGCTATGAACGCCCCCGCTGACCGCCATGGGCACCTTGATGTGGCTATAAAGAATCGCCAGCCAGCGCATCCGCAAACGCAGGGTGCTGGGACCACTGAGTTCCAGGTTGGAGATCACTTCCAGGTTCTCGATATCGATATCGGGCTGGTAGAAGCGATTGAACAGCACCAGGGCATCGGCTCCAGCACCTTCCACGACCTTGGCGAAATGCGCCATGGAGGAGAAGTAGGGCGAGAGTTTTACGGCCACGGGAAGGGTGATGCTGGACTTCACCATGCGGATGATATCGAGCGTCCGGCGCTCCACGGCCTCACTGGTTTCCAGTGGATTGGTGGGCAAGTAGTAGACGTTCAATTCCAGCGCATCGGCCCCGGCTTCCTGAATCTGCTTGGCGTAATCGAGCCAACCCTTGGCGGTGGTGCCATTGAGACTGGCAATGACGGGCACCTTGACGGCGGCTTTAATCTTCCGAATGGATTCCAAATAGTTATCGGGACCCATCTTGAATTCGTCGGCCGTGGGGAAATAGGAAATGGCTTCCGCGAAGGATTCCGCGTGCAGTTCCATGTCCATGATCGTGCCGAACTGTTCACGCGTGATCTGCTCTTCAAAAAGCGACTGCATCACGATGGCGGAGCTGCCCGCATCCTCCAGGCGACGCACCATGCCCATATCCCAGACGAGGGGTGAGGCACCGACCATCAAGGGGCTGGAAAGATTGAGACCTAGGTATTTCGTAGTGAGATTCATGACTACCCCCAGCTACTTTTCGTCAGTTGACTTAACGGGCATGGTCAGTTTGGCCATGTTCTCGTAGGTGGCGTAGCGGTTGGTCACTTCGCGCTGGGCCATGGCCAACAACTCGCGGAAGTGCTCGGGGTTCATCTGTTCGACCATGCGGTAGCGGGTCTCGTTGCGCACATAGGTGCCCAGTTCGATCTTGGGAGCGGGGGAATCCAACTGCAACGGAGCTTCGCCCTGTTCGATGCGGCGGGGGTCGAAACGGAACAGCGGCCAGTGACCGGAATCCACGGCCAGCTTCTGCTGTTCGCAGCCCTGGACGAGATCGTAGCCGTGGGCGATGCAGTGGCTGTAGGCCAGGATGATGGACGGACCATCGAAGGCTTCGGCTTCCTGGAAGGCCTTGATTGTCTGGGCATCCTTAGAACCCATGGCAACCTTGGCCACGTAAACATTGCCGTAGGCCATGGCGATCATCGCCATATCCTTCTTGGGCAGGCTCTTGCCAGCCATGGCGAACTTCGCGGAGGCGCCGATGGGGGTGGATTTGGAAGCCTGACCACCAGTGTTGGAGTAGACCTCGGTATCCAGGATCAGGATGTTGACGTTACGGCCCTGGGCAATGACGTGATCGAGACCGCCGTAGCCGATGTCATAGGCCCAACCGTCGCCACCGACAATCCAGACACTCTTTTTCACCAGGTAATCGGCGATGAGGCTCAGCCACTTGGCTTCGGGCGTGGCCAGCACGGCCAGCTTTTGCTTAAGGGTAACCACACGCTCACGCTGGGCGCGAATACCGGCTTCGGTGGACTGATCGGCACTGACGATGCCAGCAACCAATTCGTCGCCAAGGCTGGTGGTCAGGCGATTCAGGATTTCCAGTGCCTGTTCCTGGTTCTTGTCCAAGGAGAGACGCATGCCAAAACCGAACTCGGCGTTGTCCTCGAAGAGACTGTTGCACCACGCGGGACCGCGACCATCCTTGTTGGTGGTGTAGGGCGTCGTAGGCAGGTTGCCACCGTAAATGGAGGAGCAACCCGTGGCGTTGGCGATCATGGCGCGATCGCCGAAGAGCTGGGTGAGCAGCTTGATGTAGGGCGTTTCACCGCAGCCGGCGCAGGCGCCGCTGTATTCGAAGAGGGGCTCCATGAACTGGGTGCCCTTAACATCGAGCTTGATCGTGGTGCGATCGGCTTCAGGCAGGCCCAAGAAGAAATCGTAGTTCTTGGCTTCGGCCTCACGCAGGGGCGCCTGGGGCGTCATGTCGATGGCCTTGTGCTTGGGGTTGCTCTTGTCCTTGGCGGGGCAGATGCTGACGCAGATGCCGCAGCCGGTGCAATCCTCGGGAGCCACCTGGATGGTGTATTTCATGCCCTTGTATTCGGCGCCCTTGTAGTCCACCGACTTGTAGGTCTCGGGGGCATTAGCTAAGGCGGCGGGATCGTAGACCTTGGGCCGAATGGCGGCGTGGGGGCAGATCATCGCGCACTTGTTGCACTGGATGCAGATCGAGTTATCCCAGGTGGGGATTTCGAGCGCGATGTTGCGCTTTTCCCACTTGGTGGTACCCATGGGCCAGGTGCCATCCACGGGGAAGGCGCTGACGGGAAGCAGATCGCCCTTGCCCGCCATCATCACAGCCTGAACCTTCAGCGTGAATTCGGGAGCGTCGCCTGAAACGAAAGGCGGCATGCAGCGGGTGGAAGTGACGGCATTGCCAAGGGCAACTTCGTGCAGGTGGGCCAGCGTGGTGTCCACGGCCTGGAAGTTCTTCTGCACAACGGCATCACCCTTCTTGCCGTAGGTCTTTTTGATGGCCTTCTTGATCTGCTCGATGGCTTCCTCGCGGGGCAGCACACCGGAGATGGCGAAGAAACAGGTCTGCATGATGGTGTTGATGCGCACGCCCATGCCCGTGGCTTTGGCCACTTCGTAGGCATCGATGACGTAGAACTTCATCTTCTTGGTAATGATGGATTCCTGCACTTCCTTGGGCAGGGTGTTCCAGACTTCATCCTTGCTGTAAGGCGTATTCAACAGGAAGGTCGCGCCCGTGCCCGCATTGCAGAGCATGTCGTACTTCTCGAGGAAGCTGGTCTGGTGGCAGGCGATGAAGTTGGCCTTCTTGATGAGATAGGCTGAGCGAATACGCCGTGGCCCAAAGCGCAGGTGGGAAATGGTGACAGCCCCGGCCTTCTTGGAGTCATACACGAAGTAGCCCTGACCAAAGTTGGGCGTTTCTTCGGCGATGATCTTGATGGAGTTCTTGTTGGCACCCACGGTGCCATCGGAGCCCAGACCAAAGAACATGGCGCGTTTAACGTCATCGGCTTCAATGTCGAACTCGTCATCGATCACCAAGCTGGTGTGGGTGACGTCATCCACGATGCCGATGGTGAACTGAGCCTTGGGTGCGTCCTTGGCCAATTCGTCGTAGACGGCCTTGACGTGGGCAGGTGTGAATTCTTTGCTAGAAAGACCGTAGCGTCCAGCCACCACCACAGGATTCAGGGTCGTGGTGCCCTTGTCCTGGGCCTGACGCAGAGCGGTGACGATGTCCATGTAGAGGGGGTCGCCCAGGGCACCGGGCTCCTTACAGCGATCCAGGACGGCAATCTTCTTAACGCTTTTGGGCAGGGCATTGATGAAGTGCTCGATGGAGAAGGGACGGAACAACCGGACCTTGAGGAGACCAATCTTCTCGCCCTTGGCCAGCGCCCATTCCACGTACTCGTGGGCCACATCGGCACCGGAACCCATCACGATCACCACGCGATCGGCATCGGCAGCGCCGAAATACTCGAAGAGCTCGTACTGACGGCCGGTCATCTTGGCGAACTTGTTCATCTCTTCCTGAACGATGCCCGGGGTCGCCGTGTAGTAGCTGTTGCAGGCTTCACGAGCCTGGAAGAACACATCAGGATTCTGGGCGGTGCCGCGAATCTGGGGGCTATCGGGTGTGAGCGCCCGCTTGCGATGCGTGGCGACGAGCTCATCCGTGACCATGGACTTGAGATCTTCGTCATTCAGCAGTTCGATCTTGCTTACCTCGTGCGAGGTGCGGAAGCCGTCGAAGTAGTGCATGAAGGGAATGCGGCTGCGCAGGGTGGCGGCCTGGGAAATCAGGGCGAAGTCATGAGCCTGCTGGACACTATCGGAGCTCAGCATGGCGAAGCCCGTCTGGCGGCAACCCATCACATCGCTGTGATCGCCGAAGATGGACAAAGCGTGGGTCGCGATGGTGCGGGCCGTCACATGCAACACGAAAGGAGTCAGTTCACCGGCGATCTTGTACATGATCGGGATGAAAAGCAGCAGCCCCTGGGAGGCCGTGAAGGAGGTAGTCAGCGAGCCAGCCTGCAGGGCGCCGTGAACGGCACCGGCGGCGCCGGCCTCGGACTGCATCTCGGAGACGAGAGGAACGGTGCCCCAGATGTTCTTCTTGCCCTGGGCGCTCCATTCATCGGAGAACTCGCCCATGTTGGACGAGGGGGTGATCGGGTAGATCGCGATGACTTCGTTGGTTCGATGGGCGACCGAGGCTGTTGCCTCGTTCCCGTCGAGCGTGATCATGCGTCGTTCAGCCATGAAATTCCTCCTTCGTTTGCCTACTCGGTTGCGTTCCGGTTGGTCTGCTTTGGGGCTTGGGAGACGGAAAAGGGCCCTGACTGGAGCCGTCTCACAAGCGCGAGTCTAGAATTGGCGCGGAATCTTGGCAAGGGTCACAAGCCATTACCCAGGGAAACTGTGTCAATTGCTACAGCTTCCGCCCGATTGATTATTTCAGCTAAAGTCACGCCATGAGGCAGACAGAACGGAGTATTCTCTAGCCCTTACAGGCTGTTTTTTTTGTTTTTATTGCGAACTCATCGCAATTTGGAGGCTCCAATGAACTTCGGTGATAGTCAAACCGCCCAAAACCTACTCAAGGCCTTTGCAGGTGAAAGCCAGGCTCGCAATCGCTACACCTTCGCCGCAGGCATCGCCCGCCAGGAAGGCTTTGAACACATCGCCCAGGTTTTTGAAGAAACCGCACATAACGAAAAGGAACACGCCCAACTCTTCTTCGCTCATCTCGCCCCCTTGGCACCCAATGCCATTCAGATCACCGCTTCCTATCCAGCCGTAGCAGGCACCACCCAGGCCCAGCTCCAAGCGGCCGTATCGGGCGAAAATGAAGAGTGGTCAGCGCTCTATCCGGCCTTTGCCGCCACGGCAAAAGAAGAAGGCTTCCCCGAAGTCGGTCGCACCTTCGAGTGGATTGCAAAGGTCGAAAAGGAGCATGAGTCCCGCTTCGCCCGCCTCTTAAGCCGAGTCGAGAACGGCAATGTCTATCGCCGCGACGAGAAAATCCAGTGGCGTTGTCTGGAATGTGGTCACATCCATGAAGGCCCCAATGCCCCCGGTGCCTGCCCTGTCTGCAAAAAGCCCCAGGCGTGGTTCGAACCTGTCGCCGAAAACTTCTAACTTATTGGCGCTTTTTTCGAAAAGGTGGGGCGGCATCAGCCGCCCCATCTTTCATGAACGGCCCGGCCGTGCGAACCTATCCTGCAAGGCTCCGCAGGTAGCGGGCCCAGATTCGAGGCTTCCATGCTGACCTTGCCCCTTGTTCATGCGCTCACATTTGACGATGTACTGCTGGTTCCCGGCCCTTCGGAAGTTCATCCCAATCAAGTGAGCTTAGCCGCGAAATTGACTCGGGAAATCCATCTGCGAATCCCCCTGCTTTCTTCAGCCATGGATACTGTGACCGAGGGACGCCTAGCCATTGCGCTGGCCCAACAGGGGGGCATCGGGATCATCCATAAAAACTTGTCGATCGGAGCCCAGGCCGAAGAAGTCGACAAGGTGAAGCGCTCCGAGTCGGGAATGATTACCGACCCCATAACCATTCGCCCGGATGCGCCCATCCGCGAAGCTGAAGCCATGATGGCCAAGTTCAAGATTTCCGGCGTTCCCGTGGTGGAAAAGGGAAAGCTGGTCGGCATTCTCACCAATCGCGATCTGCGCTTTGAAACCAACCTGGACCTTCTCGTTTCCGATCGCATGACCAAGCAACCGCTGGTGACCGTCCCCGTGGGAACCACCTTGGAGGAAGCCAAGGTCACGCTTCAGAAGCACCGCATCGAAAAATTACTCGTCGTGGACGAGGAAGGTGCCTTGAAGGGCCTCATCACCGTTAAGGACATCGAAAAATCCATCAACTACCCCAATGCCTGCAAAGACGACATGGGCCGTTTACGGGTGGGTGCTGCGGTTGGCGTGGGCCCAGACTTGTTGGACCGCGCCAAGGCCCTGGTAGCCGCCAAGGTGGACGTGCTATGCCTGGACTCCAGCCATGGTCACGCCAAGGGCGTGCTCGATGCCGTGCGAAGCCTCAAAAAACACTTCCCCGGCACTCAATTGATCGCCGGAAATGTCGCCACCTACCAAGGCGCGAAAGATCTCATCGAAGCCGGAGCCGACGCCATCAAAGTGGGCATCGGACCAGGCTCCATTTGCACCACACGCATTGTCACCGGCGCAGGTATGCCGCAGATTACAGCCATCGCGGAAGCCAGTCGCGCCTGCCGCGAGTTGGGCGTACCCTGCATCGCCGATGGTGGCATCAAGTTCTCCGGCGATATCGCCAAGGCTATTGCTGCCGGTGCCAGTTGCATCATGATCGGCAGCCTTTTCGCAGGCACCGATGAAGCGCCGGGTGAAACGGTCTTCTTCCAGGGACGAACCTTTAAGGCCTACCGCGGCATGGGCTCCATCGGCGCCATGAAGCAGGGGTCCAAAGACCGCTACTTCCAGGAAGGAAAGGACGACACCAAGCTCGTACCCGAAGGCATCGAAGGCCAGGTCCCCTACAAGGGCAAGGTCGCTGACCTAGTCACCCAGTTGCTTGGTGGCCTCCGCGCTGGCATGGGCCTCGTGGGCGGCAAGGATATTCCAGATTTCCAGGCCAAGGCAACCTTCGTTCAAATCACCGGCGCAGGCCTCCGCGAAAGCCACGCCCACGACGTGATGATCACGAAGGAAGCTCCCAACTACCGAATGGATTGATTTCCGGGTTTCCCGAATACAAAACAGCGCGGCTTCGGCCGCGCTGTTTTGTATTCGGTTGAACTGCTATCAGAAAAAGAGTTTTTGAAGCTCTTCAGCCTGGAGGCGATCTGCCTTAGGTGAGGCTTCCTGGATGGCCTTCCGCAAGCGAGAGATTTCTTCCTGATACCACTCAACCACGGGTTTGCCGATGCGAAGTTCTGGCAGTTCGGCAGCGAGGTCCGTGGGCTGAAGGCGCAGCACCCAACCCCGGTCGTAGGGGCTCTGGATGACGATGCCAGGATCGCCCTTCAGATTTTCATTGCTGGCCACCACTTTACCGCTAACGGGTGAAGCGAAGGTGTACACCTCGGTCCCCCGCTGGGCAGTAAAGAGTGGCTCACCCTGTCGGAACTCACGGCCATGATCGGGCATCTTGATGGCCGACACCGAACCCAAGGCCTTGCGGGCGAAATCATCAAGGCCAATGCGCACCTGACCGCCTGGTTCAATGCGAGCCCAAGCATGGCCCTTGGCGACAAAGGCACCGCCAGGAACGCAATATTCGTGGCTGGGAGCCGACTCGGCAACGATGGGAGCGACGATGCGCACTGTGGGCTGTTGCTGGGCTTCGACCCTGGCCTGTCGCTTGATCAGGAGCTTCCGCACAAACTCAGCCAGTTCTTCCGCAGTGAAGGGCTTCTGCACGAACTCGCAGGCGCCATGCTGCATGGTTTCCACGGCGGTTTCAATGGTGCCGTAGCCGGTGACCACCACTACATCAAGATCAGGCCGCAAATGTTTGACAGCCTTCACGACTTCAACGCCATCCATGCCGGGCATTTTGAGATCCGTGAAGACAAAATCGTAGTCGTGGCGCTGCACTAGGCCGAGAGCCTCGGGTCCCGTTTCTACGGTGTCCACGTTGAAGCCTTCCAGCACCAGGATCCTTCGGAAGGAATCCAAGACCACCGCCTCGTCATCCACCGCAAGGATCCGAGCCTTGGGATTGGCGACTTCGACACGCTTTAGGCTCTTGGCCTCATCGGTCGAATCCAACCGAATCGCCACATTAAGCACCTCTTCGCGCTTCTGGCGTTCATGCTTTTCACGCAGTCGCCGCGCCACTTCGCGCACGATGAAATCGATCGCGACAAAGGCCACAAACATTAGGACAACGAGCAGGGCAGTCATGAAAAGGCTCCTATCAAAAAAGGGTGTTCACGAAAAAAGATTTTCATCATTCGCGCAAGCAAGGGGCAATCGCACTCGAAATAGCGTGCCTTCCCCAGGCGTACTTTGCACATCGATCGTGCCGTTATGCCCTTCGACAATACTCCAGGTCACCGCCAGACCAAGCCCTGTTCCGCGCGTTCCCTTTGTGCTGAAGAAGGGTTCAAACAAGCGGGGGAGATCCTCGGGCTGAATACCATGACCGTTATCTTGCACTTGCAGTTCGATCAGGCAACGATCACCCACCTTTTCCTGCGATGGCCAATGGGAGGCATGGCATCCCTTCCGACTGCACCACGTGAAGGGGTCCTCGGGTCCCGCCAGAATTTCGATGGTGGGAGACCCGCAAACTTCGCAAACCCGCTCGGGCGCCATCAAGGATTTGTGGCATTCCGGACAGGCGTAGCTGGCAATGGAACCTTCTTCCTGTGGCTCAGGAAAGCGATGGTTGAAATGCCCAAATACGGGATCGAAATGGGTGATGAATTCCTTACCCTTGGCGCTGCCCAGGAGCCGCACCGAAGGCAGCCCATCGATACGTACCGTTCGATCCAATAAATCGTGGCCCTTTGGGCAGGACGCTTTCCGAAGAGGCACCTGTCCTCGAGCTGGTAGCGAAAGAGTGCGAGTCCCGATGCGAATCACGCCCCCATCGGTCCCAATGGCATCCGCCGCATTCAGGAGCAGATTGACGATCACCTGCTGCATCTGATTGCCGTCAGCAAAGGCCGCCGGAAGATCCAGACCCAAATCAAGGTCCAGATTCACTGAATTCAGGCTGAGTTGGTTAACCACCACCGCGATGGAATGACGGACAATTTCGTTGAGGTCGGTGGCTTTCCGGGCCGGAGGCATGGGACGCGCAAAATCCAGCAACTCGCGCACGATGCCACGGCAACGCTTGGTTTCCCGCACGATTACATCCAGATCATCCTTCGCGGAAGGATCCGATTCAAACCGTTTGGCTAGCAGGGAGGCGTAGGTCAGTACACCTGTAAGCGGGTTGTTAATTTCGTGGGCAACTCCGGCGGCTAGGCGTCCAACCGAAGCCAGTTTGTCGGCTTGGGTCAATTGGCGTTGGGTCTCGGAAATGCGCTGCGTCATGGCATTGAAGGCCTGGGCCAATTCGCCAAGTTCGTGCTGGGCATTCACGGGAATCGTGGTCGTAAGATCGCCCTTGGCCACTCGCTGCGTACCCGCTACCAATGCCGCTACCGGACCCACCACCATGCGGCGGTTCAGCCACCACAACATGACGCTACTTGCAACAATCGCCAGCAAGGCCAACCCCACCATCACGCGACGGCTGCGAGCGATTTCCTCATCAGCTTCGGTCATGGAAACGTTCACATCGAGCACACCCAAAATCAATTGGTTCGGATTGTGCGCGTGGCAGGCTGCCGTAGAACACGAAGGCTCGTTGGGAATCGGGTTAATAATGCCGAGCACACGGGTGCCATCCGGGCCACGGAATAGCCGCGCTCTAGCATGAATATCGAGCTTTTCCAGAGGCCGCCCTACGGCATGGCACGCGTAGCAGGCCTCGGCTTGCTTATCCAAGGTGGTGCCCGTCTCACCTTTCGCCGAGGAGAACATGATTCGCCCCTCTTTATTGAAGAGGCGGACCTTGCGAAGCCCTTCCTGCTGCATATCGCCAATAGCCTGAATCTGCCGATGCAGGTTTTCTCGGCGGTTCTCGAGCATATCGAAATGGGTGCTGCGTTTGATCGTCTCGCTGAGCTGATTGGCGCTGCGAGTCTTCTCAAAAACCAACTGATTCTCATGGGATTTCATGATCAGGATTGTCATGATTCCGATGACCAGGGCCGTTACAAGCCCTGCCCCCAGAATTAAGCGTGTCCCAATCCGAATACGCATGCTACCGACTCCTAGTGCTCCGCTTCAGTGGGTTTGGCTTCTGGGAAAATGGCGAAATATTTCACTGCCAAGGCAAACACCGCCATACCGATGCCAACCAGGGTCACCGAAACAATCATTTCCATCACCGAGGGAAAGTAGCGCGCTCCCGCAGCCCGCTCCATACCGGTGATGGCGATATTCAGCCGGTTCATCACGAAGCCCAGGACCGCAAGAAAAGCTCCCGTCACCAACCAAGTGGGATTCGTGCGCAATTTCCGGAATGCCAACAGGCCGACGGGCAGCAGAACCCCTAAGACAAACTCGACCAGGAACATCTTTCCTTCATAGGTAAAGTTGGTGATGGCGCTAAAGGAGCCATTGCGGGCGATGATCTGTAAGCGCATCAGACCATAGATGCCTAGCGCCACGACCATGCCTCGGGCGAGTGGTTCCAGGAGATCCATTTCCAGATGGCGACCAAAGGCTCGCTGACTCAGGTAGGACTCGAGAATCACCATACCGATACCCGCACCAATGGCCGAAATATAGAACAACAACGGCAACAGTTGAGAATACCAAAGTGGGTGCAACTTTGAAGGCACGATCAGGTAGAGCGAGCCCAGCGAAGACTGATGCAGGGTCGAGAGCAGCACACCCGCAATCACCAGCGGCGTGATGAACTTGTGAATCATCCGGATCGGTGCGTGGTATCCAAAGCGTTCCAGAACCACGGGAGCAAATTCCAACGCCAATACCGTGGTGTAAAGCATCACGCACCAACCCACTTCGAACATTACCGAATGGGTATTCCAGTAAATGATGGTGTGCCAGATGCGCCATGGCTGCCCGAGATCGAACATCAGCGCCACGATCACAAAGGCATAGCCCAGGAACCCCGTTAGCACCGTAGGCCGAACGATGGGTTCAAATTTTTTCAGATTAAACAGATGAACAACCGCCGTGAGCGTGAACGCACCCGCCGCAAGACCTACGCCACAAAGCAGATCGAAACCGATCCAAATGCCCCAGGGGAAGGAGTCATTGAGATTGCTGACGGCGCCGAGTCCCTTGCTGAAGCGAAGGAAGGTTATTACAAGAAAAGGAATGAGCAGCAGGCCCACTACCGTGGTCCAAAAGCCAATGCGGGGACGGCGTGCCATTAGGTTGGTGGTGTTCATCACCGATCCTCCGACTTCGAATGTGATTCAACGGTGGCTACGTCATCGCGACGGGCAGTAATCCAATGAATGCCCCAGAGGAACACACCCCATACCGCCACAAAACTCGGAATATTTGATAGAACCTGCCACGTGCGCAAGGCGGGAGGCTCGCTGGGCAGGTCGTTCTTTAAGCCCATCTTCACGAACGGCACACTGGAAATCATCAACACAGACGTGCCACCAGCCTCGGTTAGGCCGTAGATGTGATCGACGTAGACCCCAGGATTCTGCTTGATCCGCTCCTGCGCATCGCGAATCAGATCGTCTCGTTTCCCAAAAATGGTGGCTCCGTACTCACATGCCGTCGCACAAGCGGTGGATTCACCCTTGGCGATCAGCCCCTCGCACATGATGCATTTACCGATGAGTGGTACGGCTCGATCCCACTGATATTTGGGAACATCGAAGGGGCAAGCCATCATGCAATACCGGCAACCCATGCACTTGGCCGAATCATACACCACCGGACCCTGAGGGCTCTTGGTAAGGGCCCCCACCGGGCATACCGAGGCACAGGTAGGAACCTCGCAGTGCATGCAAAGCTTTCGCATGAAGGTGCCCTCGAGGGGCTTAACCGTGGTCCAGGTGTAGGCAGTGGTGAGCTCCTCTACCTCGCCTGGAAGGTTATTTTGTTTCTTGCAGCCCGATGAACAGGCTCCGCAGCCTACGCAGCGAGTCGCATCAAAGAGAAGCCCCATGGCCATGCGGTCCTCCAAACGGTGAAACGGTTTCAAAAAGCGACAAAGGCATCGGGAATGATCTGACACCCCTATCCTGCCAGAACCTTGCGCGAAATAATTTCCAAAAAGGCCAGAGATTCGACTTAACCAAACCTCTTGCAATATTTAAAAAAAAGACATCAGCATCCGCGACTCCATTGGCCTCCGCCAAGGAATGAAACCACTTCGAGTATTCTTCCTGAGTTGCAAGTCAACTCTGGATTCTCGAATGAAGAAACGAATCGATCAGCGAACTGCGACTCGGGTGCCCCTTGGCTACCGAGTCAAGATCATGGCGGACGAAAAAGATATCCATTGCCCCTCGGCCATCAACATCAGCATGAACGGCATCCTTGTCCGAGCCACCGAACGGTTGCCCATTGGAACCGGTTGCTACATCATCATTTTCCTGCTCACCGACGGCGAAGAAAATAAGATCCTGGCCTGGGGCGTGGTTGTGCGGGATGCGCCAGAAGGCATGGCGATCCGCTTTTCCCGAATCCTTGGCGACAACGGCAAGGAGCGCCTTCGGGATCTCGTGTGCCTGAAATCCCCCGATCCGACGGAGGCCAAGCGAGAATTCGAAGCCTTCGCGCGACCCAAGGCTAAGCGATGACTTTCGAATGACCGAACTCCCCTTGGATGATCTCCTAGCCCACCTCGAAGCATTGCGGCGAAATCACAGCGCCATGGCGGTGATTACGGGAACCGGCATGGAACTGAGTGCCTTCGTGGCGGATCTGGATCTGGCCCACCGGCGCGTGATTGTGGACATACCGAAACTGCCACCTCGGGTTCTCAAAGTGGGCGATGCCGCCCGGATTGCTTTGCCCTTGGCGGGTCAGCGCTGGGAAGGAGCCACCCGAGTTCAGCTTCAGCCAAGTCGAACCCAATTCGCCCTAAGTCTGCCTGGGGCCATATCCCGCCATGATCGACGATATGCGCCCCGAATCCCGGTGGCCCTGGAAGAGGGTTTACGGGCCATGATCCACCTTGACGCCAAAGGGCCTGCTCTCGCGGGGCCGCTTCTTAATCTTTCGGCGGGCGGTTTTCGCTTTCAAGTTGAGCGCGCCTTTGACCTGGAAAGCCGAGCCCGCCTGGACCCCAGAGCCTTGGATCTCCAGCCAGGGCGCGGCTTGCACGCCGTGGAACTCACCGGACTCGAAGAGGAAACTCTCGAATGTGCCGGGCTGCTGCGCGATGTCGATGAGGGACCTCATGGCCTTTGCCTCAATATCCAATTCCGTGCACTCCCACGAGCGGACCGAACCTACCTGCAACATTGGTCAGAAACCCGTTGGACCGAACCCACCCTGCCCGAGCGCCCCGTCCTAGAGGCCTTGCCGGATCCTCGCCAACCCCTGCTCCTGATCATGCCGCCCAGCCCTGGCCGTGAGGCCCTGATCAGCCTTCTCGAACAAGCGGGCCACGGACCCGTGAGCCCCGTCGAAACCCTGAATGAGGTTCGCCACATCAGCCAAAGCGGTGCGCTCCGAGGCGCGGTACTGGCCTCAGATCCCGAGTTCAATGCCGCTGCTAGCGCCATCCTGCGAACGCTGCGTGGCTCCCGACCTTGGCCCATTTTGGCACTGGCCCCAGCCCCCGTGGGTTCGGCCACCGAATTGCCGAGACCTCTGCGCAGTTCCGACTTATTGGGCGCCTTGGGAAAATGTTAATTTTCGGGTCGACCTATCCGCCCCGGAAAGTCGAAGGCTATTCTTCATCTCGAAGGGAAAGTGTTCCCTTATTTCCCTTTATTGCCCCCACGCACGTGAGCAATAGCGGTTCGTGCCGGACGAATGCTCTGCTTTTCCGTGGCACCACTCTTGGGGCTCGCTTCTTTGGGTTTGCCGCCGCGAGAAACGACGGGTTCATTCCCCTTTCCGCTGGCCACACGAATGGCCAGGAGGATTTCGGGAGGAACAACAGGTTTGACCATGACCCACTCTAGCATTCACCGATGACCTCCATTGAACTCATCACTTCAAGGCAAAGTGGCGGATCGTCGAAAGACTGGATGAACGCGAAAACACCCCGTCAGCACAGGGCTTCAGGGGTGTTGCTTGGTGGTCCCTCCCGGGCTCGAACCGGGGACCCTCTGATTAAGAGTCAGATGCTCTAACCAACTGAGCTAAGGAACCGCGGGTGTAAAACCCGGAACCCTAAGTCTACCGGGGGCGGCGGAATTCGCAAGTCGAAAATCCCATCACAGGCCTGCCTCTTCAACCCAAATAACTTCACAGGAACCATCTCCGGTGTCTTGGCGGGAGAGAGAACTGGTCCACCGGAAACCATCCGGGCCTTCGACTTGAACCAAGTGACCGCGAAGGCGGACCACCTGCCCTTCCCGAAACCCCAGCAAGGCGCGCTTCACTCGAGCATTGGCCGGGAGCATATGCATGTTCGCGCTGTGGGCGCTGATCTGGTCCATGGGAATGGGGGGCGTGGAAACGCGCCAGTGGTACCAGCGATTGCTCTGAGAAATGCTGATTTGATCAAGGATGGATGAGTCCGACATGGGGCCCCAGCCGAGTGCGAGGTCGATGGGACTAAGGTCGGCGCCGCGGTCCCAGCGATAGCGTTCCTTGGAGAGAATTCGCGCGCGAATTTCGAAGGTTGCGAGGGACACCACTTTATTCTCACGGGCACGCCAGGGACCGCCCTCCCCAGGCGGTCCCTGCAGGGGTTCTTCGGGAACCAAAACCCCAGCGGGTGGATGAAGGGGGCGGTCCAGCCAAGCGTTGACGCACCAACCCCCGAGGGCGAGTAGGAAAAGCACCAGGAGCGCCCGTTCCTTCAACCAATCCAGGAATTCCTCGCGGTCAGGCATGGCTTCAGTAGTTGGGCAGCTTCATGGCCTCGCGCACCTGATCCATGGTGGCCTTGGCGGTAATTCGGGCGCGATCGCTGCCATCGCGCAAGATCGCGTTCAGGCGGTCGGGATGGGCTAGGTTGTCTTCGATTTTTTGACGCAGGGGTTCCACCCGTTGGGTGATGGCCTCAGCCAACTTTTTCTTGCAATCGAAGCAGCCGATGCCCGCGCGGGGGCACTCCGCCACCACCATGTTCACGGTCTCCACATCCGAGAAGAGCTTGTGGAAGGTGAAGACATTGCAGACTTCGGGGTTACCGGGATCGGATTTTCGCACCCTGGCGGTATCGGAGAGCATCTGCCGCGTGCACTTGTGCAGGATTTGATCCGGCGTATCGCGCAGGTAGATGC
>JAIFMW010000076.1 GCA_020048105.1 Deltaproteobacteria bacterium | reverse complement strand
TAGTCTTGGGTTTCGTGGGCCTGGGCAAGCAACCCATGCGAATGTTGGCGCCGATGTTGGGCGTGACGATAGCGGGCATGGCTCTATTGGCTCTGCTGCCCGGAGGCACGGTCCGGCACATTCTGGGCGGGTTGGTGTACGGGGCGGGCTACGGCATGGTGCATACGCTGATGTTCATGTACATGATTGATCGGGCAAAGCCGGATCGCCGGGGGGTGGCGGTGGGCGTGTTGTATTTCAGCTACGACATGGGACAGGCGGTGGGCGCGCTGGTGCTGGGCTGGGCCATGGAACGCATTGGCAGTCATTGGGGACTGGTGGCGGGTTATCGCTGGGGTTGGGCCTTGGGCGGGCTGGCCGTGGTGGGATGCTTGCTGATTGCGCCAAAAGTGCTGAAGCCATCGAGCCAAGGTTCGCCTCTGCCAAACTGAGGCCATGCCGGATTCTCGCCCTCGCCTCTTCACCCCTGCCTTCACCCTGCTGTTCGGGCTCACCTTTCTTACGTTTTTTGCGGCCTTTCAGCTGTTTCCCACCGTGCCGCTCCGGCTGCTGGATTTGGGCGCCAGCGTGGAAGAGAGTGGACGCTTCTTGTCGGTCTTCACTGCGGGATCGGCCGTGGGAGCCCTATTTACGGGCCCCTTGGGCGATCGAGTGGGGCAGCGGCGCATGGTGGTGGTGACCGCCTTTCTGTTTGCGATTTGTGTGGGCAGCTACGGCTTCATCCAAAATCGGATTTGGATCTACGTGTTGGCCCTGCCGCATGGTGTGGTGTGGTCGGGGCTATTGACCGGCACCATGTCTACTCTGGGCGGCGTGTTACCCGAGGATCGACGCGCCGACGGTTTGACGCTCTACGGTTTGGCCAGTCCAGGTGGCGTGATCTTTGGCCCCATGATCGGTCTGGCTGAGTACCGACAATGGGGCTTTTCCTCTGTCACCTGGATTCTCGCGATTCTCTTCGTTGTTTTGGCCCTGCTAGCCACCAGCCTGCCCAAGGACCGGGCGGATCGCGAACGTCGTAGCGTGCTGCAAATGCCCGAACGGAAGATGCTTCGGCCATGCTCGGTACTCTTTGCTACCGCGCTGGGCTATGGCGCCCTTGGCACCTACACGGCCCAGGAAGCCCTGAAATTGAACTTCCAGCCCTTTCTCGGGCTGCCCACCACCGCAGCCTTTCTTACCTGCATGGCCATTGGCATGGTGGGCATGCGCATCGTGATGACGCGCATTGGATTTGGCTCGGATCCGGTCAAATTGTTGCCCAGGATGCTCTGGGGCGCCTTTCTGGGGCTCTTACTTTTGGCGATTTTTCCGGGAGGCGTGCTGCGACACGCACTGTCGGCAACGGTTTACGGGGCTGGCTATAGCATGGTGCATACCTTGGTGAGCACCCATGTGCTGGAGGTTATTCATCCGGAACGCCGGGGCGCCGCCTTTGGCGCGACGCTGTTTTCCTTTGATTCGGGAATCGGTCTGGGCAGCCTATTGATCGGCATGGTCATTGGCCACGGCGAACGAGCCTGGGGCGTAGTGGCATACCGAGCGGGTTGGGCCGTGGCCGCCCTCGCCGCTGCTCTGGCTTTGCCGCTGGCCTACCGACTCATTCGGGCTCGAGGCAAAGCGTAACTATTCGATGCGGATATCTCTTCCGCCAAAGGCTCTGCCCTCGGGGAAACTGCTGGAGATCTGGGCTTGGCCTTCCCGAACCAGACTTTCGAGATCTACACGGAAGCGCGAAGCAATATCGGGAGCATCCACGGGACCGGGGGTGTGCATGCCTACCCAGCCATCCCGACCCGCGTGCTTGGCGGCATACATGCATTGATCGGCCACCTGCAACGTGTCTTCCCAGGTCATGGCCTCGGGGTGTTGATCCAGGATGGGGAAGGCGGCGTATCCGATGGACATGGTGCAGTGCAACGTCTGCTCATCGGGTAGTACGAAGGTGTGGTAACGCATTGCCTGACAAAGTTTCTCGGCAATCTGATGAGCCTTCTCCCGATCCGAACGCTTGGCAACCAAGAGAAATTCCTCGCCGCCCCAGCGCACCAGCGTGTCCGAGGTGCGGCATACCCCGCGCAGAACCTGGGCCGTTTGCTGCAGCACCAGATCCCCAGCGGCATGACCGTAGGTGTCGTTGACATGCTTGAAATGATCCAGATCCCCGAGGAATAGCACCAGATCTTCGTTGCGGTTAAGCGGATTCTCGCCCTTTTGGAGGTAATTGCGGAACATGCGGTGAAGCCGAATTTCTTCTTCAGGCATGGTCATGGACAGGAAGCGGCGATTGTGTAACCCCGTCAGTGGATCGATGAGACTGGCTTCCAGCAGCGAGGAATTGGCGATCTCTAATTCGAGAGTGCGGGCATGGACCAAGGCTTCGAGCTGCAGATTGTGTCGACGCAGGAGCTGCGTGCGCCAACGAAAACCAAGCAGACTCAGCCCAACGACCAAGAGTCCCGCCAGGACCAGGAACCAGGGACGCAGCCACCAGGGTGCCAGGATGCGAAAATCCACGCTGGAAAGCCCGCCGGTTTCGCCGACGGAATTGACGGTCCGAACTTCAAAACGATAAACGCCCGCACCCAGGCTGGGATAACGGGACTCGGGGAGAGTGGTGTCACGCCAGCGATCCTCGATTCCGATGAGACGAACCTGGTAGGACAGGTCCTCCGTGCGAAGGGAACCCTTGGGGCCATAGTTGAAGGTGAGTGTCCGGAAGGCCCATGGGATGAGGCGATCAGCCTTATCGACAAGAACAGATTGCTCATCACCGCGTCGAGCTGCAAAAATCTGCGCCGGTGGCGGGGTCTGATCACCGGTGCGCAAGGCCAGTCGCCCCTTCGCCAAGCCAACGCTGAGTCCTACCCAGACATCCCCATTGGGGTCGAACCACAGCGCATTTTGAGCACAGTCCTCACCGGGTAAGCCCGTGTGCCGACCGTAGCGTTCTACGCGGTGGCCATCCCACCTCAACAGGCCTCGGGAAGTGCCCAGCCAGAGAATGCCATCTAGCTGACTGATCATCGTGATAATGGGATTCTTGAGTAAGGGGTGGGGAGCGCGAAGGGTTTCCAAGAGTTCCAGGCGTTCACCCTGCCGACGAATTCGAACCAGCGCAATGGCTTCGGTAAAGCTGGCCCAAGCCTCGCCGTTCGGCATGGCAGCAATTGTCAGGGCGGTATCTTCGGGTAGCCCTGAGGACTTGTCGAGGGTGACCCAGGTCTGACCATTCCAGTGGGCTAGGCCATGCGAGCCGGCCACCCAAAGCCCTTGATGGCCGTCCGAAATGATGCGTTGGATGCTGTCGAGCCTAGGCCAATTGCCAATGGTGATGGGTTGGAACGTGAGTGATGTGCCTTTTCTTGTGGCACGAAGGAGCCCTGCGGATGTGGTTCCTACCCAAAGAGTGGTGCCTTCCGCCAGCAGCGAAGCCACGCTGCCTTCCGGAATCAACCCTGGAATGGAGACCGGTTGAAGCACGGAAGCGCCTTTCGCTCGCACTGAGAGCCCGGCGGGGCGTTCGGTGGATCGAAGGTGTCCGGCCCAGAGGTTGCCATCGACATCCTCGGCCAAGGCCATGAACTGGTTACCGTGGGTTTGGGGAAGCATTTTCCACCCACGTTCGTCCCCTCTCGCAAGGCCGGCAGCTGTGCCTGCCCAAAGAAGCCCGTCTTGAGTCCGAGTTATGGTCCAAACAATATCGGTCGGCAAGCCTTGTTTGCGAGTCCAACCTGTCCAAAGTCCCTCGCCTAGGAGCTTGTGGCAACCTTCGCCCCCGATCCAGACGGTGCCTTGGTGATCCACACAGAGCACTACGGCCCCCCCCTGGGGAAGCCCCTCGTTCAGGCCGATGACGCCGGAGTTTTGCCCATCTAACCAGACCAAGCCTTGGGGGGCATTGGTCCAGAGTCGCCCTTGGCCATCTACCCCCAAATTTGAGGAATTAACGGCGGCAAGCGGAATCGGGGTCGTAAGGCTTTCGACGGTAGCGTTCAAATTGGCCATTTTGGCGAGGCGCTCGGTGCAGCGCATCCAGATCTGCCCCTTGCTGTCGATGCGCAAAACCCGGATGTCTTGGCCCAGGAAGGGAGAAAGATCGCGATGGGACCAAACACCTCGATGGCGAGCCCAGAGTTCCTGCCCGAGTGCGGCTAAGAACAAATCTTGTTCCGCAGAATACGTCGAAGCGGTGAGGCCATTGCCCCAGGGAAGGCCGCTTAGGGGCGTGAAATCATGGCCATCCAGGCCAAGGAAGCGTGTGTTGCTGGGCTGATCCGACAGAATGACCCCGCCCTGAGGCAGACAGGTTGCCGGTCGGCCATCGAGCCCCTTCATTCCCATGGCGGAGGGTCGAAGAAAGCTCAGCCCATCCCAGAAAACTAGGCCCCGCGACGTAGAAACCCAGAGGCCGCGAGTTTTCCCAACGGAGATGCCGTTGGGGTCGATGCGCGCCGAAGGCAAACCTTCGGCTTCCCCAAAACGGCGAAATTTATCACCCTCCTGGCGGAAGAGTCCATCCTCGGTGCCCACCCAGAGAAATCCATCGTGGTCTTGTGCCATGGCCACAGTAGAGAGGTTGCTAAGGCCTTGGTCGACTCCGAAACTGCGGAAAGCCATGATGCCGGGAGGCGCCTTCAAGGGCGGTGGTGGCGCTCCGCCCAGCAGCCCAAAACAGGCCGCGATCCCGAGCAGGCAGCTGAAAATTGCACGTTTCACGAATTCCTCAACGGCCCAATGACCCTGGCCCTTGAATAACTGTAGGAGTATGGCGGCAGAAAGTTCTACAGATTTAGCCGTGATTTAAGGGCCCCAGCCATTTCCATGAAGACCTTGCTCTGGGGGCTATCGGGATGGCCCACCACCAAGGGTGTGCCCTGGTCGCTGCCTGCGCGAATTTCGAGATCAATGGGGATCTCACCCAGGAAGGGCAGGCCCATGTGGTAGGCGGCAGTCTTTACGCCGCCGTGGCCGAAGATATGGGTTTCGCCTTTGCAATGGGGGCACAGGAAGCTCGACATGTTTTCGATCACGCCGAGGATGGGTGTTTCCACCGTTTTGAAGAGCCCAATGGCCTTTTTGGCATCCAAGAAAGCCACATCCTGGGGCGTGCTCACCACGATGGCGCCGCCCTTGTCAATGACACTCTTGGCGTTTTGCACCAGCGTGATCTGCACATCGCCGGTGCCGGGGGGTAAATCGATGAAGAGAATGTCCAGGTCGCCCCAAAGCACATCCCCCAGAAACTGCTGGAGGGCCTTGTTGAGCATCGGGCCGCGCCACACCACGGGCCGGTCTTCGTCAATGAGAAAGCCCATGGACATGAGTTTGAGGCCGAATTTTTCGATGGGCTTGATCTTGCCGTCCGGCGTTCCTTCGGGGCCATCCTTGATGCCGAACATCATGGCCATGCTGGGGCCGTAGATATCAGAATCCAGAAGGCCGACTTTGAGACCCAGGCGTGCTGCGGCGCAGGCGAGGTTGGCGGCCACGGTGCTCTTGCCCACGCCACCCTTGCCACTGCCCACCACCACGGCGCATTTCACCGTGGGGAGCAGATTCTTGAAATCGGCTTCCGGTGTGCGTTCCCAGGTGAAGTCCAGATCGACTTCCTCGACTCCGGTCACGGCACCGAGTTTTTCGTGCAGCGCGAGTCGGATTACCTCCTCGCGATCCTTGTAGGCATCCAGCAGTTGCAGGGCGAGCATCACCTTGCCACCGTCCAGGTCGATGCCTTTCACGGCCTTCAACCCCACGAGGCTGGTCTTGGCTCCCGGGACTTCCCAGGCGTTAAGGGCATCGAAAATGGCGGCGCGGCTGATCTTGGTCATGGAGTTCTCCATCTCCTAGGATGCCACGTCGCGAGGCGTTGTTCAGAGGCCATCCTCGCCATTAAGGTCTTGCAGCTTAACGGTGACATTGCGCGCACCGGTGGCGAGCAGCCCGTGCTCATAGGTGCGCGTTTGACTGCGCAGGAGTGGCCAAGTTGGATCCAGGCCCCGCCGCAGGACCTCGCCATTGGGGCCGAGCATCCGTCCCTTTACGGTGTCGTGGATCTGGAGTTCCAGAAGCTCCGCCACTTGTGCGGCCACGATGGGATCCACCAAGGGGAAGGCGATTTCCACGCGGTTATCCAGGTTGCGGGGCATGAGATCTCCGCTGGCCAGCAGTGTTTCGGGCTCGCCCGCATTGGCAAAATGGTAGATGCGGGCGTGCTCCAGGAAGCGGTCGATGATGCTGATGACCCGAATATTCTCGGAAAGGCCTGCTACGCCTGGCTTGAGACAGCAGGTGCCCCGCACGATGAGATCCACCTGAACGCCATCCTGGCTGGCTTCGTACAGAGCCTGAATCATGGCCGGATCAACCAAAGCGTTCATTTTTAGAATCAGCCGAGCTGGCTTTCCAGCCTGAGCGTGCCCCTGTTCCCGGCGAATGCGGTGCAGGATGCCATCCCGGAAATGCGTGGGGGCCAGAATGAGGTGATTGAAGCGGGGGGGCCGGGTGTAGCCGGTGAGCAGGTTGAAAAGATTCGAAAGATCTTCACCGAATTCGGGCCGAGCCGTGAAGTAGCCCAGATCGGAATAGAGTCGGCTGGTGCGCTCGTTGTAGTTGCCCGTAGCCAGATGGCAATAGCGCTTGATGCCGCCGGGTTCCTGGCGAATGACGAGACAAGCCTTGCCGTGGGTCTTATAGGCAGGCAGCCCGTAAACCACGTGCACCCCAGCCTTTTCGAGCCGTCGTGCCCAGGCGATATTGGCCTCTTCATCGAAGCGGGCGCGCAGTTCCACGATGGCGGCGACCTGTTTACCGCGTTCGGCGGCTCGCTCCAAGGCTGCGGCCACGGGGCTGGCGGCACTCATTCGATACAGCGTCATCTTGATGGCCAGAACCTTGGGATCCTCGGCCGCCTCGCGCACAAACCGCACTACGGAATCGTCAAAGCTCTGAAAGGGATGGTGCAGCAAAATATCGCCCTTGGCGATGGCTTCAAAAACGGTGGGACTGGCCTCCAATTGCGGCACGGGCAACGGCGGCATGGCCGCGTCTTTGAGGTGGGGCAGATCCAGTTGACCAAAGAGCTGCATGAGGTCTGAAAAAGCGGCGAAGCCTTCCGTGGGATAGAGGTCCTCGGGGCTTAGTTCCAGTTCCTCGGTGAGGGTATCCATCAGGTTCTGACTAAGGCCCCGCTCGTACTGAAGCCGCACCACCGCACCTCGGCGGCGGCTGCGGAGATGTTCTTCCACTGTTTTCATCAGGTCTTCAAAGGGATCTTCTTCCAGGGGCAAATCGGTGTCCCGCGTCACCCGTAGGGCGTGGCAATTCTTGATGACATAGCCCTGAAAAATCCGTGGCAGATGCATGCGGATAACGTCTTCCAGGATGACGAAAACGAAATGACCCTCCAGGCTGGGCACTCTCAGGAAGCGCGGTGCCACGGTGGTGGGCACGTGGATGATGGAGAGTTCGGAAACCGGCAGCCCTTCGTCGCCCAGGTTTTCATCGGGCTCGAGTTCGGCCATCAGCACCAAGGCACGATTACCCAAGCGGGGAAAGGGGTGCCCCGTATCCACGGCCAGGGGTGTGATCAGCGGATGCAGGTTGCGTTCAAAGTAGTCGCGGATGAAGTCCTTTTGCGGCACGTCCAACTGCTCGGGCTTCAAAATGAAAATGCCTTCGGCGTTGAGCCGGGGTTCGATCGTCTGATGAAAAAGGCCATGCTGACGGGCGGAAAGTTCATGGATGCGCGTGGAGACCTTGCCCATGAGTTGCCGTGGCGTGTGGCCATCGGGGCCGGGCTTGGTGATACCCGCATCGATCTGGCGCCAGATACCCGCCACGCGCACCATGAAAAACTCGTCCCAGTTGCTAGAGACAATGGCCAAGAATTTAACCCGCTCCAGCAGGGGCAACGAGGGGTCTTCGGCCTCGGCCAGCACACGCTCGTTAAATGCGAGCCACGAAAGTTCGCGGTTCAGTATTTCGTCTGGACGAAGGGATGTGCGAGCCATGGGATTCATTATGAGCACCAAGGGTTTCGGTTGCTCACCTTCTGGTCTTTTCCCTAGATCCTCAAAGCCTTCGGCGGTAATCTGATCGTTCGCCCGATTTCCGGGCTCGGGCCGCCCGGCCCAAAACCAACGAGAGGGCTGCGCAAGCAGTCGGGTAGGAGGAACCCATGAGTAGTGAAGTCATCATTGTTACCAAGCGTGAAAAGGTCGGTAAGTCATCGACTCGCGATATGCGTGCCACCGGCATGATCCCCGCCACCATCTACGGACTCGCCGAGCCCGCCGTGTCCATCGGTATCAACCCCAAGATTGTGGCCCGCATTCTGGCCAGCGAAACGGGCATGAACTCCCTGGTCCACCTGCAGCGCGAAGGCACGGATATCAAGCGCCACGTCATCATCAAGGCCCTGCAGCGCGACCCTGTCACCGGCCGTTTGGCCCACGTGGATTTCATGCGCGTCGATCCCACCCACAAGGTGCGGGTGCATGTTCCCATCGTGTTGAAGGGTATTCCTGCGGGCACCAAGGAAGGTGGCATCCTGGACTTCGTTCATCGTCAGATCGAAGTGGAATGCCTCCCCGCCTTTATTCCCGGCCACATCGATGTCGCCGTGGATCACATGGTGATCGGCGATGTGCTGCGTCTGGACCAGATTCAGCTGGATGCTCACCTCACAGTGCTGGGCGATGCTCACAACGTGATCTGCTCCGTCCACGGCAAGAAGGCCGAGGAAGAAGAAGCCGCCGTGGCCGCCAAGGAGCCCGAAGCTGCACCCGCCAAGGCCAAGAGCGACAAGAAGTAGTTCGTTTTTTTATGGTAAACAAATGGCCGCCCTGGGCGGCCATTTGCGGCGACGCGGCATAACCTGGGGCGCCTCATGCTTCAGCGCTGGATTGAGCCGCGAGGTGTCAAAACTTCGCCGATCTCGCGCTACAAGACGGGCACGCTTAATCGGTTGGGTGAATCCTTTCAGATCCTGGTGCCGGGCACCTACATGAATCTGTCGGGTCAAGTCTGTGCCGAGGCGCTGGCGGCGGGGTTGGACCCGGCTCGGATGATTGTGCTTTTCGATGACAAGGATCTGCCCTTAGGGCTGGGGCGCTTTCGGTTGGAGGGCAGCGCCGGGGGGCACAACGGCGTCCAGAGTGTGATCGATCATTTGGGCGGCCAGGATTTTGCTCGGCTTCGGTTGGGCATTGGACCCTTCATTCGCCCCTTGCACGAGTTCGTGCTCCAGGAGTGGACCCCCGAGGAAGCGGCCCGCATCACGGCCATGGACGTGCCTTTCGCGCGCTTCATGGAACTTCTGGCCGGTTGCCAAGACCTCGCGGAGTTGAATGGAAAGGTGAATGGCGCCGCCTTTTGGCAGGTCCCTGAAGCGGCTCTTTCAGAAACTCCCCTTGAGCCACAAGCCAAACCCTGAGAAACTAATCCTTCGCGCTCTCCGCTGGAGGGCTCTCCTTGCTCCAGACCGTGTGCTGGGGCTTCACATCCATAAGGAGGATGAATGCGTCTATACGAGACGATCTTTATCGCCTCCCCGACTTTGACGGACGAGCAGGTTGACGAACTTGTCCGCTATTTCGAGGGAATCATTGCCGAGCAGGGTGGCGAACTGCTCAAGACCGACAAGTGGGGCCGCAAGAAGTTGGCCTATGAAGTCCAGAAGTTTAGCGAAGGCTACTACACGCTGTTCGAAATGAACGCGGGTTCCAGCCTCATCGCCGAGCTCGAACGTCGCTTCCGCAACCACGACGCCGTGATCAAGTTCATGTCCATTCGCATGGACGAGCAGGCCAAGGCCGCTGAACGCCAGAAGGTTCGTTACGCTCGGGAAGCCAAGCGTAAGGCTCAGGCCGGCATCAAGGAGCGTTCCGCTGAAGAGGTGATGGGATGAAGAAGCGCACGGACGCAAAGGGCAAGCCCAAGAAGAAGAAGCAGTTTGGCGGTCGGCGCAGCAAGTTCTGCAAGTTCTGCGTCGAGAAGTCCACGTTTGTCGATTACAAGGATGTGAAGACCCTTCAGGGCTTCACCCCCGAGCGTGGCAAGGTGCTGCCCCGTCGCACCAGCGGCGTGTGCGCCCTCCATCAGCGCATGCTCGTCGAGGCCATCAAGCGCTCGCGAAACATCGCTCTGCTGCCGTTTGCCACGGATTAGTTTTCTAGATTGCGGTATAAAAATCAGGCCGCCTTGGGCGGCCTGATTTTTTAGTAAAAAGAAAGGTGTAGGAGTTTCCGATGGCCATCAGTTTTCTTTCCACCACCATATTGCTGGTCTTGATTACGGATCCTTTAGGGAATATCCCCTTCTTTATTTCTGCGCTGCGGAAGGTGAAGCCCGAACGGCGTCGCACGGTCATTCTGCGGGAATGCCTGATTGCCTTTGTGGCGCTCATGGTCTTTCTGTTGGTGGGTAAGCCCATCCTCGGTATTTTGCACCTGAGTGATGACGCCCTGCGGGTGGGCGGTGGCGTGATCCTGATGCTGATCGCCATTCGCATGATCTTCCCGGAACATGGCGCCCGGCTGGGAGATGATCCCGTGGAGGAAGAGCCCTTCATCGTGCCCCTGGCAATTCCGCTCATCGCCGGGCCTTCGGCGATGGCCACGGTACTGCTGTTGTCTCGCCAATATCCGGGTCAGTTGCTATCCCTGACAGGCTCCATCACCGTGACCATCGCCATCACCACCGTCGTGTTTGCCCTGAGCAATCGAATCCAGAAGGTGCTGGGTGATCAGGCCATCACGGCCGTGGAGCGCTTAATGGGCCTGGTGCTCACGGCCATCTCCGTGGAAATGTTGCTGAGCGGAGTGGCCAGCTACATCCGTCAATTCCGGTAATCTAGGGTCATGTTCGAACCGACGCACGTTCCCCAACTCACTCCTCCGCTCCGGCGCATGAAGGCCCTGCAAGCCAGTTGGAAGCCCTTGCTCCTGAACTGGTTAGTGCCGGGCCTCGGCTATTGGACCATCGGTGAAAAATTGCGCGCCAAGGTGCTGTTCGGCGTGAGCGTAGTCTTTTGCATCCTAGCCTATTTTCAGTTGCAGCATGGCGCGGTGGATGGGGTGATTGGCGGCGTGTTCGTGCCCCGCACGGATCCCTTCGAATGGATGCCGACCCTGGGTGCCCTGGGCACCGCCGGTGTGGGCCCCATCTATACCCTTTACGCCTGGGCCTTTGGCGGTTCCGCAGCCGAGCCTGTGCGCAACCTAACCCAGGAATACGGCGCCACCTACCTGATGGTGGCGGGCCTCATGAACTGGCTTTGCTGCTTCGATATTTTCGATCGCGTGACCGGGCGTTGGATCTGGCGGATACCCAAGGATGAATTGGAAGCGCTGACCACCAAGGATGCCAAGGCGGAATAGCGGATACAGCCGTGCAATGCCATCCGGCTACTGGAACTAAACGGGTATCCTGAAACTATCACACGGGAAGCGAGAGCCCTGGCCGAGTGAAATTTCTGTAATTCAGCCCTTTGCCGAAAAACTATCCGAGGTTGTTGATCACTCCTTTGGGTTTTGCCTGAGGGATGTTTTCTAGGCCTGCATCGAGAGGATTCTTGTGAATGGTGTGCGGTTCGTGGGGATTCTCTGCAGGCTGACACTTCTCGTAATCCTGTTTTCTGGATTACTCCAGCCGGCCCGCGCGGAGGATCGAGCCTTTCCGAGCGTTCCCCCGGGGCGCTTGGCTTTCCGGAGCTACGGCTCCGAGCAGGGGCTGACCAATCTGTCCATGTGGTCCCTGGAGCAGGATGGGGAAGGGTTTCTCTGGGTGGGCACCGAGTCGGGCCTTTTTCGGTACGACGGGAATCGGTTTCAACGTTTTTCCACCAAGGACGGGCTACCGGCCGATCTAGTGCGCGTGGTGTTTGCTGCCAAGACAAGGGCACTCTGGCTGGGTACCCTTCAAGGGGTCGCGATCAAGGAAGGCAATCGAATTCAGGCGCTTGGCACAAAAGCAGGCCTGAATACTTCGGAGGTTTTTGCCTTTGCCGAGGATCGGGAAGGCCGAATCTGGGTTGGAGCGGATCATGGTCTTTTCCGCCAAAAGCCCGGCCAGCATAGTTTTGAACCCATGCCCGGCTGGCCCAGCCAGGCCACGGCCCGGGCCCTCTGGCTGGATGCGAGCACGGCCTACGTGGTGAGTGGAATCAAGTTGTTTGCGTATGACCTGCCCACCGCGTCGGCGCCCCGAGAGGTGCCGGGTCCTTGGACTGAACGGTTGGATTCCGTGGCTCGCGACGGTATGGGTCGACTCTGGGTGCGAACTCGCGCCCAGTTGTGGATGCAGCCCGCCACAGGCGGGGCGTTTGTGGATATGAATCAGCACCTCTCGGGCACGGCCTTTTTCGACGGCGCCTTAAAAATCGACCCAGCGGGCAATCTCCTCATTCCCATGGCGGAGGGCTTGGCTCGTTTGAAGGGAGAGACCTGGGAATACCTTGGCGAAAATCAGGGGTTGCCCACGCCCTGGGTTAATCGCACCCTCGTGGATCGCGAAGGGTCGCTTTGGGTCTGCGGAACGGGCCTCCATCGCAGCCTCGGCCGAGAAGTCTGGAGGCAATACACGCAGCGGGATGGCATTCCCGGCAGTGTGGTGCAAAGCCTGATGTTGGATCGCCAAGCACGTTTTTGGATTGGCACGGCCTTGGGGGTTTGCCAGGCCAACCCTAAGGGATGGAATCTGCTGCCCGAAACACGTGGCGTGGCGGTACTGGCCATGCTTCAGACTCCGGATGGAGCCATTTGGATGGGTGGTGGTCCTCCGTTTCTCTTGCGGTGGGACCCACGCGGTAACGCTTGGCAGAACTTTAAAGAGGTAGGCTCCACCGTCACCAAGTTGCACCAGGATGTGGCAACCGGGGACATCCTCATGGCCACTCGGCGCATGGGGCTTTGGCGCGCCTTCAGCCAGGGCTCGGGCTACAGCACCGAACCTATCTCCTTGCCCAAGGGCAGCCCCGATGAACGCATCCAGGACATTGCAGGAGGCGGCCAGGGGCGCATTTGGATCGCAGGATCGAACGGGCTGGTTTGTCATCAGAACGGTCAGTGGGTTCGCTTCACAGTCGACGAAGGGCTCGAGAGCCTGCATGTTATGGCTGTGTTGGAACGACCCAACGGAGATCTCTGGCTGAGCTACCTCGCCAGCCCAGGGCTCTTCCGCTATGCCGTTCAAAACGGTCGACTCAACCTTTTGGGGCAGGTGGATACGCGTTCGGGCCTCTCCAGCGATCTGGTTCACTTCATTCGGGAAGATGCTCTGGGGCAGCTCTGGGTTGGAACCTCCCTGGGAATCAACAGGATCATCGGAGCCTCCATCCATTCTTTCGGGACGGGCGAGGGGCTCCCCGGAGACGACTGCAACGCCAATGCTTTCCTTGCCCAACCCAATGGCAATGTCTGGGTGGGAACGTTGGGTGGTCTGGCAAGGTTTAATGCGGCTTCCTATCAGGGGTTTTCAACGCCTCCGCCGACCCGAATTCTCTCGGCTACGTTCGGCTCCAAATTTTATTCACTGCCCCATTCGGGTGAGTTGAATATTCCCCATCGGGAAGCCAATCCCGAAATTCGCTTCGCCGGACTCAGCTTCCTGAACGAGAGCAAGGTTCAGCACCAGATTCGTCTTCTGGGTTATGAGCAGGCCTGGCGGAGCACCGATATCCGGCAGGCCAACTACACCAACCTTCCACCGGGTTCCTACCGCTTCGAAGTGCGGGCCGGTTATGGAGCCGGGCATTGGGGTGCCACGGCGATGTTCCCTTTCCAAATCAACCCTTCCTGGTGGCAAACCTGGTGGTTCCGAACCTTCGCTAGCCTGGGCATCCTCGGCACGCTCACTGCGCTGGTCTGGTGGCGCCTTCGTTCCTTGCGCAAAAAGAACGCCCTGCTTGACCAATTGGTGAACGAACGCACGCTGGCGCTAGCCGAGGCCAATCAAACCCTGCAGCAACTCACGGTGACTGATCCCCTAACGGGCTTAAAAAATCGCCGCTACCTGGACCTGACCATTGAGGATGACCTCGCCAAGGTCCACCGGGATCACCATTCCTTGGCCAAGCGGGGGATTGCCCGCATGGCCGTGAACATCGACATGCTTTTTCTAATGATCGATATGGATCATTTCAAACAGGTGAATGACACCTATGGTCATGCCGTCGGCGACTCGGTGCTTCAGCAATTGCGAGATCGCCTGCTGGCAGCGGTGCGGGATACCGACACTGTCATCCGCTGGGGCGGGGAGGAATTCCTGGTTGTCGCCAAGGGCTCGGATCGTGCCCAGGCCGATGTGCTGGCCGAACGCATCCTCTCCGGAATTCGGGATCGTCCTTTCCACGTGGGAGGCGAGGCCTTCATCACCAAAACTTGCTCCCTTGGCTTTTCTCCTTACCCCTGTGAGGACGACGATAGCGCTCCCGCAGATTGGCATAAGGTGGTGGAGGTGGCCGATCGCTGCCTCTATGCGGCCAAGAAAAGTGGCCGCAATGGGTGGGTGGGCGTCCAGGAAAGGACAGACCATGTGGACCTTGGGCGATTCCTGGAGGATCCTTCGAATGCGATTGAGGGCGGAGCCTGGGCCCTGAGTACCAGCTTTTCCGATCCACAGGGATTGCTCTGGTAAGGGTCTGACAATGTTCAGATGCTGCTCGGTTGTTTCGGGTGAGTTGTTCCATTGGCGTCCGAATGGTCGCCGGATGGAGACACTTACATCTCGCCACCCTTGCGTACCCGATCCATCTCGCGTTTATGCTCGCGCTCCTTTAGGGCCTCCCGCTTATCGCCAAGAGTCTTGCCCTCGGCCAGGGCGATCTTCACTTTGATGAGGCCTCGCGGTGTCAGGTAGATGGCCAGGGGCACGATGGTGTAGCCCTTGCGGATGGCCTTGGCGATGATCTTGGTGATTTCGGCGCGATTGAGCAGCAGCTTGCGGGGGCGCAGGGGGTCGTGGTTGGCGTCAGTGCCGAAATCGTAGGGCGAAATATGCGCCTGTTTGAGCCAAAGCTCGCTGCCTTGAATATCCACGAAGGCATCCTGGAGCTGGCCTTTCCCGGCTCTTAGGGACTTGACCTCGGTGCCTTGCAGGGCGATGCCAGCCTCCCAGTTTTCCAGGATGTGATAGGTGTGAAATGCTTTCCGGTTGCGAACAAGATCCTCGGCCATGGATTCAGTGTAGCGAGTGGGAATGACTCCTGGGCGGCGCTATACTCCCTGGGAATTCCACCCATGGAGGCCCTATGCGACGCATCGCGTTCCTTGGCATTGCTCTTCCCATCGCACTCCTGGCGGCGGATCTCTTTGCTCAACTCGGTTGGGAACAAGCGGCCTTCGAGGATACGTGTTTCCAGTTCGTGGTGGAGCCGGAGCGCTTGCCGAATTTCCACGTCACACCCGCCATGCGGGCCCTGGCCTTGACTCAGCGCAAGGGCGCCATCGAAGCAATCGCCGCCAAGGCCAAGGTCTATTACGCATCCGAGACCTTTAAGAAGCGTTGGGCCGAGCACCGGGGGCAGTTTACGGGCGGCGAAGAGCAGGAACGCCAGCGCGCGGATGCCGAGGCTCAGGGCACCCAAATGCTCGACCAGGCTGTGAAACAAATGGAACAGATGCTGCCGATGATGCCGCCCGCCCAACAGATGGAAATGAAGAAGGCCATTGCCCAAGCCAAGGCCGAAAAGGCCAAGAGCGGTAAGCCTAAAAAGACCGGTGGAAAAGATGGCGATGCCCCGCCCAAAGATCCTCGCGTGAATCTCCGCAAGGCTCTGCAACACGTTCTGGCAGTGACCGAGGGGGTGGATTACGGTGCAACGCTCTCACAGCAAAGCGGCCGCCGGTATTTCGCCAACAAGGCCTTCGAGGCCAAGCCGGATGCCTGGAAAATGGCCTTCCGCGCAGGACGCGAGGCCAGCGAGGGCGCGCGTGGGTGCGTGCGAACGTGGTTGGGAGAACTTAAGTAGCGATTTAAGGCTGAATTGCAATCCAAGAACAGATTTATAGACATCGACCAAGAAAAGAAGCTGTAGCCAGGATGGAGGGGATAAAGGGGATGAGATCGACGAGATGCTAGGCGAGTTGGTTCCTCGGACGAGATCGCGAGGATATGTCCGAAGATTCAACACCACGCGTTCCGGCTAGGCACAAGCGCTGCATCGCTTGATCCTGTTAATCCCCTCCATCCTGGCTCAAGTATTTTTGGTGATGTCGAGGCACCGAGAGAAAAGCTCCTTGCTTTATCTGTGAAGCGATCTCTGTCTCTACCGCGCTCCATCTTTTTGAATGCAACCTGGCATCAGACTTGTGCTTTTGCCTTTGCCCGAGCGCGCAGAAACTCGATCACGGCGGGCAAAACGGAAATCACAATGATGGCGATGATGACCATCTCGAAATTCTTCCGCACCCAAGGAATGCCGCCGAAGAGGCGTCCCGCTCCCATCAGCAGCCCCACCCAAATCACGGCGCCCGCCACGTTGTAGATGGCGAATTTTGGGTAGCTCATCTTGGCGATGCCTGCCACGAAAGGGGCGAAGGTGCGGATGATCGGTACAAACCGAGCCAGAATGATGGTTTTGCCACCGTAGTTTTCGTAAAAATCGTGCGCCTTTTGGAGGTGTTCCTTGTTGAGGAACCGCTTGGTTTCTCCCAGAAATACTGCGGGGCCAAGGCGAAGACCGATGGCGTAATTCACCGCATCGCCAATGACAGCCGCGACGATCAGTAGGACTCCCATGATCGGCAGATGAATGGAGGATCCAGGAATGGCGCCCAGTGCGCCGATGGCGAAGAGCAGGCTGTCACCAGGGAGAAAGGGCAAAATCACGAGTCCCGTTTCGCAGAAAATAATGGCGAAGAGCACGACATACAGCCACCCACCTAGGTCCGCAGCCATGACGTTTAGTTCTTGGGGATTGGTCAACCTTTGAAGGAAGGTAAAGAGCATTCGAAGCTTTTCCATGGAATTCCTTAAAAGAAAACGGCGCGCCAAAGTTGCCCTGAGCGCGCCATTCGAATTATCGCACCGCCAAGGGTTGGCGGTATTTCACTTTGTTTACTGAGCCGTCGCGGTCCCGATCTTGACTTCAGGCATCGAAATGATCGTGCCGTTAGAAAGAATCACTTGGGACTTGGTCAGATCGGGGTCACGGGTGATGGCGATGGTTGTGCCTACGGCCAAACCTGTTTTGAGATCCAGCGCGATCCGAAGAATGGGGTGGGGATTGACGAGGGGCTTCGACGTTGCATAGCCCTTTTCGGTCACGACGACTTGCAGGGTGCTCCCCGTAATCTTGCCCTGGACGATGGGTGCCGCAAAGATGCTGCCATTGGCGACTGGGGTGTTGCCGGAAACATTGGCCCAGGTGGCCTTGGTTGTATCCAGGTTCAACGTGAGCACGACTCCACCAGCGTTAACAGTAGTGGGCGCGCCGCAAAGATCCAGAACAAGGTGGGTGCCGGTGCTGAGTGCCGTGTTCTTGTTCAAGTAAAACGAATCGCCGGGGCCACTGGGGGGAGTCGGATTCGTGTAGGCAATGGAGGTCGCCGTGGCCGGTGGCGGGGTGGGAGGCGGGGCGGTGTCACCGCCACCGCAGGCCAGGATGACCAGGAGAGAAGCAGACGTGAGGCCGAGGGTGAGAATTCGCTTGGACATGTGTTTTCCGATTAGAAACCGAGGCCGGTTAAGAGAAGGGCGAGATCGGCCTCACCAACAGAGGCTCCTCCGCTCAGACGGGAACGGGAGTTGGTGGTGCCCCAATCCGATGCCAAGGTAAGGATGTCGCGAAGATCAAGAACAGCATCGTTATTCACGTTGTAGGTTTTGACCGTGATGATCGAAGTGGCCATTTTCGCTGTGTTCAGGGAGTTGGTGAGTGTCACCGTGGCGGTGAGATCTGTCATCGGATTGGCCGGAGCGGTGTAGACATTGGCGACTCCGGTTGCTGTGCTGGTGGTATTGAGTGTTCCTTGCCCGACGGGTAGCGACCAGGTAATCGCACCGGTGCTGGTTGTTCCGACCAAGGACTGGGTGGCACCGGGGAGTAGCATAGCCGTGGGATGATCGACGCTGATGGTGATGGCGGCCGGATCCAGGACAGTGACGGTGGCCGTTCCGTTTCGTCCCGTTGCTACGGTGCTGGTGGCGGTAATGGTGAAGTTCCCTGCGGCTGCGGAGGACCATGTTGCGGTGGTGCTTGTTTGTGTTCCAAATGTTCCGCCGGTTAGGCCCCAGCTCACAGCGGGATTCGTGAGTTGAGTGACCGATGACGTGAAGGTTACGGGCGCATTAATCAAAACGCTCGTGGCAGTAGCCGAAACTCCTACGTTGACGCTGGTAGGCGCCACCAGCGTCAAACTGGCCGTGCCTGCAATAGCACCGGAATCTGCAGGAGTCGCCGAAACAAGGAAGGATCCAGCCGTAGCCCCGCCAGTGAAGGTGGTGGTACCCCCGCTGGCTGTTGTAAGGGGCGAGAAGGTGCCGCCCGCATTGTTGATCGTCCAGGCAGCGCTGTTGAGCGTGGACCCAGAAAGCGTTGCGATGTAGGGGACAGTTCCAGAGGTAATGGTGGTGTAGGTCGCTGGGCTTATCGAAGCACTGGCACCCGAAGGCGTCCAGGTCACGAAATCCACCCATGCACCATCATTTGCTGGCGCAGTATCTGCGTCTTTCGCGTAGGTCCAGCGGAGGATATGGGAGCCGCCAGGGACTGCGATGGTTTGTTTCGCAAATGTGGTCGTGCCGCTGATCTTCCCAGGTTGGGCGGTTCCGTCGATGCTGAAGGTTAGGTAGTCATAACCAGGTTCAGATTTAGCCTTCCAATAGAACTCAAGGGAACCGGGCCCTGTGACGCGGGTTTGAAGGTAGGTTCGGCTGTTATCCAGGACGCCTGTCGTTTCCGCGCAGCTGGTACCGGAATAGAAGGTGCTGGTCGTGGGTACCCAAGGACCAATGGTCTTGAAGGCACAGTTGGTATTTTCGAGCACAGCGCCATCGAAAACAGGAAGATCCACCGCGATGCTGTCGCTGGTATCGGACCAGGCAGATTCCAAGGCAGCATAGGCACCGTTGATGGCAGCGACTCGAGCATACAGCGGCTGACCATCCTTAAGCCCCATGTCCGTTAGGGTTTTGGTCATGGCGTTGCCGGTGATTCCATCAAATACATCGTTGCCGCTTGGTGTGGTGCCCACCTGGAGCCGGTAGCCGGTGATGTCGGATTCAGGGTCGGATGCTGTGCCGACGTCCCACGAGAAGGTGACGGTGTCAGTCGCGGTCGTTGCGGTGGGCTTGCCGGGTTTGCCTAGGGGCGCAGTGGCGTCCACGGCTGCAAACATCGTAAAGGTCATGGTGGTGCCTGGAGCCGAGGCAGCTGTGAAACCCATAGCGCTAGAAGCGCCGTTGTAATAGTTCGAGGCCGGAGTGCTCGTTGGAATAAAGGAACTATTGTTGGTGGTCGTAAATAGGCTTGAGCCTCGTCCGGAGGTTGCCGAAGCCGCATTGTCTGCATGTTCAGCGAGCACCATTTGATGGCTACCGGCCACGTAGGCGTTGTTTGGAATGGAGTTATCCACGTGCATCACAAGCAGTCCGCCCTGCCAGGACGATCCGAACCCCGAAAAACGTACAAGGCCGCGATCCCATTTTGAGGGGTGGCGGTTCTCGACTAAGAAATATTCCTGGGAGGAGAGGGTCGTATTCTGAAGAAGGGCGGTGGCTGAAGAACCTGAAAGAGCGGTCCCAAGCGATACGATTTCTCCGTTCGTCGTTGGGGTGATGGGAGTTGTCCAGCCAAGCCGATGGCGGGACCAGGCGTCTAGGGTGACGGGGGTGATTCCGCCCTCTTCCCCTGTGTCTGCTCCCCAACTTCCGCCCGCCATTAAAGAGAAGTTCCCGAGCCCGCTATTGGTGCCGCTGGTGTCGTAGAGATCGGGAAGTCCGGTCATGGCATGGCCCAATTCGTGGGCGATGACCCCCATGGGGTGCTGGTTATCGGTGTTGTTGAGTTCGCCGTTCAGGGCCCAGCGAGTGATTTTCTTTGTGCCTGCGGTAAGGCCTGTTCCACCGCTATAGGCATGGGCCCAGATATTTGGTGTTTTGGCTGAACCTGCTGCTTCGTACCCCGCCGGAATGAAGTAGAAAACGGCTTCGGTGGTTTCGATGGTTCCATTTGTATTGGTATCTAGGGCGGCAAAGTCTACATAAGTCGCGGCCTGAGCTAAGGCTTGGTTGATCCAAGCTACTTCTGTGGCATAAACATAATCCTTGCCACAATTGGGATGGGCCGAGGCGATGGTGACGGCAAGAACTCCCGCAGGACTGCTTGGATGCGTGTGGGGAACGGGAGCGACATCGAGCGTACCGAACGAATTATCTTGGTAAAACTGGCGGACCGATTTTGCTCCACCGGTCTGGAAAATGGTGCTGTTCCAGGTTGTGGGGCTGGTGGTAAGGGTGCGATCCGAAAAATTGACAAGCACGAAGAGGAGTTTTCGGGTGCCCGTTATGGGGGCTAGCTCCAACTGCGGCCCCGCAACTGAGCCTTTCAGGGCGGCTTGGGTTCGTTCCTGCTGAAATTGCTGAAGGCCCTTGAAGTGAAGACCCTGGTTCTCCATATTCCGGGTGGGTTGTTGATGTTTCTCCAGAAATGAAGGGGCCTGCGCGTTGGGTAGCACCGGGAGACCCGATGATTGAATCTGTCCGCTCAGGGAATCCAGAACCCCATATTCCCAAACTCCGGATTTCTTGTTTCGCACAATGGTGTAGCCATCCTGAGTCTCCACCCAGCCTTGAAATTCGTCGCCCTGGATGCGGGCATGAATGATGGAGCCATCGGGCTGCCGGATCTTGATGGGATCGGGGGAGGCGGGCCCGGCTACTAGGCAGAGGGCGGTGCCAAACAGGGCCGCTCCAAATCGGAGGAATTTTGAAATTTTCATGGATTGTCTCCAGGGGTCGAGCCGGACAAACAAACGGATACGGAAGGAATGGGGTGCGTGGTGTGGGGAGATTTCCTAAGGGAATTGCCCTGCCAGCGCTAGTTGTTAGGGTACAAAAGCCTGTTTCGATGGCGGGGCTCTTTTCTGCGCCGTCGATCAAGGGTCGGTCTATCAAAGGTGATTTCAAGGACGAAATTCAATTATGAGGGGTCAGGGCAGGTTTTCTAAGACTGGTTTTTTTATAAATAGATGGATCGCACCCCCTTGGCGCCGGGTCGGAGGCAAGGGGGTGCGATCTTCTTCCAGGGGTGTCAGCAGAAAGGCTTTTAGATGTCCGCGAATTTATCTGTGGCCGCCACCAGGGCGCGGCTATTGGGGGCCTCGAAGCCGCTGTGGCCGCTATCGGGGGTGATGATGAAATCCGCCTCGGGCCAAGCGCGGTGCAGGGCCCACGCGCTTTCCATGGGACAAACCACGTCGTAGCGGCCCTGCACGATCACGCCGGGGATTTGTCGAATCTTGTGGGCGTCACGCAGGAGTTGGTCGTCCACTTCAAAGAATCCCTTATGGGTGAAGTAGTGGCACTCGATGCGGGCAAAGGCCAGGGCGAATTCGTCTTCCTCGAAATGGCCGGTGAAATCGGCATCGGGAATCAGTTTTGACGTGGCGCCTTCCCACCCGCTCCAGATCTTGGCGGCGGCCAAGCGCACTGCCGGGTCTTCATGAGTGAGACGGGCGTAATAGGCCTTCAGGAGATCTCCACGCTCGGCTTCGGGAATATGTGCCAAGTAGGGCTCCCAGGCATCGGGATAGAGAATCGAAGCGCCGCGCTGGTAGAACCAATCGATCTCCTGCTTGCGGAGCAGGAAAATGCCCCTGAGCACCAATTCTGTCACGCGGTCGGGATGCTTTTCCGCATAGGCCAGGGCCAGGGTGGAGCCCCAACTGCCGCCGAACACCTGCCACTTCTCAAGGTTCAGATGCTCACGCAGGCGTTCGATATCGGCCACCAGATCCCAGGTCGTGTTGGCATCGAGGTTCGCGTAGGGCGTGCTCTTGCCGCAGCCCCGCTGATCGAAATTGATGATGCGGTATTTGTCGGGGTGAAAGAAACGCCGCTGCTTGGGGTCGGAGCCACCGCCAGGGCCACCATGGAGAAACACCACCGGCTTGCCGTTAGGGTTGCCGCTCTCTTCGTAATAGAGATCATGGCCATCGGTCACCTTCAGCCGCCCCGTTTGGTAGGCCTCGATGGGTGGGTAAAGCCAGGTAAGAGGATCCTTGGCGGGGTGGGACATGATTGCCTCCGGGATTGTGAACCTTGGATGCCGCTCAGAGGCCCAAGGCGTTTTTGACTTCATCCATGCGTCGGCGGCTGATGGCCAGTCTACCGGCGCTGAGAAGTAATTCGTCCTCTACGCCGATTTCGCGCACAGCACTTAGGCGCACCAAAGCATTGCGGTGCACGCGCAGGAAGCCATGTTCGGCTAGGCGCTCTTCCCAGTGGCTGAGCGAGCCATCCACGGGCAGTTTGCCTTCCGTGGTCCAGGCCACACAGTCGCCCAGGTCCGCCACCAAGGCTTCAATTTCTTCGGGGCGCAGCAGCCGGGTTCCCGTTTTGCGTCGCACGGGGATGCGCAGCCATTCCTTTTGCAGGGGGTCGCTCTTGGGGCGAATCCGCGAAAGGGCCTGGGCCACGCCGATGCGCGAGATGGGCTTCAGCAGGTAATGCACGGCGCCCCCTGCGAAGGCTTCGATGGCGTGTTGCGGGTAGGCCGTTACGAACACCACGGCGGGTTTGGGTTCCGGCAGCATCTGGAGCAATTCGGTGCCTTTGATGCCGGGCATCTCGATATCGAGAAACACTGCATCGGGTTTGAGCTCGGCGATGGCGGCAAGCCCCAGGCGACCATTTTCGACGCTAAAAACCACGGCCACGCCGGGCAGTTCCGAAAGCAGATCCACCAGATGCTGGCGCGCCAGGGGCTCGTCCTCCACCACCCCAAGGCGAATCACGGCAGGTCTTCGACTAGGCCGGAGATTTCGGATTCCTCAGCTAAGGTTTTCCGCAGTAACCCAAGCGCCACCACGATCAGGGCAATGCCTAGAACCCACATCCAGAGCGGCTGAAGGCGTTGGTCGCTCAGGAAGGGCACCTTATAGACTGCGGAAAGATGGGCCGCGAAGTTATTCAGAAAGTGGGCAAAGACTGCGGGCCAGAGCGAGCCGGTGCGCAGGGTCAACCAGCCCAGAAAGAGCCCCGCAAGGATGGCCGTGGGGAATTGCCATGGGTTCATGTGGACCAGCGCAAAGAGCACCGCGGAATAGGCGATGGCCTTGCGGGGGCCGTAGCGCAGCAGGAAACCGCCCAGGATGACCCCGCGAAACAGAGGTTCTTCGGTGAGCGGTGCGCCCACCACGACTCCCTGCCAGCCCATACCCTGGAAGGCTTCCTTCAGCCATGCGGGTGCGGGCCAAAGGCGCTGCAACAAGCCTTCGGTACCGTTGCTAAGCAGGATGATGCCCGCGATGGCGACCAGAACCAGGGGCCAGACCATGGGCGCTACGGGGCGATGGGGAAAGTAGTCCCGCCATTTCTGGTCACCCATGGCGGTGCAAATCCAAAGGCAGAGTGCCGTGCCGCCAAGCTGTCCAACGAGAAGCGCCCAGGCCATGGCTCGGTTGAACCCGAGCAACTTTAGAACCCCGGCCGGTATGCCGGCAATTGCGGAGATGAATATGAAAATGAACAGTATTCCCAGGGCTTGGGCGAAGCCGGGGAAGGGCTTGGGCGGGGCGGTCTGCGATGGAATCGTAGGCTCTTCCACGGGGAAACCTCGGGGCTGTGTTGGTTCCATGATGCCCGATTCAGAGGCCCCACCAAGGCCGCTCGTTCAGACCCTGGAAGATGTTCAGGTTGCCATCGGGCTGAATCGTGAAGCAAAAACTCCAGCGGGTTTGCTGATCAGCCACGAGGGTAGGGACCCCCCGGGGGGACAGTTCCTGGCGCAAAAACCCCGTGATTGGGTCCAGCCATTGCCAGGTCAAGGGTGTGGGGCCTTCGAGGTCATTGCCGAACCTGGCTCCGCTTTTGAACCACATCATTTGTCGGGCCAGGCGTTCCGAAGGCTTGTCCTCGGGCTTGCCGAAGGGGCTGAGGCTCGCCAAATTTTTCCCTCGCAGCTGGGTGGAGGCCATCAAGATCCGACCATCGGGGCCGGGTTGGGCATCCAGGATCCAGAGCGTTTTTCCCTCGGGAGCCTTGATACGCCCTTCGCGCAGGCAATGCCCATCGCGGTTATCCAGCACGAAATACCAACCGGCCCTGTCGATCAGTACCAAGCCCTCCGGGGTTCGTGCGGTCAGCCATCCGTATCGACCAATCCCCTCATAGCCGGGTCGAGCCTGGATGGCTTTCTGGCCGGGCCGAGTGGGATGGGGAATGGTGTCGTAAATACCACCCGCGCCCAATTCGATGAGGCTCTCAAACATCAAATGGCCGCGAGCATCCAGGCGGTAGCGCGCACATAGACTTGCGCGATCGTTCACCCAAAAAACCGAAAAGGCCATGGCCAGAAAGGAGCCATCTTCCAGGGGAAATAGCTCTCGGATTTTGCCGTGGGTGTCCTCATCGGGGCGGTATCGGCCCAGCAAGTGCCAGGTCTGGAAATCCGTGGAACGGAACAGGTGGTGTTCGGAGCGCTGGTAGGCATCGGCAAAGGCCTGATGTGGGTAGCTCCAGACCCGCTTGCCGAAATCGGGATAGCTCCAGGTGGGATGGGGGGGGAAGCCGTAGGCGAAGGAGCGCCCCTTCCAGTGAGTCAGGATGGGTCGACGAAGCGCTTCCGGGTGACGCAGTTCTCTGCGCACTCCATCGCGGTCCAGGGCAAGGAGAGAGGAACGGCCGTTCCGAATAGTCGAAAGAACGAAGTTGGAGTCTTGGGTGGTGAGCACGGAGCGGCCCTCTTCCCAGATTTGGGTGCCGCGAAGGTCGGAGGGTGGCTGGGCCGTCAGGGTGATGGCCAGGAGAACGAAAAGGAGGCGGTTCATTCGGGGCCTCACCGTTGTGACCAAGCGAAACTCACGCGGTGGCCTCCGGGAAAGGGGGCCATCACCAGATCTTTGGGGCTTCCCAGGCGACTGCGAAGATTGGCCAGGGCCGTGCCGCTACCTTGGGTTCCAGGGCTGATGCCCGTGCCGGGATCCTCCACGGTGATGGTCAAGCGCCGCCCCTCCTTGTGGGCTGCAATGCGGATCTCTCCTCCCGCTTCTCGGGGGGCAACACCATGCTTGACGGCGTTCTCCACCAACACCTGCAGGGCCAGCGCGGGAATATCGCACTGCAGAAGCTCCTCGGGCACCTCGGTTTTAACGTTCAGGCGCTCGCCGAGGCGGGCCTTTTCGATGCCCAGGTAGTCCTCCACGAAGGCCAGTTCCCGGCCTAGGGATACCGTGGGAGCGCTCGTCACTTCCAGAACTTGTCGGAAGAGACTGGCCAGGCGTTCCGTGGTGCCTTGGGCGCTGCGAGGATCTGTTTCGATCTGGGCGTGCAGCGTATTGAGTGAGTTGAACAGGAAGTGGGGCGCGAGTTTGGAGCGCAGGGCCACTTCGCGGGCTTCCCGCAGGCCTTGCTGGGCTTCCAGTCCGAGTAGCGCGCCCTCGGCGGCCAGGATAAGCAAGGCCAAAAGCCCATTGCGGGCTAGTATGCCCCCCCCGGTGAAGACATTGGAGTGGATCCAGCCGCCCCAGACCGGGAATCCGTTCCCGAAGTAGCTCAGGAAATCCGGGAGGAAGCGATACACGCCCATTTTTGCAAACACAAGCAAGGCCAAGCTGCATAGCAGCAGGGCCAGGAAAGCCCAGCCGGATCCAAAGCGCCGTTGGACGTGGCGGCGAACCAGGGCAATTCCGCACCAGAGCAATCCGGCGATCAGGGCCGCGAGTCCCAGCCGCCCTAGGCTTCCGGCGACACTGGGCCAGAGGGCTTGATCCAGCAAATTCCAACCGCGGGCCTGAGCGGCTTCCACCAAGGCGGGATCCAGGTCTTCGATGCGAAAGCTCACCGACTGAAATCGATAGTCCCAGGGCGCAAAGAGGGCCAGGGCTGCGAGAAGGCGCACAGCAAGACCCTTCCAGGACGTGCTCTGGGAGGAATGGAAACGGTTGGTCCAGCCGCGAATCATGGTGGGCTCCAGGAAAGGAAAGTCTCGATGCCTTCCAGCCTAAGGGGCAAAAAATATCGGCGACGTCTCATTCCCGCAAACGGCGGTGAGCGTTCCTTGAACGGCTAGATCGCTGGATCCTGCGGTCAGACAAAGGTCTCCAGCACCGAATTGCTCAGCAGCATTCCGCGTTGGGTGAAGCGAAGGACGGAGCCTTCCTTCTCCAGGAGTCCATGCTTCAAGAAGGGCCTCAGGGCTGCTTCCCAGGTGTCTGTTAGGTGTTGCAGATTCAGCATGGTGGCGCGGGCTCGCAGCTCTTCCCAGTCGATACCCTGGTGCATTCTTAGGCCCAACAAGGGGATTTCCGCTAGTTCCGCGGCGGCGTCCAGTTCCTGAAGCTCGGCCTTGCCCCGGCCCTCGGCCCAGGCTTGGATGACGCTGCTTTCGGTCCAGCGCCAGCGATCCAACTGGCTCGCGGCGCTGGGGCCCAGGCCCAAGTAGGGGCGGCGTTCCCAGTAGCGGGTGTTGTGGATGGAGAGCTGGCTGGGTTGCGCGTAGTTGCTGATCTCGTAGGGTGCGAGGCCAAGGTTCGGCAGTTCCGCCTGCAAGGCTTCAAAGGCATCGGCGACTTCATCCTCGGAGGGGAGTTGGAGTCTTCCAGAATCCACCTGGGCCTTCAGGGGGCAGTTCTTATCGAGATCCAGCATGTAGACCGAGAGATGCGTGGCACCGGCGGCGACCAGAGTGCGGGCGTCCGAGATCACGCGTTCCAGATCCTGTCCCGGGATGCCCACCATGAGATCCGCGCTGAGGCGCTGAAAGCCAGCAGCCTGGGCCATTCGCAAGGCATTGATACCCTCGGCACCATCGTGGATACGCCCCAAATATTGGAGTAGCACATTGTCGAGGGTTTGAACGCCGAAGCTCAGCCGATCAAAGCCAAGGCGCCGAGCCGATTGCAGCCACGCTGAATCGATGGTGCCCGGATTGGCTTCCAACGTGGCTTCCCTTAGGGGCGAGAAATCAAAAGCATCCCTGGCCACGCGAACCAAGTGAGTCAATTCTTCGGCCGTAAGGAGCGAAGGCGTGCCGCCCCCAAAATACAGCGTGTCGATTTCGGGATGATTCAGGGCCTGACCCCAGACCTGCAGATCGGCTGCCAACCGAGCTAGGGCTGAGTCCTTGAGCCCCACATCCCGAGTGGTGACGAAGGAGCAATAGGTGCAGCGATCCTTGCAGAAGGGGATATGGATATAGAGTCCGAGTGGCTGCTGTGAGGCGGCTTCGCGCAGGTGACGCAAGTGGGATGCGAGGGCGGGGATCACGGGGCTAGTCGATGCAGGTGTCGAGCACTTCGCACCAGAAGTGATGGGTCATCTGATGCACTTCCTGAATGCGAGCCGTTTCGGGGTTGGGGACGATCAGGGCTTCGTCGCAAAGGGTGGCCAACTGACCGCCATCGCCGCCCAGCAGCCCAAGGGTCTTCATGCCCTGCTCCTTCGCGGCGCTTACGGCCAAAATCACGTTGGGGCAATTGCCGCTGGTGCTGATGGCCACCAGCAGATCGCCGGGGCGGCCCAAGGCTTCGATCTGTCGGGAGAAGATCTTTTCAAAGCCATGGGCGCTACCAAGGGCGGTAAGGGTGGAGCTGTCGGTGGCCAGCGCGATGCCAGCCAAGGCTCTCCGCTCGTTTCCAGAGCGACCGCAGAGTGCTGCCGCAAAATGCTGGGCGTTGGCCGCGCTGCCGCCATTTCCGCAAACCAAGATGCGGCAACCTCGTCTCAGCCGCTCGGCCATATCCTGGGCCTGGGCGATGATGCGGTCGATCTCCGCTTTGAAAAAAAATTCCTTCAGGGTGGTGGATTCCTGGACGTGCTGAAGTAGGGTTGTTTTCATGGGCACGCTCCTGGGCCGATCATGCCAGGATTTTCAGCGCCATTCTTAGGGAACGCTGTCAAAGTAGATTTCAAATTCTTTCTGGAGATTTTCCAACCATGCCATGGATGGATTGGACCGCCCTCAACCATGTCGTTTTCGTGCACGTTCCCGTGGCAGTGGCCTTCTTGCTGCCTTGGGCTCTTTTCGCCGCCCAACGGGCAGGGCGCGGAATGCGGCCTTGGTGGGTGACGTGTCGCTACCTCGCCTGGATGGGCGTGTTGTTCACGGTGGTCACGGTCTTTAGTGGGTTTCTGCTCGCCCGACGGTTGAATTTCTTGACCCCCACCCAATTTCTAGCACCTGGAGGCAGTGGTGATGCGGCAACGTTCCGCCTTCATCAGATCCTGGCCGTGAGCAGTCTCTTCATGGGCCTTGTAACGCTCAAGGCCCTCTTTCGCCGCAGGGCCGACCATCAAAACATCGGTTTCCTGGGACTGCTGTTTGGTTTGATGTGGGCCGGGGCGAGTATTGGCGCCGGGTATTACGGTGGAAAATTGCGACAACCTACCGAACATGTCGAAGCGCCACCGCCGATCGCCGAAAAAACCGCCCCGATCGTGGCGCCTGCTCCCGAAGCCGATGCGTTGCCACGGATGCTGGACTACTTGAGCCTTGAACCCATGCACGTCGAACCGGTTCGAAACCCTCTGCACGGCAATCGATGGGTGCGGGTTTGGGTAACTCCCGGCGCTGAGGAAGCCTATCGCAAAGGCCAGAAATTGCCGGATGGTTCCCTCTTGGTCATGAGCAGCACGGAAGAACGCTGGGGTCGTCCAGGCCCCGATGCAGGGCCGCTCTACGCCATGGAAATGAAGGCGGGGAAACCCGTATTCGCCTTCTACTGGCCAAGGGTTCCGGTCGCCAAGCGCGGCGAGACCGGTGGTGCGGAGCGGGCCTACTGGCGAGGAGACGATGCCAAATTGTCCAGCTGCTTGACTTGCCATTTGGATGGCCTGGCACCAACCCGGGATCGAAGTGCCTGGACGGTGCCCAGGAAACCGAAAGTTGAGACCCCGGCGCTTTCTTAACAAGAATTCACATCGTCGCCCTGGGGCTTCTTCTAGCCTAGACTCGGGTTATGCGCAGCCTAATTTTCCTCATGGCTCTTCCTCTGTTCGCAGGGGTTTCGGGGAAGGTGAAAATCACCGATGCCACCGTGATCTGGGGCTCGGGCATTGAGCCCAAGGGCGCGATTCCTGCGGCCCGCTTTGAAGCGCGAGTGCACTTGATCGGGGCCAAGCGGCCACTGTTTCGGGTCTGGCGCGTGACACTCGGCCAATATCCCGGCCTGGAAAAACGCGGCGCCAAATTTCCAATGCTAGGCAAGAACCTGCCACTGGAGTCCCAAGTTACCGCCGGTCCAGCAGGTACCTGGGTCATTCAGGGAATCTGGCCGGGAGCCCCCAAATCCGAGGATCGAATGATGGTGGAGGTCCGCCAGGGTTCTCGTCGCCTGGGGTGGGCCACGTCGGGTGTGACGGAACAGCTGCTTCAACTGAGAGCGAAACAACCGGGAGAACTCCCGGATAGCATCGAAAAGTAATTAGAATCCGTGGGCTCGGGTGGATTTTTCTTTTACTCAAACCAACCTTAATAGGCGCGGATTGCGATTCCTTTGGGTCATCTTGGCCTGCCCTTCCACTTGCCGCTTTTATGAACATTGACCCGGAGGTTTTCATGCGACCCCTTTTCCTTCATAAGTCCGCTTGGGGTTTTCTTACCCTGATGCTGGTGGCTCTGCCTGTGGCCCAAGCCAAGGTGCCCTCCAAACAAAAGATTAAAGGGCCTGATCGGGCCGATCTGCGGGCCAAGGGCAACCTAGAGTTGTTTGGTGGTCCAGCCACGCCGGAGTATCTGGACTTCAAGGCACGGGTCGCGGAACGAGAGCTCCAGAAGTGGGAGCGTCTGATTCCGGGAACCAAAGCACAACGCTCGGGAATCCAGATGGCGGGCATCCCCGAAAAGACGTGGGTCAACATTGGCCCCAGTCGAGGACAGGGACAGCTGTACAAGATAGATGCCAATATCGCGGACACAGGCCGTCCCACTGTGATCCTGCCTCACCCAACGAATCTTTCGACCCTTTATGTCGGGTATGCGGGTGGTGGTTTGTGGCGTTGCACCAATGCCGACGTGGCGGCTGCGGGTGACTGGATTTGGACTCCCCTCACGGATGCTCTGCCTGCAGGCAGCCCCGCCGGAAACTTGTCCATCGGGGGTGCTGCCTTTAAGGTTGGCGATCCAAACACGATATATATGGCTCTGGGCGATATGATGCCTGGTTCGGCGGATAGCACGGCAGAGGGCAGGGGTTTCTTCATCAGCACAGACGGGGGAGACAGTTGGACTCGGGGTGGCACCCTGGGCGCCACCACTCGCGTCAAGACAGTCCTGGCTCTGACGGGCAACGTGATCCTTGTGGCTGGGAACGCGGGTTTGTTTCGATCCGCCAATGGTGGAACCTCTTTCGATGCGATCACATCTGGCCCACTGGCGGGTGCCAAGGGGTGGGATCTTCTACCAATGGCCAACGGCGATTTGGTCATGGCCTATCAGGGAGCGGATGCCGCCACGAGTGGGGTGGCCTACTCCACCGATAATGGGTTGACTTGGACTGCGGCCACCTACGATACGTCCCTTTCGACGTACGGGTTTGGACGAATCGCCTTGGCTGCCAATAGTGCCACGGTATACGGGTTATTCGAGGACGGTGCTGGGGCTTTCCAGAAAGGCATCATGAAGTCCACGGATAGTGGACGTACCTGGGCCTGGTACGGCAGTGCGGATTTATTCAATGTCAGCGGCGATGGCGATCAGGCCGGCTACAACCACATGATTGCGGTGGACCCCGCCAGCGTGAACACGGTTTTCGTGGGTACCAACCTCTCCATGTATCGCACGCTCAATGGTGGTGTGAGCTGGGAGCGCATGACGCAGTGGATGGGCAGTGATCGGCACTACCTTCATGCGGATTACCATGTTCACGCTTGGGCCCCTTCCGGCCCGAAGACGCTCTACGTGGGGACCGATGGCGGCCTCGCTGTAGTGAGAAATCCGGATATTGTCACCATTCCCACGGGTTCTGGTGGCCTTCTCTCGGACCCCACCTTTATTGATAACCGGCGTAATCGCAATATCACGACCCAGTTGGTGTACCACATCGGCTCCACCACGGCCGCAACTCCGGTGGGGGCGAAGGATCGGGTTATCGTGGGTCTCCAGGACCAGGGCACTCGTCTCCGCACTGAGACTGGTGTGGCAACCCAGAGCTACAACCTTAAGATCGGTGGCGATGGCTTTGGATGCCTGATCCACCCCTACGATGGAAACAAGATGCTCGGATCGGTCTACTACACCGATATCCAGCGCACCACCAACGGGGGAGAAACCTGGGCTGATGCTGCTGGGATCACCGGGTCGAGCAGTGATACCACGGCACCTTTCTTTACTCGCATCGCTCTAGATATGACCGATCCCACGGGAAACCGTGTCTACACCTACACCAAAACCGTGCCCTTTGTTTCCACGGATTTTGGTGCGAACTGGACCGCCATGCCGACCGAAGGCCTGACTTCTCCTAATCCAATCCGACATATCGTGGCTTCTCCCTTAACGCCCAACCATGTGGCCGTGGCGCTCAATGGTGGTCGCTTGGCGATCACTACGAATGGAACGACCTGGACCACCGTGGCCGGCACCGCCTTCCCCGGTAGTGGCAGCTACATGAACTGCGTTGCCTTCGACACAGCGGATTCCCAGATTCTGTACGCCTCTTCCGTGGCCTTCAGTGCGTCCAGCAACCACATCTGGAAAACCAGCAATGGCGGTACCACATGGGTGGCGGTGGATGGAACCGCATCCGCCAGTAACGGTTTTCCCTTCGGCGTGCCGGTGCACATGGTCAAGGTTGATCCCATCGATCACACCACGGTCTATGCCGGGACAGATTTGGGCCTCTATCGTTCTATCGATTCGGGCACTTCCTGGACGCGATTCGGCAGTGGGCTTCCGCTGGTTTCGGTTCGCGATATCTACATTGCCCCCGACGGCACCTTCATGCGTATCGGCACTCATGGCCGCGGTGTTTGGGAGATGGAGGGCGTGACCACCAACTACGCGCCCCGGATTACCGCCCAGCCGAAGAGTTCAACAGTCTCCGCTGGTCAGTCCGTCACCTTTTCTGCAGCTGCGGTGGGCCTGCCTGCCCCCACTTTCCAGTGGCAGGTTTCCACCGATGGCACAACCTGGACGGGCATCACGACGAATGGAACATCCAGTTCTTACACGGTGTCCAACGTGGCTTATGCCGACTCGGGCAAGCAATACCGAGTCGTGGCCACCAACACTGTGTCCAGCGCCACCAGCAGCAGTGCCACCCTTACGGTTCAGGCCCTGGGCAACGCGACGACCGTCAGCAGCACGACTGT
>JAIFMW010000163.1 GCA_020048105.1 Deltaproteobacteria bacterium | reverse complement strand
CTGGGCAACAAGGTCGCCATTCTTGGGCCCAAGATCCTGGACAAGCTGGCCATCAAGGGCAATCCCATCGGGCGGGTGATACAGACACCCACGCTGAGTTTGGAAATCATCGGTGTGCTCGAAGAACAGGGCACCACCATGGGCCAGGATCCCGACAACAACATGATGATTCCGCTATCCACAGGCACGGCCATGCTTTCGGATCTTCAGCGTCGCCAGCTCATGTTCCAGGCCCGCCTAGATCCAAGGATCAACGTGGATGATGGGGTCGATATGGTGAAGGATTCGCTGCGCCGCATCAAGGGCTTCAAGCCCAAGGAACGGGAGGGCTTCCAGGTCTTCAGCGCCAAGCAGATTGCTTCGATCATCGGCAATATCACCGGCGTTATTGGCATGGTGGCGGGCGGCATGGTCAGCATCGCTCTGCTGGTGGGTGGCATTGGCATCATGAACATCATGCTGGTGAGCGTCACGGAACGTACCCGCGAGATCGGCGTGCGCAAGGCCGTGGGTGCCAGGCGGCGGGATATCATGCTGCAGTTCCTCATTGAAGCAGCCCTATTGGCCGTGTTTGGCGGCGCCATTGGGATTGTGATCGGCTTTGCCGCCGGTGCGGCCCTGGGCAAGGCCATGCTCGGAGTCGCAGGCACGATTCCCCTCTGGGCTGTCATGGCAGCCTTTGGAGTGCCTGCACTGATTGGTGTGATCTTCGGGCTCTATCCCGCAGCCAAGGCTTCCAAGTTGGATCCGATCGAGGCGTTGAGGTACGAGTAGAGGGAGAAAAACTATGTCCACGGATGAACACGGATGGACACGGATGGACACGGATAAAAGTGCTCATGGGTTGTTTGTTGGCAGTGGCTTCTGGATGTTTCGGGCAGGGGCTGAATGGGGATCGTGTGGGGTTGAAAGAGGGAGATGTGCTATTTCAGACCTCGCGTTCCACGCAGAGTCAGGCCATTCAGATCGCTACCCATTCCCGCTGGAGTCATATGGGTATGTTGGTGCGGGAAAAGAGAGGGTGGCTGGTGTTCGAGGCCGTTCAGCCGGTGCGTCTAACACCTCTCAACGAATGGGTAAGGCGTGGCCAGGGCGGCCATGTGGTCGTTAAGCGGCTCAAGGATGCGGCGAAACACCTGGATGAAAAGACCCTTTCCCGCATGCGGCAAATTGGGAGGCGATTGCTTGGGAAGCCCTACGATTTGACCTTCGAATGGGATGACCGCCGTGTTTATTGTTCGGAACTCGTTTGGAAGATCTACAAGGAAGGCGCTGGTATCGAGCTTGGTCACCTGCAGCGGCTCAAGGATTTTGATTTGAGCCATCCTGCAGTTCAGAAGAAAATGCGAGAACGATACGGAAACAAGCTGCCGTTGGAAGAGCCGGTCATTTCTCCCCAGGCTATGTTTGAAAGCCCACTCCTTTCCACCGTGTTTGAACGCTAGGAGGCGTCATGTCGAACAACATCATCATTCACCAGATGCCCATCCTCTCGACCTTCGAGCCGCCTCCCGGTTTTGAAATCGAACGCACCATCGGGCCCTGCTGGGGTATCACGGTGCGGAGCCGCAGTGTTGTGGGCACGACCTGCGCGGGTTGCCAAACAATTTTTGGTGGCGAGATCACCATGCTGACGGAATTGGCCAACGATAGCCGCAACGAAGCCATGAACCGGCTGGAGCAGCACGCTCGGCAGATGGGGGCCAATGCTGTTTTGGCCATGCGCTTCGATTCCAGCGAACTGATGCAGAACACCAACGAGATCGTGGCCTATGGCACGGCCGTGGTGGTGAGGCCCATCCAGAGGTGAGCCGGATTCCTTGGGCAACCGCTCGGCGAATCGATCGCTTGGCGAAGGGCGCCCATGCCTTCCATCGCTTTGCACATCATCCTCTTTGCAACGCCTACGAAGGAGAAGTGCTTCGCTTCGGCCGGATGAGGATTTGCAAAGGCTGCACCCTCGTTGCGCTGGGAGCATTGATTGGGGCGCTTCTGGGTTGGCTTTGTCCGCGTCTATCTCTCCAGGCTTTGTTTGCGATAGGCATTCTGACCCTCCTCTGGGTGGGGATGGTCTTTCACTGGTCCTGGTTGCGCAGAATTGGGAAGGTTGGTAACCGGATGCTGCCGTCGATGATGGCGAGTTTCCTTGGGCTGCAGGGGCTCCAACACGCGGGTGTGTGGGGCCTGGTCCTTATTCTGGGCGCTTGCCTTGCACTGCCGGTGGCAATGATGGCCTATCGACGACGGGGTGCCTGGCGTGGGCCCTGCGAGGCGTGCCCCGAGCGGGAAGTGCAGCCTTGTTCGGGGTACCGGCCTCAGGTGCGCCGGGAACGGGCCTTTAAGCGAATGGTTGGGCGGTGGCTAGGTTCGCCCTCGAACCCTTCGGGGCTGTGAGCCTGAGGGGGCGCTGCTACACTGATCTGTTGAAAAATGGAGCTACTCGTGAAAATCCTCATTCTCGGCGTCAATGGTTTCATCGGTTCCCATCTCACGGACCGCATCCTGAAGGATACGAACTGGGAGATCTACGGGATGGATCTCGCCAGCAACAAGGTGGCCGAGCATCTGAACGACTCCCGCTTTCATTTCGTGGAAGGCGATATTTCCATCAGCAAGGAGTGGATCGAGTACCACGTTAAGAAATGCGATGTGGTGCTACCCCTCGTCGCCATCGCGACTCCCAAGGTCTACGTGACGGATCCGCTCCGCGTGTTCGAATTGGATTTCGAAGAAAACCTGCGCATCGTTCGTCACTGCGTGAAATACAACAAACGCATCGTGTTCCCCAGCACCTCCGAGGTGTACGGCATGTGCACCGATGCGGAATTTGACGAGGAAACCAGCACGCTCATCACTGGCCCCATTCCCATGAACCGCTGGATCTACAGCACCTCCAAGCAGCTGCTGGATCGCGTGATCTGGGCCTATGGTTTCCAGAAGGGCCTGAAGTTCACCCTATTCCGACCCTTCAATTGGATGGGGCCCAAACTCGATAGCTTGAACACCGCCAAGGAAGGCAGCAGCCGTCTCGTCACCCAGTTCAGCTGGAACCTCTTCAACGGCGAGCCCCTAAACCTGGTGGATGGTGGCCACGCCCATCGTTGCTTCTGTGATGTTGACGACGCCATGGATGGCCTGATGTCCATCCTTCACAACGAAGGCGGCAAGGCCGATGGCAAGATCTTCAACATTGGCAATCCCGACAACGACAAGAGCGTGCGCGAGATCGCCGAGATGATGATTGAAATCTGGAAGGAACATCCCTTCCGTCTCGAACGCGGCATTCCCGAAGGCACCGTCATTGAAACCGGCAGCGGTCAGTTCTATGGCAAGGGCTACCAGGATGTCATGCGTCGCACCCCCAGCATCAAGCGCATGCAGGCCACTTTTGCGTTCGATCCCAAGGTCGGCATGAAGGCTTCTCTCAAAAAGGCTCTCGATTTCTTTGTGGAAGAGCACAAGGCACTTGAGAAGGTCGTAGAAACGGAAGGCTAGGACAACCTTCTCCTGCTGTATCAATCCAGGGCTTGAATTAAACTGAAAGGGTGATGACGCGCCCCTTGGATTCTTCTGCCTCAAACCCATGGTTGGGAACCGAGTTGACGCCTTTCCAAATTACCCATGAGCGTGGTCCTGTCACGCGTCAAATTCGGGTGGCCGCCCTGGCTTGGGGGGGTGAACCCGCCTGGGAGCGATTGCTCGAATCGGTATCGCCGACGTGTAAATCTCGTTTTCTGAAACAACCGGGTTTTTACGAATGGGTGGAATCGTCACTTGCCCTGGAACTGCATGAGGCCTGGGCTAAGCTGCGAGGCGGCGATGATATGACCCAGCGAGGAGAAGACGGCGCGCGCGAAATTCTAGGCGATCTGCAGCGATGGATTCTTCGCTTAGCCTCCCCCACCTTCCTGATGCAAAACATTCCACGCATCTATGGGTTCTACTATCAGGGAGGGCGTTTGGATCTAACCCGCTTGGAACCTGGTCGGGCCGAATTTCAACTGCTGGCCCAGGGCTACCCTGTCACGTGGTTTCAAGATGGGCTGTCGGCTTGGCTGAAGGTTGCCCTGGAAATGACGGGATCACCAGGTGTGTTGGTGACTTACTTCCCGCCGGATCCAGCCACCGAGCCGCATCTCCACCGCTATGAGGTTGCCTGGCAATCGTGATTTACCGTTGGTGCAGTGCCGACATTCGGCACTCGTCTTGAACGGATCCTGGCTTATCCTGGAATCGTGGTGCACCCAACCTTGGATAATTCCTCCCCGGATCCACTCACGCAGGAGGTTTGCGCCTGCTTTCTCATCACCCATCAACGGGGTCCGGTAAGCCGCCAGGTCCGGACGGCTGCCATTGCCTGGGGTGGTGAAAAGGCCTGGGAGGAACTTCTCGATACGGTTACACCCGAATGCCGATCTCGTTTTCTGAAGCCCATTGGCTTCTATGAATGGGTGGAAACAACGCTGGCCGTGGAACTGAGCGAGGCCTGGGTTCGGCGGCGTGGCATCGAAGATACGCTCCAGCGGGGAGAAGACACCGCTCGAGAAATTCTCGGGGGCGTCCAGCAATGGATTCTGCGCCTGGCCTCACCGGGGCTGCTGCTCCAAAACGTTCCGAGGCTTTTTGCTTTTTACCACCGGGGCGGGCAAGTGAAGGTGGTCCATCTGGAAGCGGGTGTGGCCAACCTTGCATTCCGGGGCACAGGCTACCCAGAGGCTTGGTTTCGAGATGGCCTGTCGGCTTGGCTGAAAGTGGCCATGGAAATGACGGGAGCACGAGACGTCAGGATCAACTACTTGGCGCCGGACTCAGAGGCGGAGCCCTACCTGCATCACTACGAGGTTTTCTGGCAGCGGTGACTCGGCTTGGTAGGGCCCGGCGGAGCCGGTACTCTATAGGGATGAGCAAACGCGAACGCCTCCAGTTCTTCTTTACTTGGCTTTTCCTGGGCCTTGTTCCGCTGTTTCTGCGGTCGCTTTGGGAACCGGACGAAGCTCGCTATTCGGAAATTCCCCGCGAGATGTTGGCCTTAGGCGACTGGCTAACCCCACGGCTGAATTACGTTTTGTACTTTGAAAAACCGCCTCTGCAGTATTGGCTTTCGGCGGCGAGCATGAAGGCCTTTGGCATCAATGCCATTGCACCGCGTCTACCCCTGGCTCTCGCGACTCTGATCACCATGGGCGCTGCCTTTCTATTGGCCCGGCGGTTGGGGGCCCGGCGACCGGTTTGGGCTGCCTTCATGGCGGCTAGCTCTCTTCTAGGGTTCGTGAGCGGGCAGATCCTCACGCTGGATGCGCTGTTTTCGGCCTTTCTCGTGGCGAGCTTCGTATTGGCCGTGGAGGCGGTGGCGGCCCGCTATTCCGGGCGTCCTTCGCTGGGGTGGACACTGGGGGCGTTTTTTGCTGTGGCCTTGGCGCTGCTCACCAAGGGGTTGGCTGCGCCGGTCCTTTTGGGCGGCATCATCCTGGCCTCCATGCCCTTTGCCTGGAGTGATGGGAAGTTGCGTCGGATCGTGCTCGGCACCCTTTTTAACCCTTTGGGCTGGCTGGTCTTTCTGGCTGTAGCTGTGCCCTGGTTTTGGTACGTGGAAAAGGCTAATCCTGGGCATGCCTATTTCTTTTTTGTCGTCGAACACTTCATTCGTTTCACCACGAATCAGCACGCGCGGCAAGGCGCTAATAATCCCTTGGTCGACAAATTCTATTTCGTGGGGATTCTTTTAGTGGGGTTGTTGCCTTGGCTCTCCAACACCATCGTTGGTCTGAAGCGTGGTTGGGTCTTTGTCCGACGAAGGAAGGGGCCCCAAGCAGAAGGCGCCGCCCTGCATCGATGGATCGTGGCGGCTACGCTCCTGGCCTTTGCGGTTCCTTTTCTTTTCTTCACCTTTTCTGGCTCCAAATTGCCGCAGTACGTTCTGCCTGCGCTGGTGCCCCTCCTGGCCTTGGCTTGCGCTCTGGAAAACGAAGAAGACGAACCTATCTCGCTCCGCCGCCATGGCGGCGAACTGCTGGTATTGGGTTTCCTGTTCACTTTCGTGGTGCCCTTTCTTCTTAAATCGCCCGTGGGCACGCCTTGGGTGCTTGGCGTGGGTGTGGGCTTTCTTCTGCTGGGCTTTTGGGCTTTCCGTCCCACGGGTCTCACGACAGCGCGTTGGATGGCGGGAATCACAGTCACACTGCTTCTGCTCAGCCTTGCGGCTAAACAGGCTCTTGGAAATGACAAATCCAGCGCCTGGTTGATTGCCAAGGCGCCCGCAAATGTTCAGTGGATCAGCGCGGGCTACTACTTTCAGAACCTTCCTTATCTTACTGGTCAGCGCGTGATCATTGTGGGAGGGACGGGTGAATTGACCTTTGGCAAAGACCGCCTTCCCACCGCTGAACGAAATTATTGGTTTCATGAAGATCTTCACGATTTGGTTCCCGTGGCTCAGGGATTGCATCTCGCAGCCCCCACCCAGCCGGTGTGGGCTCTGATTGATTGCGACGCTTGGCCGAAGTTGGCTCCCTCCGAGCAAGGTGTGTGGGAAGTGATTGATCGCAGTCGAGCGGCCTATCTTGTTCGCCTGCGATGATGGACATCGTTTACTTCGATAACAACGCCACCACACAAATGGCCTCCGAAGTTGTCGACGCCATGCTGCCCTTTTTTCAGCAGCATTATGGCAATCCCAGTTCGGGGCATGTGCTGGGCCATCTCTCCGAGGGCGCCCTCGTTCAGGCTAGGGACCAAGTGGCTTCGCTGTTGAATTGCCAGCCCGCCGAATTGGTCTTCAACGGCGGTGGCACAGAAGGGCTCAATCATGCCTTTCGCGGAGTCTTCGAGGCCTTTCCCACCAAGCGCCATTTCATCACCACTGCAGTTGAACACAGCGCGGTAATGGCCTTGGTGGAATGGCTGAAGCGGCAAGGTGCCGAGGTTACAGTGCTGCCCGTGGATGGGGCAGGGCGCTTGGATCTGGGGCAACTTGAAGCTGCCCTGCGTCCCGACACGGCCCTGGTTTCAGTGATGGCCGCCAATAACGAAACCGGAGTCGTATTTCCGCTGGATGAAATCGCGCCCTTGGTGAAAGCCAAAGGCGCCCTATTCCACGTGGATGCCACTCAGGCGGTGGGGAAAATCCCTCTGAACCTTGGTCGGTTGCCGGTGGATTTGGTGAATCTCAGCGGCCATAAATTCCATGGGCCGAAGGGCGTGGGCGCGTTGTTCATTCGGCGTGGCGTTCGCTTGAAACCCTTTCTGGTAGGTGGTCATCAGGAGCGGGGTCGGCGGGGTGGAACCGAAAACCTGCCCGCGATTGTGGGACTCGGGAAGGCGGCGGAACTCGCCGCAGTGGCGCTTGCCCGCATGGACGAAGTTGGTGCGCGAAGGGACACGCTAGAGGCTTCACTTGCTGCCGATGCCGTGATTCATGGGAAGGCTTCACCGAGGCTCCCCAACACCTGCTTCGCCGCCTTCCCAGGTCTTGAGGGAGAGGCGTTGCTGCTGCGCCTGAGTCAGCAGGGAATTTGCGTTTCCACGGGAAGTGCCTGCACGACCGGTCAGAAAGAGGCCAGCCATGTGCTACGCGCCATGGGGGTGGAACCCGCATTGGCGCTCAGTACCATTCGGTTCAGCCTTAGCCGGTACACCACGGATGGAGAAATGCAGGCCCTTTCGAGCCTGTTGCCG
>JAIFMW010000062.1 GCA_020048105.1 Deltaproteobacteria bacterium | reverse complement strand
CCCAGCGAACAACTGCGCACGTGAGAAAGGGGCTCGATCAGGATTTCGGTGCCGGAAGGGGTGGTGGTGCGGTAAAAGGATTCGGTCATGGGAATAGTGTAACCGGCCCTACCCCTCCGCTTCTGTTCCCGCCAATCCAATGGGCGTTTGCTGCAACTTCCAACCACTGGCGGCCCAGCAGAGCACACCGAAGAGGAAGAGCGCCAGAATGGCGAGGTACCAAGGTGTGGTGATCTGTTCCTGGGCAAGCAGCTGCGAGGTGCCCACGCTGCTGCCGCGACTGCCAGCGATGCTTTCGATGTAGTGGATGAAGGTCAGGCGCTGCAGGTTGCCGGGCATGATGCGCACCAAGGGATCCCAGATCAGGAGGTACAGCGCGCCCCAGAGGGTGCCCCGTTTGAAGACCAGGCTGAGGAAGGTCATGAAAGATAGTTCGGCCCAGAAGGCGGCGAGCAAGGCGGCGGCCATGAAGGGCAGGCTGGCCATTTCAGTGCCGAGGCCCGCCATACCACCCACGGCGATCACGATCCAAAGGGCGCCCCAGCCATACCAAAGCAATCCTTTGCCGAAGGGCAGGATCCAGGTGGGTGCAGGCCTCGAAAGTACCAGAGGCAAGGTGCGCTGTTCCATGTCTTCGCGAATCCCGGCGGGTGCGGCGACCAGCACCAGAATGGGCAGGGCCAATTGCGCGAGCACCTTGTGGAAGACGATTAGGGCTTCCTGGCTGCCAAAGGAGAGTTGCTGCATGCGCAGGATGCTGGCGAGAACGAAGCTGAGAAGCACCGGGAGAACCACGAGCAGGGCACAGACCCAACCACGGATCTGAAGCACACGGGGGAAATAGCCCCGAACCAGCGCGGAGATGGTGCGAGCGGGAGTCGGAAGGGCGATCATGCGTGATCCTTGGTAAGGAACTGGAAGACCGCATCCAGATTGAGGTCGATGGGATCCAGGGAGCGCAGCGGCAAGGCGCCGCTCAGCACGGCTTCCTGAAGCTTGGGCAGGAAGGAACGCGGATTGCGCACGGCGAGCACGGCGCCGGACTCTTCCATGCGCAGGGCCACCAGTTCGTCATGCTCGACGGCCCAGCGAGCCACAGCCTGGGCGGATTCCGCGCCAATACGCAGTTCGACGGGATGGCGATCCAAAAGCTCCCGGATCTCGGCCACGCTGCCTTCGGCTAACAATCTGCCGCGGAACAAGAGCAGGATGCGATCCGTGAGCTGGGCCACTTCGCCCAAAATATGGCTAGAAACCAGGATGCGACGACCCGCCAAGGCCTGTTGGCGCAGTAACTCCATGAGCTGCAAGCGCGATTCGGGGTCCATGCCGTTGAAGGGCTCGTCCAGGATCAAAAACTCCGGATCGTGGAGCAGGGCTTGGCCCAAGCGCATGCGCTGACGCATGCCTTTGGACATTTCAGAAAAGGGCTTCTTGCCATTCACTTCCATGCCCACGGCGGCCAGGGCGGAGGCCATGGCGACGTTCAGTGCGCTACCCGAAAGACCCGAAAGCTCGCCCATCATGCGCAGCCAATGATGACCGCGCAGACCCACTGGGAAGCGGTCCCCTTCGGGCACTAGGCCGATTCGAGAAAGCACGGCGGGATTGCGGAAGGGCACCTGTCCGAAGACTCGCACCTCGCCGCCCGAAGGGGGAAGGAGGCCCGATAGCAACTGGATCAACGTCGATTTCCCGGCGCCGTTGGGGCCGAGTAGCCCCGTGATGCCGCCGCCATCGGGCAGTTCAAAGGTGGTGGGGGAAAGGCCCAGAATATCGCCGTAGCGAAGCGAAGCACGTTCAAGGGAGACAGTCGCGGTCATAGGACGGCCTCCGAGGGGCGAGTGCGGCGGGCAGCAATGTAGGTCCACAGGACAAGATGAACAGTGGTTCCAACCAAGGTCGGGAGCCAATCCAAGGGCGGGTCAGTGACGCGGCACAGTAAGGCTGGCCAAGCTTGAACCAGGGCCTGGGGGCTTAGTGCCATCCAGGCGGGTTGGTGGAGCAAGCCACTGAGCAGGCCACCAAGCGCATTGGCGCCCAGAGAAATACCCAGCACCCAACCGAAGCCCGCTTTGGGAGAGGCGGCGAGACTCGAGGCGCCAAGGGTGACGGCTCCCATCAATAGAGCGATCAACAGGGCGGAAGGCACCAAATAGAGGGGAGCCCAAACCGAAATAGGTCCGCTAGTCCCAGCGATCAGCAGCGACATACCCCAGGGCAGAATGGCGAAGGGCAGCAAGATGATGAAGGGCAAACCTGCGGCGAAAAGGCCCTTGGCGGCCAGGTAATCCAGGGGGCGCACAGGGTGGGCGTACATCAGTGGGCGAATACGGTAGAGGGAGTCCCTCGCGACAAGGCCGCCACCGACCAGCGCGACCTGAAACCAGAGCAGGGTCGTGAGCCAACCGCTCATGGTGAGGATCCCCGCGTGGAATTCGGGTCCTTGAGGCAAAACTTGGGCGGCGAAGTCCCTAACGCCTCCAAAGGCGCTTTGGGTTCTAAGCAGATGACGAACGTAGAGGGTTGCTAGCTGAATTAGCAGACTTCCAACGAACATGAAGCCGAAGAACCGTCCCACGCGCTGCTTAAGCACGCGTCGGATATCGAAGCGGGCGATGACCAAAGCGGCAGGAAGACCTTGATCCAGGGCGGGGCGGGGTGGAAGCGAGGGGGCATAGATGGGCATATCAGTTCCCCTCCTTCACGGCCGCAACGTCACCATGCAGAGCCCGAATCAGCACTTCGTCCAATCGATCATGGCGCGGTGTAAGTTGCACGAGCACTGCTCCGACTTGGTTGGCCCAACGGAAGGCATCCGTGGCGTCACCGTTGAGTTCGAGATCGTACAGACCGTGGTGATCATCCAGCACGCGGCCCAGTTCATCGAGCTTGATGCGCTGGGTGTCGCTGAGGGGATCCATGAAGCGCAGCTCGAAGCGCTTGGCCAACATTTTCCGCAGCCCCGCCATGGAGCCCGAGGCCTTCAGATGGCCTTTGTCAAGAATCACCAACTGATCGGCGCAGCGTTCCACGTCTTCCAATAAATGACTGGCCAGAATTACGCCCGTGCCGAGTTCGGCTCGGACCTTGAGCACCAGATCCAGCATCCGGCGACGACCTTCGGGATCCAGCCCGTTGGTGGGCTCGTCCATGAAGACCAGTTCTGGGGAATGAACCAGGGCCTGGGCCAGCTTCACCCGCTGGCGCATGCCGGTGGAGTAGCCGGAGACGTGGCGGTACCTGGATTCATCAAGGCCCACAAAATAGAGCACCTCATGGGCGCGGTCCCGGGCCGAATCGGCGGGTAGACCCGACAATTCGCCCCAGAAGGCCACTTGCTCGAAGGCACTGACGTCTTCGATCAGGGCGTCGTATTCGGGCATATAGCCGATGCGACCCCGGAGGCGCGCCGCGTCGGGACTGCCCAGGCCCACGCCCAGCACTTGGCCGGTGCCTTTGGCGGGGGAGAGCAGGCCCAGCAGGGTCTTGAGTAGCGTCGACTTGCCGGAGCCATTGGGCCCCAGAAGGCCGACAATACCGTCCTGCAGATCGAGGCTGAGATTGGCAAGGGCCACGGTATCTCCGTAGCGGACCTCGAGGTCTTGGAATGCGATCAAGGGAATCTCCTGGATGAGGCATATACGAGGCTGGAGGCTTCGAGTTTACCGGCGTGTTGACCTGGTTAGGATTTGCTCGGATGCTTGGGGCGGCTCGCCCACCAAAAAACGAGTGTAGGAGGTCTTTTGCGAGTGCTTCGGTTTCCTTTGCACTTCCGTGCTGCTTCATTGGTCAAATACCTCCTGCTGAGCCTGTTCCTTCTGTTTCCATGCACGATTTCTGCCCAGGAGGGAGCGCGCCTGCGGGTGGGTGTCGACGCTAATTTCCCGCCGTTTGAATGGGTTGATTCTTCGGGCCAGCCCCAGGGCTATACCGTGGAATTATTCCGAGCCGTGGCCAAGTCCCAGCAACTGGAGGTGGAATTCCATGCCATGGGGTGGCAGGAACTCCGTGCCGCCTTCGAGCGAGGGGAAATCGATGTGATGACCGGAATGGCATCCTCCGAAAGACGCCTGAAAAAGGTCGATTTCAGCATCCCCCATTCAACTCTGACCTACAGCTTGCTCACCCGCGCCGGTGATCAGAGCATTCGCTCTGAACGGGATCTTCCCGGAAGGAAAATATCCGCGGAACAGGGCGATATTTTATTTGAATACCTGGTGGGCCAGGGTTTGAAGGTCCACGGAGCAGTGTCTCCCCGAGAGGCAATTCAAAAACTCTCGGAAGGCAGTGTCGATTGCGCCGTTATTCCCAAACTAATGTGGCTTTCCTACCAAAAATCCAGCGGAATCAAAAACCTCCAGGTTGTGCCTTCCGAGCTGTTTCCGACCCGATTTTGCTTCGCGGTACAGAAGGGCAACAATCCGCTTTTGGCCAAACTAAATGAAGGCCTTTTCCTTGCCAAACAGAACGGCAGCATGGACGCACTGCATGGCCATTATTTGGGATCCTTGGAAGCGGCGGAGCTTCCGCTCAAGGTGGCCATTCGGCGGGCGCTGCCGAGTGTGCTGATGGTCACTCTCGTTCTTGGATTACTGGCCATTCTCTTATGGTCTTTGGCCTTGCGTCGGGCCGTCAGGCTCAAGACGGCAGTGCTCGAAACGACCATCGAGGAGCTTGAACGCGCCCTTGCCGAAGTCAAACAGCTTTCAGGTTTAATTCCCATGTGTGCCGGATGCAAAAAGATTCGAGACGATGGCGGTTATTGGGAAGCCGTGGAGGGCTACCTGAGCAGGCATCTGGAGGCCCAATTCACTCATGGCCTTTGTCCTGATTGCGTAGCCGTATATTTCCCCGATATGAAGCGAGCGGGCTCAATCCCCTCGACCCCAAGCAAGGTGATTGAGTAGAAGACTCGGGGGTTCGCGAAACCTACCGTGCATGGGACACTGCCCTTTTCTGCAGGTACCTATGTCCGAGAAGAAGCCTTTCTACCGGTCGAGCACGTTCTACATCTTCCTTGGGTTGATCCTGGGCGTTGTTCTCGGGGGTTTTTTGCCCAAGGACCAACACCCGATTGCCTACGATTTGTTCCGATTCCTCTCCAAGGCGTTCATCTCCCTGATAAAGGGCCTAATCGTCCCGCTTTTGGTTTCCACGATCATCGTGGGCATTGCCCAGACCGGGGATATCAAGGCCGTGGGGCGCATGGGCGGGAAGGCCCTGCTGTATTTCGAAATCGTCACCACCATCGCGCTGTTTCTGGGTCTTGGTATTGCCAACTGGTTACAACCCGGCGCGCATTTGCCCATGGACCTTTCGGCCCATACCGCCGTGGCGGCAGCCAAGGCTCAAACGGGCTGGGAGATTGCTTTGCACATGTTCCCCAGCAATGTGGTGGAGCATGCGGCCAAGGCCGATATTTTGCCCGTCGTCATTTTTGCCACCCTCTTTGGCATCGCGCTCACCAAGGTCGGGGAAAAGGGGCGGCCGGTGCTCTCCTTCTTCGATGGCGTGGCCCAGACGATGTTCAAGTACACGGACATGGTCATGAAGCTGACGCCCCTGGGCGTTTTTGGCGCAATGGCTTACAACGTCAGCTCCATGTCCGCCGGGCACGTCGTCAATGGGGTGACCTATGAAGGCTGGCCTGCGGTTTTCTACCTCCTCAAGCAGTATTCGCTCTTGGTGGGCAGCCTCTACTTTGCGCTGGCGGCACTGTTTGTCTTGGTTTTCATGCCGGTTATGTGGATGTGTGGCGTGAAGGTTTGGGGCTTCTTGAAGGCCATCAAGGATCCGGCCCTCACGGCCTATTCCACGGCCAGCAGCGAGGCCGCCTTGCCCAAGTTGCTGGAGGAAACCGTTCGATTCGGCGTACCGCGCCGGGTAGCCAGTTTTGTAATCCCCACGGGTTACAGCTTTAACCTGGATGGAAGCACTCTCTATTTGGTGCTAGCCTCCATGACCATCGCCCAGGCCGCCCATGCGGCTAACCCGGGGCTTTACCCGGTTATGGGCTTTGGTACTCAGATCGCCATGGTCTTCACCTTCATGCTCACCTCGAAGGGGGTGGCCGGGGTTCCCAGGGCAACGCTGGTCATCATTGCCGCCACGATTGGCGGCTTTGGCCTGCCGGGGGATGCGGGGATTGCCATGCTATTGGCCGTGGATGAGATTATGGACATGGCCCGGACTACCATCAATGTCATTGGCAATGGCCTAGCCTCCGTGGTCATCGCCAAATGGGAAGGGGTTTTCGGCACCGAGACCGAGGCCTTGCCAAGCGGTGACTGAATCGCTTCATGCGATCCTGGAACCCTGGAGGTCTCGGTGAAGCTCATTGTTTGGGATTTCGACGGCACGCTGGCCGATAGTCGCGCGCTTATTGTGGCCGGCATGGAACACGCCCTGACGGGTCTAGGCCTTACGGATCGACCCGGTCTGCGGGAGGAGTGGTTGCGCTATGTTGGCCTTCCCGTGGAAGAAGGCCTCGAACGGACCTTTGCGCCTTTGGGTTTGGATCCCGTGGAAGTTCTAAAGGTCTACCGAACCTTCGACTGGATGGCCAACGAGTACTTGTTGGTGCCCTTTCCTGGAATGGATGCACTGGTCCGAGAACTGCACGAAAAGGGTATTCCCATGGCCATTGCTTCCTCCAAGCGAGGCCTTCCCCTGCGACGGCAGGTGGAGACCTTCGGGTGGCTTCCCTGCTTTAATCCCCTGATCACACCTGACGAAGTGCGTTTCGGCAAGCCACACCCCGAAAGCCTGGAAATCTGCTTAGCCGCCCATGGCCTGAAGCCAGACCAGGCCCTGATGGTGGGAGATACGCCCTTTGACCTTGAGATGGCCAACCGAGCCGGAGTGCCCAGCGTGGCGGTGGGTCATGGTTTTTACGGGCGAGAGGCCCTGGAAGCCTGCGGTCCCCGAGCCTATGCCCCTGATGTGCCTGCCCTTCGCGATATTCTTTTGGCGATGGTGACTCCATGAAGCTAACCCATATGGATGCGGAGGGTCGCCCCACCATGGTGGATGTTTCCGCAAAAGGGGTTTCCCGACGTCGCGCCGTGGCGGTAGGTTGCCTGGAACTTTGCCCGGCTTGTGGTGAGGCCCTGGAAAAGGGCGGCGGTCCCAAGGGCGATCCTTGGTCGGTGGTACGAATCGCTGCCGTGGGGGGTGTTAAGCGGACCTCGGATCTGATTCCATTGGCCCATCCTTTAGTTGTCGATGCGGTCAACCTTGCCCATCACTGGGAACCGAAAACAGGCCGCGCCTGGTTGCGGGTGGAAGTCTCCATCGAGGGCCGGACCGGCGTCGAAATGGAAGCGCTGGCGGGTGTTAGTGCAGGCCTACTGGCGCTTTACGACATGCTCAAGGCCGTTAGCCATGAAATGTCCCTGGGCCCGGTGCGTCTTCTTCGGAAAGAAGGCGGAAGGCGTGGCACCGTCTCCTGGCCATGGCCTGACTCCCCGTGGTCGGACTGAGAAAAAACCGATAATCGTTGGTGAGTCAATTGAGACTCGCTACCATTGGGAACCCTGATCCGTCCGCCTTGGGGCAAAATCCCCAAGAAGGCTTCTTAATTCCACTCGTCCACTTCTCTTAATCCTGGGAGGCCCCATGAGACTATCGCCGCTCGTGCTCGTGCTCGCCCTCATTGGGATGTCGGGTGAGTTGGAGGCA
>JAIFMW010000075.1 GCA_020048105.1 Deltaproteobacteria bacterium | reverse complement strand
CGCTAAAGGCCAACACGCTTCCTTCTCCCGGTGTGCCTTCGGATTGGGCCAAGCTCGACGCCATCGTTTCGAGACGTTTCTTCTCGGCCGTATTCCTGAAGGACACTGCCGGAAATCCCACGGATACCATCAGCATCTACAGTCAAATTGCCCGCCTAAAAGAAGCCCAATCAACTGGAGATACCGTAGATTTAGCCACGATCTTCACGGATTCAGCGCTGACGACGTTGCTCGGTCCTTTCAACATCACTTGGCCTCGTCCCACGACGGGAACCGAGGCTGGTTATTTGCTGGACCTTGGCCCCGATCCGGATTTTGTTGCCAAGCCGTTTCCCGTTTTCATCCTCAGCATGGCCAATTCACATGTAAACAGGCTCGGCGTTTTTCCTAATTTTTCCAAAAGCGAAATCTTCCGAGCTCGATGTCTGCTCTCCAAGGATCGGAAGTACAAAATGACCGTGGAAACCCCTGGGGGAATTCCGCCAGGAGCCCAGATCGAAGTCATGGCAGGTGGAAACATACGCGTATTCAGCAGCGCGGCGCCAATCGTGGATGATTTCATCCTGACCGGCAACGCGACTACCGCTACCTACCAATCCATTCAGATTCGCTTGCTCAGCCCGGCAGTGCGTCAACCCGATCTTCCGATAACACTCAAGCTGATCGCTCAAAACTAGAGGTTTCCAATGGATGTGCAGGCTGCTTTTCAGGCGTTGAAGTCGCGCGCTCCTTTTGTCCCAGAATTGGCCATCGTCCTGGGTTCTGGACTTGGCCAGTTGGCCCATTGCGCCGAGGCGGTGGTTGGGGTCAGCATCCCCTTTACCGAGATCCCCGGATTTCCCCAACAGACCGTTTTGGGTCATGCGGGGAAGATGATCTTCTGCGAGATCGAAGGCCGAAAGGTTGTTTTGCAGGCAGGACGCTTTCATTTCTATGAAGGCCACCCCATGGCCCTTTGCACAGCTCCCATGCGGATGTACGGCCATTTAGGTGTAAAAGCCGTTTTGCACACCAACGCTGCGGGTGCCGTGAACTGGAATTACAAAGTTGGCGAGCTCATGCTCATCAGCGACCATATCAATCTGCAAGGTACCAATTCGTTGATCGGCCCCAATGTTGAGCCCGGGCCGCGCTTCGTGGATATGACCGAAGCCTATGATCGGGATCTTCGTCACCAGATTCACGCCGCTGCCATCGCCTGCGATCAGCGCTTGCAGGAGGGTGTTTACCTTGCCGTGACCGGCCCGAGTTTCGAAACTCCAGCCGAAATCCGGGCCTTTCGCGCCTTAGGTGCCGATGCGGTTGGAATGAGTACGGTGCCGGAGGTGATCGTTGCCCGCCACGAGGGCATGAAGGTGGTTGGGATCAGTTGCCTCTGCAATATGGCCGCAGGCATGTTGCCCCAGCCCTTGACTCACACCGAAGTGCTGGAGGCGGGTGCTGCCGCTGCGGAGCGATTCGAGGGTCTCGTGAGACGCTTCGTGCGAGACCTTAAGCTCTAGATTCCCTGCCAGACTGGGGCAATGTCGAAGATCCGCATTCTCTCCGATCAAGTCGCTAACCAGATCGCTGCGGGCGAGGTGGTTGAGCGTCCGGCCTCGGTTCTCAAGGAGTTGATCGAAAATGCTTTGGACGCAGGTGCCCAGGCCTTGGAGATTCGTTGGGAGGAGGGCGGGAAGCGTCTTCTCGAGATTGCGGATGATGGCAGCGGCATGGGTCGTGATGATCTGTTTTTGGCCCTGGAACGCCACGCCACGAGCAAGGTGCGCACCGCCGAGGATTTGGGTCATTTGACGAGTTTTGGGTTTCGCGGTGAGGCGTTGCCATCCATTGCCAGCGTCACCCGTTTTGAACTGCACAGCGCGGAGGCCAAGGGTGCCGGGCACCGACTTCGCAGTGAATTTGGGGTCATCAAAGAAGTGCAACCAGCTCCCCGATCCCATGGAACCACGGTCACAGTGCGGGATCTCTTTGCTCAGTTGCCGGCTCGAAAACGTTTCTTGAAATCCTCCGACACGGAGCACGCGCATCTTTGGGGCGTTGTCACGCGGATGGCGTTGGCCACCCCCCAGGTGCGCTGGACCATTCGAACGGACCGCAGTGCCGACTTGGTCTTGCCGCCATTGCAGGACCCTGAAGGCCGCCTCGCGCCCCTCTTGGGCGAGAAATTCGCTGGCCTAGTGCCCTTTCGTGAAGGCGATGCGCCTTGGCGCATACGAGGCTTTGTCTCTGCGCCAGAGCTTTCCTTTCGCGATCGCAATCACCTTTATCTATTTGTGAATGGCCGCTCGGTAAGGGATCGCCTTTTGTTGGCGGCACTTTCGGAGGCCTGGCAGGGCTACTTTGCGAAGGGTTCCTATCCGGCCGCAGTGCTGTTTCTGGACATGCCTGCGGAAGCTGTCGATGTGAATGTGCATCCCACCAAGGCCGAAGTGCGTTTTCGCGAACCTAATCGGGTCTTTCCCTGGGTGAGTCGCGCCCTGCGTGAGGCATGGGCTCAGTTGAAGGGCGAACTCCCTTCTGTGTTGGCGCTGCCACCGAAACCCCTGGAACCTGAATTCGAAACACAGATCAAACCCATTTCCGCAGAGCATCCCCGCCTCTGGGGTGAGCAAAGCGGCCCGAATTTCAGCCCTCTTCCCCAAGGCTTTGAGGATCGATTGGACCAAACCTACCGGGCTGCACCGCAGGCGGGTCGCGTTGCTGAATCTCTAACCAACCCGGTGGATGTGACCTATCTGGGAGCCTTCGATGCCACCTATTTGATCGCTGAAATTCGGAGCGCAGCAGGGCCCGAACTCTGGATCATCGATCAACACGTGGCCCACGAGCGCATCCTGTTCGAGCGCCATTTCCTGCGCCGCCATATCCCGTCGATTCAACCGCTCATGCCGCCGGTGGTGGCACATCTGGGACCAGCTGCGCTCTCTCGATTGGTTCCTTTTTTGGATGAGATGAATCGGGTTGGCTTGGAATGCGAGGTCTTCGGCGATGATGCCATCGTTGTGCGTGGCCTACCGGATTTTTTGCTGGATCGCGACCCTCGGCAATTGCTGGAGGATCTTTTGAATCGCCTTGAGCAGACGGGTCGTGTTGATCTGGAGACCTTCAGGAAGGAGCTCAACGCGGAATTAGCTTGTCGTGCAGCGATCAAGAAACACCATTACCTTCCCGCCGAGCTGGCTCTGCGTTTAATTCAGGATCTGCTTGCCTGTGAGGTGCCAACGACATGTCCGCACGGTCGACCAGTGATCAAGAAACTTGCGCTGGGTGAGCTTGAGCGGAGTTTTGGGAGAAGAGTCTAGGCCCCTTCCCGGCCCCAAGCCTCCCGTGCGGCGACCAAATCGAGCCCCACACGCTTGGCAGCTAGGTAAAGGGCAGGCCGGGTGATACCCAGGGCTTCGGCCGCGTCGGTGACGCGGAACTGATGGCGGCGAAGCGCTTCAATCAGCAGCCTTTTTTGGAAATCCCGGGTGGATTGTTCCCACGTTCGATCTCGGGCTTCGGGGATTAGGAGTTCTGGGAAGTGCTCTGGCCTCAGGGTTCCCTTGCCGCAGCGAAGAAGTGCCCGCTCGAGGGCATGCCGGAGTTCGCGAAAATTACCCGGCCAGGGCAGCCGCGAGAGCGCATGAGCAAGACCCGGTGCGAGTTCCGGCAGTTCGCGTTTGGCTTCCTTGGCGACCTGGGAAAGTAGACGAGGAATCAGATAGGGGAACTCGTGGCGGCGGTCGCGGAGCGAAGGCAGGCAGAGCACGGAACCCTGCAATCGGTACAACAGATCGCGGCGGAACGCGCCGGATGCCACAAGACTATCCAAGGGGCGGTGGGTCGCTGCAACAAAGCGGACATCCACATGGACCGGGCGATCGGAGCCCACGCGCCGAACTTCACGCTCCTGGATGACCCGGAGAAACATGCTTTGAATCCGGGGCGACATATCGGCCACTTCATCCAGAAAAAGGGTGCCCTTATCGGCTGCTTCGATGGCACCGCGACGGTCGCGATCGGCCCCTGTAAAGGCGCCTTTTACATGGCCGAAGAGCTCGGTCTCCAGAAGGGTTTCGGCAAAGGCCGAACAGTTGACTGGAACGAGGGGCCCGGTGCGACCGGAGCGACGATGGATTTCGCGCGCCGTGAGTTCTTTCCCGCTCCCCGTGGGACCCAAGATAAGGAGGGTTAGCTCCGATGGGGCGACCCGACTAAGTTCTCGAATCAGGGAGGCCATGGGCTCGGAACCATCCATCAGCAGGCTGCCTGGTTCGGGAAGGGGGCCTAACCCGGCACCAGGAAGCAACTGAGCGATCCAAGGGGCCAATAATTGAAGATCCGAGCAGGCGCTAGGAGGTTCGTTGGGAGCGAGGGAGACCATGGCATGGCCGACCACGGATCCATCCCACTCAAGCGGAAAGCCTTGCCAAATTTGGCCTTCGTATTCAAAGGGAGCCAGCGCCCCATCGCGATGGAGGCGGCTTAAGGCTCCATGGGGCGGAGGCGCTCCGTGTCCAAGTGTGGTTGGCGAATCGGATGCTCCCCAAATGATCCAGGCTGGAAGGCTGCGGCGACTGAGGGCTTCTTTCACGAGTTGGGTCGGGTTTTTAGGGGCAGTGGCGGAAGCGGTTGGCCATAGGCACTTGAGGCGCTGCTGATGGCAAGGGGATCCGGCTCGATCCGCGAGAACCTGGAGCTGTAACAATCTCTCTGCGGTGCGTTCCGAGGGGCGTTTTTCGAGTAATCCCAGGCCTGTTTGTAGCCGCATGGGTTGGTTTGGGCAAGGCTGCCAACGGCGCCAAAAAGAATCCAAATGTAGGGGATCTCGCAGAGCCAAGTGATAACGCCAGATCAAGCCCAGTTCTTCATCCAAGTCCTTGGGTGGAGGGCCTGGAAAGCCTTTTAAAAAGGCGTGGAAGAGCGCTTTTGAACCCGGATTCTTGAGATGTGGAAGTGACTGCTCCACCAACGCTTCTTGCCCTTGATCCAGTCCGCGCAATGCCAAAAGCATCCAGGATTGTTCGTAATCTGGGTAGTCGGCAGCCGTTTTTAATAAAATCGGGAGTGCCTGATCCCATTCATCTCGCATGGCCAGCAGCAGGGCTTCATCAAGTTCCTTGAACGGGGATGGCGCTGGGCCTTGGGTTGCGCGCCATTGGATCATGGCTGGGAGATCCCCCCAATAAAGGGCGGCATGCATGGCATTGGCGGCGGCCCGCTCGGCCCAAAACGGGCTATCCAAGCGCAAAAAGTGGGCGTGGGCCCAGGTGAAGGCCCGCAGCGCGGGTTCCATCGCCTGGGCGTGGAAGGCCCGGCGCCCTGCCGCCATCCAATGAAAGGGATCTCCAGAAGGATGGACGAATGTGCCCCATTCCGGGTACCCCGGGGCGGGCTCGGGTGCTTCCGCGCCCCAACGCATCGCCAACCGATCGAGACTCGGATCATCAAGGGAGCTCTCAGGGCATTTGGCTGCCTGGCCGCCGAGGTCCTCTTGAATGGCGGTATTCCAGGCGGCAGGCAGTCCTTCAGCGGCAGGGCAGTCTCCATCGAGGATGGAACGAAGAACTGCCGTTGGTGGGTGGCCCAGGCCGAGGGAGGGTTTAGAAAGGGGATTCAGGGCGTCGGGACAGGCGCCGAGTCCACGGGCCCAGGCGCGGAGGCGAGGGTCGAGCATGAAACGCCCCCCGGGGAGTGGATGCAACCAGGCTGTGTTCGCGAGAGCTTTCAGGTGCTCGGGCAACTCGGAAAGAACGAGCGGTTCGAAGGCGGCAGGGCCTTCGGCAAATAAGTCAGCCCAGGGAAGATCGCGGGGGGGCGTTGCTTCGGGTAGTAAGCGGCCAAAACTGTCCATACCGCGCAGCAAGGTTTCCCACCAGCCCGGGGGCAGATTAAAAAGCCATTGGGGAACCAGCAGTTCCTGGAATGGCGGTAGTTTTAGTGTTCCGGCATCGTCTACGGCACCGAGCAGCGGAATCCACCGAAGCCGCTCTGTGCGCTCGAAAAGAACCGTTCCAAGACTCATCCAGGGCGCGCCATCGCCCTTCAAAAGGGCTTGCCAACACCAAGCTCGCAGTTCGTCTTCTTTTTTTCCGCGGCGATCAGCCTGGATATCTTTGCTCCCATGGCGGAGCATGGCAATCCAAAGAGGGTCTGGCAGGGGTGAAAACCCTGGCAAGGGTTCGATGCGAGGCCCTGTTTTCTCAGATATCCAGGTCCCTTGGGGCCATTGCCCGTGGCAGCCACCCAGAAGCCAAGCTTGGGATATGGACGCGAGGGCCCAGGACAAATCGTTCCACCGCCGTCCTCGCCCCAGATTCCAGGGTGCATTCCAGGAGCCGAGCCACGAGGCTCGTAAACTCATCCCAATCCATCCAGCATGGCATCCCAGGTTTTCCAGAAACTCGGGAAGGTTTTAGTCACGCACTCGGGATCAATCAGATCACCCCCACGCCGAAGGGCTCCCACGGCGGCGGCAAAGGCCATTCGGTGATCATTCCGGGGATCAAAGGGAGCCCGTGAACCATTTGCGTGGCCGGGGCGAATACGCAAGGCGCACCCATTAACAATTTCGGCCTGGCCACCCAGCCAGCGGACGAGTTCCGCGCTTGCATCGAGCCGATCGCATTCTTTCATATGAAGTGTTTCGAGCCCGGTGAATACTGAATCACCCGGTGCCAGAGCTGCGGTTGCGGCGAGTACGGGCGCCAAGTCGGGGCAGCGAGTTAGGTCCGCATGAAGACCCTGTTTGAGGGTTCCCGAGAGAATCAGGGTGTTCTGGTCCCAAGCCACCTGGCACCCTGCCGTTTCCAGGATCTCTACAAGGCTCCGGTCGCCTTGCGCATCCTGGGTGTCGAGCGGGTGGACATGCAAGGTTCGTCCTGTCACGGCAGCTGCACAAAGGAAGGCCGCCGCACCGCTCCAATCCCCAGGAAGGACTAACTGTTGGGCTTTCAGTTGGCTCCCCGGGATGGCCCAGGATGTAGTCTCCAAGTGGGACTCACACCCGAAGCGAGCGAGCCAATGAGCCGTGAGATTCAAATAACTCTCGGAGGCCGCAGTTCCATTCCAGCGGAGGGTACCGCCATTTGTGAGGCCAGCTGCGGCGAGGGCCAACCCCGAAAGGAACTGACTACTCAAAGAGGCATCGATTCGAAGATCTAGGCTTTCCGGTGTTTGGATGACCGGATGCAGGATGCCTCCCTGTCCGGTGGTTTCCCATTGGACGCCGAGGGGCTCAAGCGCCTGCAAGAGAGGAGCTAGCGGGCGTTCGAAGAGTCGCGGTTCACCCGAAAAACATACGGGATTTTTCGATTGAAGTGCCAGCCAGGGAAGTAAAAACCGAAGCGTGGTTCCAGAGGCTCCGAGCCAAAGAGTGGCATCGGTTCTCGGTTTACTTCCGCCTCGGACCTCCCAGTCCGAACCGTTGACAGCCACCGGGATTCCCAGATTTCTCAGGATTTCACGCATCCACCGCGTGTCACTTGCCTCGAGCCCACCCTGGAGCTTCGAGATTCCGTGACATTGAGCCGCAAGCAGCAAGGCCCGGTTCGTGGGTTCATTCTTAATGAGAACAACCTTGCTTCATGTTTTTTGGGTGAGGCGGAAAGCACCTGTCGCCGCGAATTCTAGCGTGCGTCCATGTAGGGAACATTCTTGGTCATATTGGTGACTGCCGGATAGGTATATAGGCCATAAAAATCGATTTTGCGGGTGTAGTTGACGCGCACGGTGCAGGTGCCAGAAAGATGGTCGCCCGATTTCGTCACAACGATTGCCCCTGGTGCCAGGGCTTCAGGAATCGCGAGTTCTTTTGCTTTTTCTCGCAGTTGAATCTCTACTGTCGCAAGAGGAAGGATGCTTGCTCGGGAGGCAATGCTTTCAATAGCATCTGCAAGTTCATTGTTGGAGTAAAGAACCGGCACGGCCTTCATTCCCGCCCCAATCAGAATGGCAAGCACCAAAAGGCTCACAATGCAGCCGACCTTGCCTTCGCCACGTTCCCGCTGAATATTTCGCATGTCTTCTCCTGGGTGGATCAAAGTTTGAGGTCGTCCAAAGCCTGGCGAGCTAAGGG
>JAIFMW010000072.1 GCA_020048105.1 Deltaproteobacteria bacterium | reverse complement strand
GTTGTGGTTGGCGGCGTATTCATTGATGACCGCCGCCATGTTCTTCAGGGTCTCCAGCGAGGTTTTTAATTCTTCCTGGCGGCGGACCAATTCTTCCTTTTGGGGACCCAAAAGGCGTTGCTCCGATTCAAGCCGCATCGCCGCTGCTTCATCCAGCCCGCCCTGCCGTCGAGCGTCCGTGGCGCGGCCATTGAAGGCGACCACCCGAGCGTTGTAGTCCGCAAAATCCTGGGTCAACTTCGCGTTCTGCGCATCGGAATCCTGCTTTAGGCTTTCGAAGCGGGCCTTCATCTCGTCGTACGAGCCCTTGGTGTTCTCGATCTTCAGCCCCAGGGTCTTCAACCGATCCGCGGCCTCTTGCCGGTAGTCGTAGATCAGATTGATTTCCATGGCACCTTCGGCATTATCGGCCCTAAAAACAGGCTTCGAAGCCGCCTGCTGCCAAAGAGTCGCCGCGCTGGCGATGGCTTCCCCAAATTCCTCCCGGCTCATCCCAAAGCGCGGATCCACGGTGCCGATGCGATAGGTGAGCGGCCCCGTTCGCTGGCGTTGGCGTTCATATACCACCAGACCGCCGATCAGAACGATGAGTAAAAGCACCACCCGCCAAAAGCGGCCTTTGAAAAGGGAGGTTGGAAACGTTTGCACCATGATTCCAGAAGCATAACGATGGCGGCGCTGGCGGGTGTTTGGAATTTCTAGAGCGGTTTCATGGGGCGCTCCAAGGTTTTATTCTGGTCCTGTTTTTTTCGTGTATTCCGTGGTTCCTACTTTTCACCACGCAGCACCCTTGGGGCCGTGTTGGAACCCGCTGGGACAAGCCGAAGCCAGGCTTTTTTATCCGTGGTCATCCGTGGACTGCTTTTGGGATTTCATTGGGATTCATTCCCAGGGTTTGCGCTTTGAACGGCCATGCACGTGGTGTTGGGAAGCGGCTGTTCGAAAAAATGGGTCCACGGATGAACACGGATGGACACGGATAAAAGACAAAAACAGGAGTGGGCTTGGGGGGCTTGTGGAAGCCTAAAAAAATGGCCACAAAGAACGCAAAAGAGCATGGCTCGAAGGGGTGTCGTTTGGCTTCGTGTCGTTCATTTCATTTGCCTTCTTTGTGATCTTTGTGTTCTTTGTGGCCAAGCTCTTTTGCCTTTTGTCTTTCGCGGCTCATCGCTAGCCAAAGGCCTTTTTTGTCTTTTTTCTCACCGGCCCTCACTGGCCCTCACCGGTGATCTAAAAGCCTTGGAACCCTCAATGGCGCAACCAAGGATGCGATGTCAATGGCTCGTTTTCAGTCATGGGTGCCATCCAAAAAAAAATTCGCCGGTGAGGGCCAGTGAGGGCGGTGAGAAAAGAAGGAGCTGCGTTCTCATTGGGAAGGGCCATAAGCAGGCGTGGGGAACAACATCGCTCGCCGACATGGCCAAACCATTGGACCCGCACCGATCCGGCTCAATACGTGATCACTACCCTGCCGTTCCCGGAATTGACGCAGGAGGTCCAGGCGGCCATTCAGCCGCGTCAGGCGCTCCAGTTTCTCCTTCTCGTAGCGACAGATCACCAGTTCCTCCAACAGGTCGTACAACCCCGCGCCAATGCGATCTCCGAGCAAAAATTTGTGATCCCTGGGCCATTTGTTGAGGATGGGCAGGTACCACAGCACCAGGTCATAGGTCTTCTGCTGGATGGGGAGGTCAACCGCGGGGCGCATAGGGGTTCATCCTGGTACTCGATCGCCTGCGGCGAGCGGGGGCCTAGGCCCCCCGCCCCCCCAGGATGCCCTCTTGGCAAAGCGCCAGAGGGCAAAAGGGTAAAGATCAAGTCCTGGGCGGGGCCAACACCACCCGGAAGCCGAGGTTGCCGCTGCGGTAGCCCGGGACGTAGTAGTGGCGGTACGCCGAGCGGCAGTAGGAGTCGTCGCCGAACCAAAGCCCACCGCGAAGCAGGCGAGTGGACCCGCTTCCGGGTCCCACGGGGTCCGTCTGGGCGTCCGCCGTATAGCCGGCCCCCCAGTCCTGGCACCACTCCCACACATTCCCGGCCATATCGCAGAGGCCCCAGGCGTTGGGAGCCTTCGTGCCCACGGGATGGGTCGTGGAGCCGCTGTTGTTGGAATACCACGCGAAGCTGCCGATCAGGGTGCCGGACGCGTCGTCTCCCCAGTGGTACGTCGTGGTCGTGCCTGCTCGGCAGGCGTACTCCCATTCCGCTTCTGTGGGCAGGCGGAAGACGTAGCCCGCCGGGGCATTGGGGCAGATGGTCGCCTTGTTCGTCTCCAGCCAGGCCAGGAAGGGGGTGATGTCGTCGTAGCTCACCTTCTCCACGGGGCGCGTCGTATCGCCGGTGAAGGAACTTGGGTTGCTCCCCATCGCGGCTACCCACTGCGCCTGGGTCACTTCGTACGTGCCCATGTAGAAGTTCTGGCTGAGCGTGACCTGATGCACGGGGGTTGCGATCCCCGCCTCACCCATCTGGAAGGTCCCGGCGGGAATGGGCTTCATGGCCAGGGGCAGGCCGCCCGGGAGCGTGATGGCCAGGGGGTTCACCGCCAGCGTGGCGGCGCTGCTGGTGACACTGTTCACCGCGTTCCACACCGTCACGGTGTAGCTGTTGCCCGTATCCGTGGTCCGGGGGAAGGGCTCCGTGTAGCTGGGGGAATCGGTGCCCACGTTGATCCCATCCTTCCGCCACAGGTAGTGCAGGGTCGCCGAGCCCGTGGCTGTGACCGTGAAGGTGGTGGCCTGGCCTTCAATCACCGTCTGGCTGGCGGGCGGCGTGGTGATGGCGGGCGCCACGCCCGCCCCGGTCACGCCGAAGATCGTCACGCCGGCCTTGATATTGGCGGCCACCAGGTTGGCGTCCCCCGCCACGCTGCCGCTACCATTGTGGTAGCCCGCCGAAATGGCCTGGGCGCTGGTGCCCGGCGTGATGGCCACGGCCCCGCGTCTTGCCAGCCAGCACGTCCCCCGCCGCCGCGTCGCCCGTGGGCACCGGCGCCGTGCCCGCCACGCCAAAGACCGTCACGCCGGACTTGATGTTGCCGGTCACCAGATTGGTATCACTGGCGGTGGCCGTCTTGCCGGTGTAATTGGCGTTGGGGATGGGAATGCTGAGCAGGCCGTTGGCGCCAGTGATATCGGCACCGGTCACCTGGGGGGCCAGGGTGCCGGTCTTCAGGCCCCAAGCGCCGCCGGTCAGCCCCCAGAAGGTCTTGCCGGCGAGCACATCGGCGGCCGTGGCGCCGTTGGCATCATCCACGCTGGGCGCCGCGCCCATAAGTTCGTTCAGGGTGTGCATGGTCTTCACGCCCGGCGCGCCGGTGGGTTCGGTGAAGGGGCCAGTGCGCTTGGTAACAGCCGTGCCTGCGCTCAAGCGATTCCAGAGATCCTCCAGTGTGAACATCGCACTGGCGGGGCTGGTGGGCGGCCCCGGCGGCGCCGTTTGGGCGGTGGCCAAGGGCGCGGCCAGGGCCAAAGCCAAAGTCAGGAGCAGATTCAGGCGGGGCAGTTTCATGGGGAACTCCAAGCACCAAAGGCATCGGTCATCGTTTGATTTCTTATCGCTGTTCATCGCCGTTCATCACCGGCGAAAGGCCTTTTTGCTCTTCCTTCTCACCGTCCTCACCGGCCCTCACCGGCGACCCAAAAGGCCCTGGAACCAGTCTTCGGATTTCCAGTTTTGGAGCCCCTCTTTCCTCAATGCGTGGGCCAACGCATTTTCGTAGACCTTTTCTAGAAATCCTTGGCCCAGAGCCTTGGAACCTTGATGGCGCAGCCGCCGAAGACCGCCGCGTCCCGAGCCCGGTTCAGGGATTGACGTAGGTGATCACCACTTGGCCATGACCGGTGCGCATCCCGCTGGCCATGCTGGCGTTGGTCAGGGTCGGGTTCAGGTAGCCCGGCCCCCCTCTTCCTGTATACAGGTTGGCCCTTCCGGGACTGTAGGGAGGTTCCCCGCCCCCATCGCCGCCAGCCGCATTCGTGGTGAAAAAAAACCCACTACCCTCCGGGCCACCGCCACTGCCACCAGAGATCCACAAGTCCGACCCTAAATAGCCATTCCAGAGGTTGAGTGCGGCTCCCCCACCACCACCGGCCGTGATGATGCTTTGTCCATTCAGTTGCACGGTGCTTTTCCCACCGCCGGGGAAGCCATAACCCTTCATATCGGTGTCTGCAGTCCCACTGACACCACCGGAGAATCCGCCTGAATTCAGAATTCCTGACTGGCCTCCTACCCAGATCTGGAACGCTTGCCCCGCCGTCACGGCCAGGGTGCCCTTGGCGTAGCCACCCTGTCCCCCGTTGGTCGGATTGCCGCCTCCCTGGGCGCCCCAGCACTCGATCGTCACGCTCGTCACGCCCGCGGGAACGGTCCAGGTCTGGGCGCTGCCGTCGGTGCCATAGAAGGTTCCACGATGATCCTTCGCCGTGCCGTTATAGCTGAACGTCACGCTTTGCGGCGCCATCGGCGCGGTGCCGGTGATTTCCACACCCTTCACCCAGGCCTTCTTGCCCGTGGGGATATCCGCCGCGACGACATCGCCCGAGGAGGTATCCACCACATTCGTACTGCCCGCCACGCCAAAGACCGTCACACCGGCCTTGATGTTGCCGGTTACCAGATTGGCGTCGGTGGCCACGGTGCCGCTGCCGTTGTGATAGCCCGCCGGGATGGTCTGGGCGGTGGCACCGGGGGCGATTGTGACGGCGCCGTTATTGGCCATGGCACCACTCAACAGCCCCCAGCCGCCCGAACGCAGCCCCCAGAAGGTCGTGCCTGTGAGCACCTGGCCCGCCGTGGCGCCGTTGGCATCATCCACGCTGGGCGCGGCGCCCATGAGTTCGTTCAGGGTGTGCATGGTCTTCACGCCCGGCGCGCCGGTGGGTTCCGCGAAGGAGCCCGTGCGCAGGGTGCCGGGGGTGCCCAGCTTCAGCCGGTTCCAGAGATCCTCCAGGGTGAACATCGCACTGGCGGCGCTGGTGGGCGGCCCCGGCGGTGCCGTTTGGGCGGTGGCCAAGGGCGCGGTTAGGGCCAGGGCCAAAGTCAGGAGCAGGGTCAGGCGGGGCAGTTTCATGGGGCACTCCGAATTTCAATTTTTATCCGTGTTCATCCGTGTTTATCCGTGGACTGATTTTTGGGTTTCATTGGGATTCATTTCCAGGGTCTGCGCTTTGAATGGCCTTGCACTTGGTGTTGGGAAGCGGTTGTTCAAAAAAATGGGTCCACGGATAAACACGGATGAACACGGATAAGAGACAAAAACAGGAATGGGCTTTGTGTTCTTTGTGGCCAAGCTCTTTTGTATTTCGCTGCTCATCGCGGGCGGGATTTTTTCCGGGTCAGAGCTTGAGTTGCACGTGGTACGGCGTGCCCGTGGTGGTCATGCCCGCCAGCTTGATCCAGCCTAGGTTCTCGCTCCAGGTGTAGCCGCTCAGCAAGCCCGTGGCCAAATCCATCTGGGCGTTCCCACCGGTGGCGCCGAAGTCGATCCAGCCGGCGTTTTCGCTCCAGGCGTAGCCCGATAGGTTGCCGCTGCCATCTACGTTCACACCCCAGTTGTCCTTATCGGTGTTCGGGTAGGGGCCGGAAGCCGGGGGCACTATGCCCTGAAAGCGCAGCCAGCCCATGTTCTCGCCCCAGGCATAACCCGCAAGGCGGCCATTGGCATAGGTCACGCCGCCCCCGGTGGGGAAGGCATCGATCCAGCCGGAATTTTCGCTCCAGGCGCTGCCAATGGTGAAGGTGGCAGCGATGGTGTGATTGGCCGAGACGTTGCTGAAGGTGAAGGTGGTTACCGCGCCCACCGAAACGCCATCCACCAAGACATCGAGCACCCGGTAATTGGCATTGGGTGCGATGGCGTAGATCTGACCGCTGTTGAAATTGAGGGTCGTCGCGCCGCTGGGCGAAATGGTGCCGCCAGCCCCGGCGCTGGCGGTGATCGCGTAGGTGTTGATGGCGAAGGTGGCGGTGATGCTGTGAGTGGTCTGCACATCGTTGAAGGTGCGGCTTGTTGCTGCGCCGATGCTCGAGCCGTCCACCAGCACATCCACTACGTGGTAGCCGGTGGCGGGCACGATGGAGAAGGCCTGACTGGCGCCCTGGTTGACCGCCACCGTACCGCTGGGGCTGATGGTGCCCCCCGCTCCGGCGCTGGCGGTGATGGCGAAGGTTCTTTGGGCCACGGTGAGTGACACCGTGCGCGAGGCCGTGCCGCCCTGCCCATCGTTGGCCTGATAGCCGAGGGGGAAGGTGCCGGCCTGGGTGGGCGTGCCGGATAGGGTGCGGTTGCCGGGGGCGAAACTGAGCCCCGCGGGCAGGGTGCCGGTCAGGGCATAGGTGGGGATGTCGCCATCGGCGTCCGTGGCTTCCGGAAGCGTTTGGGCGTAGCCCGCGCCCGTTAATCCGTCGGGTAGCGTGATGGTGGCGGGCAGGACGGGGGCTTGGTTGGCTTGAAGGATGGGCGCGGCGGGCGAGATGACAGCTACCCATTGGCCGGTGGTGCCGTTCCGGGCCGCGCCATAGGCGATTGCGGTGTAGGTGCCGCGAGCCACGCTGGTAAAGGTGACGGAGCTGGTGCCGCTCACGTTGTTGTTGGTGGCGTAAACGCTACCGCCGCTAAGGAGTTCGGCCTTGCCGAATTGCTTGCCATCGGCATCGGCCAAGCCCCAACTGATGGTGAGATCGCTGCCGGACTGCAGGCCGGTGGGGGCGGGATTATCGGTGGGGGCATTGGGATTGGGTTGGGTGCGCAGGCTGAGTTTGCGGAGGGCGGAACGGTTGCCCACGGCATCTTCAAGCACCAGGAACGCGACGTAGTCGGTTTCGGCGTGGAGGTCGGTCTTGGGGTGCTCCTTGATTTCGTTTTTGGTGAGGGTCAGCACCGTGGCATCCGTGGTGGCGTGGGCAACGACTTCGGCCTCGGTGGGATCGGCGCTAGGGATGGAAGTGGGGAACCAGAGGTAGCCCGTGCCACTTTCATCGGCCATCACCTGCAGCGTGCGGGTGATGTTGGCGTTGGCGGTGGTGGCATCGGCAAAGGTGACAATGGCGGGGGCCGTTTTATCGATCCAGGTGATGGCAACCACCTTATCGGTGCGGTTGGCCATGGCATTGAAGAAGGACACGGTCTCCGTGGCATTGGCGGCGAAGGTCTTGGTGAAGGCGTATTTCCCGCCCGCTTTGTGACTCTTGGCCCAGCCGGTGGGGGCCGCCAGATCTTCGACGCTGCGGAGGGTGGCGAGCACATCCTGATTGGTGGCTTGGGCCGGGGCGTAGGCGGCATCTTCCACCACGGGGCCGGTCTTATCGATGTTGGCGATGGTGATATTCACGGTGGTGCTGTTGCCCGCACGGTCCTGCACGGTGAAAGGGTCGCCCGTGATATTGGCGGTGTAGGTGCGGCTGAAGGTCCAGACGCCGGTAATCCCCGCACGGGTCCAGCCGGTGGGGGCGGACATCGAATCCTTCTCGGACGTTTTGATGTCCACGCTCACATCGAGGTTGGTGAGGGTCGTGATGGAATAGCTGGGCGCTTCCAGCACGGGAGCCTTGGTATCGACCAGATCCACGGTAAGCGTGGCCGGGGGTGACACGCCTTGAGAGGCATCCACCGCGACGAGTTCGAAGACCGCCCTGCCTTCCACACCGGGCAGGGGCACGAAGGTGGCCGAAGTGCCCGCGACGGTCAGCGTGCCGATATCGGCGCCGGAGATCGTGCGATTCACCCGAATGGTCAAGACCCCGCCTTCGGGATCATGGATACCCGCCAAGGCCAGCAGGTCGATATTTTTCGCGCCGTTGAAGGGCACGCCATCGTTATTGAAGGTCGCGTTCCGCATGGATGGCGGCAGGTTATGTTTAGCCTTGGGGCCGCAGGAGACTAGGCTCAGCAACCCGACCAGGCATAGGAAAGAATAGCCAAGGGCCTTTTGGTGCACGGAACGAGAAAGGCACTTGGGCATATCGACTCCGGAGGGAAACCGTCCCCAAGATCACAAAAATGGATCGCCGACGAATCTTAGGAAAACCGGCTGGGATGTTTGCATGATACAGCAGCGGTATTAACGGGTTGTTAATGGGTTGTTAACAAAATATTCAGAGAGACCCCAATAACGGCTTGCCGCGAATAGGCACCCGCATCGAAATTCCGAGATGATAGGCCATGCTCTCTGAAGCCCTCGACCATCTCCGTGAAATTTGGGAAAGCCCCTGGGAAAAGGTGACGCTTCCCAAACTGCTGAGCGCCTTCGCTGCAGTGGCCTTGGTGCTGCTGGTATATGTAACCAGCGAGGAAGGTTGGGTTCCCATCCTCGACAGCCTGAATCTCGTGTTTCACGAAGCCGGGCATCCACTGTTCAGCCCCTTTGGTGAAACGCTGCACTTCCTGGGCGGCACGCTGATGCAACTGCTAGTGCCAGCCGCGGTGGTCGTGTCCTGCTGGTACAAGCGACAGGCCGTAGGTGCGGCGCTGGCGGGTGTTTGGTTATTCCAAAACGGTTTCAATATCGCCCGCTACATCGCCGATGCCCGCGAGCAGATCCTGCCCCTAGTGGGCGGCGGCGAACACGACTGGGCCACGCTCCTGGGCCGCTGGGGCGTGCTTGCCAAGGATCTGGTTTACGCCGCCACCGTGCGCCGGCTCGCGTGGGTCGGCATTACGGTGTGCTGTGCGTGGCTGGTGTGGCGGTGGTACCAGGAATCACGCTGAGGAGTTGATTAAAATTCATCCCCCTGCCCGGCCTTTTGTTCCCATTCATCGGCGGCGTAAGCCACGCTCCACATGGCGCTATCCAGTTCATCGGGATCCAGGGTATCGATGAGCGTATCGAGGCTGGCGACGACAAGGAATTCGTCTTCGCGCTCGCGCACGCCGTAGCGGGCAAAGGAAAGATCTTCATTGCGTTTGAGGAGTTCGATGGCGACGTTCTTGCTGATGCCGCCGAAGACGCCCTTTTTGTAGATGGCGGCATGGGAGAACACGCAGACGCCGGGACCCGCGGGGGTCTTGATGGCCCGCGCAAAAACCATTTGGCTGCGGTCATCGTTCAGGTTGAAGCCGGCGGCGAAATCGCCATCTTCATCGATTTCGCCCTTGATGCCCGCCAGGGTGGCGACTTCAGAGAAGCGGTTGATGACGGCCTTTTCGTCGAGAGTATCTTCGCTCATGAATCATGCTCCTTTTTGATGCTGCTCGATCAGCAGCTCGACTGCCCGCTCGGGCAAACCAAGTTCCTTGGCCAGGGTCACCAGGCGGGCCCGCTCCAAGTCAGTAAACTGGGCATCCAACCCAGCGAAGGAAATAAGCTGTTTCATGATGCTGGTCAGCTCGTCAGCGCGCAGCTTAGAGCGACGGCTCGTTTTGGCGGTCCGGAAATGTTCCAGGGCCAGGGCGGATGGATCGGGGTCTCGGACCAGCAAGTTTTCAAGGTCCGCGCCCGGCACCGTGAGGGCATCCAGCCGCGCTTTCCCCTCGATGCTCAGGGGGCCATCCGCGAGGCCCACGTACAGGCAGCCCCAAAGCAGGAAACGACCGAGTAGCCCGTCTCCGCTCGTTTCGCTGGCTGCGCACCCATGGCCAGGAACATCCATCATCGATAGAAAACGCCGCGTCTCGATGTCTCCATTCGCATCGGTGCCGGCTTGAAAAGCCGACCAGAAGGCTTCGATGGCCTTGATGCGCAAAGGTGGAAAGGGGTGGGAATGTTCCCAAAGATCGTTGGCTCCTTCATCCATCAATTCTTCCAACAGGGATTCCCACTGGCTGGTGATATCCGAGGGTTTAAAGCGTGCACCCCCCAGAGGCAGGCCCGCCAGGGTCTTAACCAGCGCCGTGGTCGCCACTTCCAGGTCGGCGCAACAAAGTAGACCCACCCGATCGGCACTGATCTCAGCCGCCCTCTGCCAGGAGCGCAGGAGCTTGGAGTTGGCTTCGGAAACCCTGCCGTTCTCCACCAGGAAGCCCGCGGCCACTTCTGTATGGGCGAACAAGGCGTGTCCCAACTCATGACCGATGACGAATTCCAGTTCCTCGGTAGCGAGCGTTTGCACCGCGCCACTCGACAGCCCCACCAGGAAGCGGGAGTGCCCTTCGGTGACGAAGGCGTTCACATCGCCTTCAGCATAGACGTAGGCTTCCAGGGGCTTCCCCACATCCACACGGCTCTGAATATGCGCCACAGAAGCAGCCACCGCAGGCAATAACTCCGGCGAAACGCGCACCGCGTTGGCCAACAGCCCCATTCGGGTGCGGCTCTGCTTGCGCAGGATGCCTGCCTTTTTCTGTTCTTCCACCAAGACGGAATCGTTATGGATGGCCTTCAGCAAATCGATGTCGCCTCGATACCGAGCGGAGACAAGCGCGCTCATATCAGCATTTTTTGTCAGGGTATTGCCCATGAAGAACCCCATGCTAGCCCATCCATTACTGCGGAATTTATGCTTTCAATTTGCCATGTTTTCATCATTCCATGGGGGCCTTTCTGCCGCGACGACGAGCAAAGCCCCGCCCACCCTGGTGTTATGGGTCACATGCAATTGGATGGTCTCGGCGAGGTTCGTTCAAAAAAACAATCTCGCAAAAAAATGGCGTGGTATTGGAATTGGCCTTCAAACCCTGAAGGTGTCACCACGCCAAATGCGAATACG
>JAIFMW010000218.1 GCA_020048105.1 Deltaproteobacteria bacterium | reverse complement strand
CACCGGGGTTACTGCCGAAATCGGGCTCGGTCAAACCGAAGCAACCAATAGCTTCACCGCTGGCCAATTTGGGCAGCCAGTGATCCTTTTGGGCCTCGCTGCCGTAGGTAAAGATGGGGTACATCACCAAGGCTCCCTGCACGGAAGCAAAGGAACGCAGGCCACTATCACCCCGTTCCAGTTCATACATCAACAGACCGTAGGCAACGCTGGAGAGACCCGCGCAGCCGTATTTCTCGGGCAGGGTCGGTCCGTAGAAACCCAACTCACCCATCTTGGAAATCAGCGCCGAGGGAAAGGTCTGACCCTGGGCATGGCCTTCGATGATGGGCAGCACTTCCGCATTCACAAAGTCTCGGGCCGCCTCCCGCACCATGCGTTCTTCGTCCGTGAGCAGGCCCTCCATGCCCATGTAGTCGGTGAAGTGAGTGAAACCAGCAGTGGCACCGGACATATCGAACTCCTGTGAAGCGGGAAGGCGTGTCTCATTCTGCTCAAGAAGGGCGAAAGGGGAAGGCTGTAGATGGGCCACCGAAAGAAAAATCAGAAATGGGGGTGCAGCATCAGACCATTCCTGATTTCAAAGAACTACCCGCAATGCCACAAGCCGCCATGCTTCGGCGAGGTCTTCGCGTTGCAGCGCGGTCTGGATGGCCTGTTCTAATTCATTAGAGGTTGTGGCATCTCCTGGTCTGCGTTCTGCGGACATCTGCGCTGGCAATTCGGCGCTATTGGCCAACCGCCCGAGGTCATTGCCGGTCAGGATTCGACTCTGCCTTAAGACTTCCGGCAAGGCATCGTAGCCAATGGGTCGGCCCACGGGCTTGGCGATTTGAAACAAGGAAGGGCCGCTGGCTCGGGTGTAAAAGGCACCGCCATTGCGGCCCACCAGATCCAGGCGATCCGGGTGGAGAATCCCCTCCTGAAAGCAGTCTTCCCGCGCATGGAAGGCGACAACTTCGCCGATGAGCATGAGCCCCGAGCCAGGCCCAGTGCCCAGTTCAACCATTTGGTGCAACTTGCATTCCATCTGAAAGGGACTTTCAGCCACCAACGCAGGCTTCACAAATTGAGCCGGTAGCGGAGTAAAACCAGACTTCACGAATTCATCCACACCATCGGGGTACTCGGCGCTGGCCACATTCATCTGCTGCACCATGGCATGGCTGACGGCGGCAATCACAAACTCTTCGGTGGCCACGGCGTTTAGGTAGGAGTGTTTCACCGTGCCATCGCGACCCCGGCGGTTGGGCGCAAAGGCCACCATGGGCGGGTTGGAACCAAAGGCATTGAAGAAACTGAAGGGCGCCAGATTGCGCAGTCCCTCTGGAGAAACGGTGCTGGCGAAGGCGATGGGGCGCGGGCCAATACCGCCACAGAGCAGGGCGTTGGTCTCGATGGGATTCAGCTCAGCGGCGAGCAGCGTGCGAAGGCTCATCAGTCCCCCGTTTCCCCGGCGGCACTATCGGCATAGAGATCGGGCAACGTGCCACCGACCAAGGTTTCCGGCACGGCCTCCAGGCGCTCGGGAACATGCTGGACAAGGTTTTCCAAACGACCCAGGCCTTCGATTTCCATCACGACCGTATCGCCGCCCTTGAGCCAGAGATTGTCGGTGATCTTGGAGCCGTTGAGTTCGAGGAGGCAACCCGTGCCCGCGGTGCCACTGCCGATTACTTCGCCGGGTTGCATTTGAATGCCGTACGAGGTGCGCTGCAGGATCTGGGCAAAGGTCCAATTCATGGAATCGGCATTGGCATCCGAAAGGCGCTGCCCGTTCACCGAGCAGGTCATGCGGGCCTTCAGCACGCCACCCCGCGCGGTCGATTCAAATGGCAGTTCATCGGCCGTGACGAGCCAAGGCCCAAGAGAGGTCGCGAAATCCTTGCCCTTGCAGGGGCCAAGCGAGAGCTTCATCTCTTCCATCTGCAAATACCGTGCGCTCCAGTCATTCATCACCATAAATCCAAAGATGGCGGCGTCGGCTTCTTCGAGTGTGGCGTTCTTGAGGGCACGGCCCGTAACAATGGCGAGTTCCAGCTCAAAGTCCAGGCGCGCTAGATGGTGATCTTGTACCTGTACCGGCCCAGGCCCCGTCACGGCCAGATGGTTGGTGAAATAGGTAACGGGGAAAAGATCGAATTCCGGAATCATCTCCAGCCCACGGTTGCGCCGGGCGGTGGCCACATGCTGACGGAAGGCGTAGCCATCCCGCATGGAAACGGGGCGAGGCACCGGGGCTAGCAGCGTGATCGCGCCAAGATCGACCAGCGCCGCCGCCGGAGGGTTTGCCACCAAGCTCCGGGCGATGGGCACCAATTCATCTTGGCGGCGGATGAGGGTCAGCATATCCACGGCCAACCGGGAATCCGCCGCGTGGAAGTCCAGAACCCGGTCGCCTAAAACCACGGCCCCAATGGCTTCGGTGCCATTTTTCAAAAAAGTGACAAGTTTCATGGAATCTCCGGCGGTTTAGTGAGTCTAAGGGATGGTTTCAAGTTCGATTCATCGCTCGGCACTTGACCCTTCGCCCACTAGGATGCCGGTGCCCCCCATGACGTCCACGGAATATGCCATCGCTCATTTGCCCTCCCATTTGCGGAGGTATGTCGTTACCCAAGATTACGAGGCATACACGCCTCGGGACCACGCGGTGTGGCGACACGTGCTGCGGCGGCTGACTTCCCATCTGCGGGATAGGGCCCATGCCAGCTATTTGAAGGGGCTGGAAGCGGCAGGCATCGGGGTGGAGCGAATCCCTAGCTTGGATGAAATGAATCAGCGGCTCGAGCGCATTGGGTGGAGCGCTGTGGCGGTGCGGGGCTTTGTGCCTCCGGCGGTCTTTACCGAACTCCAATCGCTGCGGGTGCTGGCTATTGCCGCCGATATTCGCACCCACGAGCACATCGCCTACACACCCGCTCCGGATATCATCCACGAAAGCGCTGGCCACGCCCCCATTCTGCTAGACCCGCGCTACGCCGAATATGTGCAGCGCTGCGGTGTGGTGGGCTTCAAGGCCATTGCCTCCTTAGAAGATCAGGCCCTGTACGAGGCCATCCGCAACCTCAGTGTGGTCAAAGAGGATCCTTGCTCCACCCTTGGGGATGTAAGGAGTGCCAAGGAACGCCTTCAAGGGGCCAGTGCCAGCCGTCGCTATGTTAGCGAAAGCACCCGCGCCAGTCGGTTGTACTGGTGGACAGCGGAATACGGACTGGTGGGCGACCTGGAAGACCCTCGAATCTACGGGGCCGGCTTGCTTAGCTCCATCGGTGAGGCCGAGCACTGCTTAACCTCAGCGGTGGCCAAATGGCCCTTGTCCCTGGTTTGCACCGACACCGAATACGACATCACCACCATGCAACCCCAGCTCTTCGTCGCCCGGGATTTCGATCAGTTGTTCGAGGTTCTGGATGCCTTTGAAGCCACCCTGGCTTGGAAACGCGGAGGCGATTTTGGGATCGAGGAGGCTCTGCGCTCGCAATCCCTTAATCATTTGGTGCTCTCGGATGGGCTGGAGTTGAGTGGTTGCGTGGTCCAGCGGGTGCCCGGAATGGCCCTGTCTCAGGATCTCGCCACGGCCTTGGTCCGGTTGGATGGCCCGATCATGACTTCGCGCGGGGGCAAAACACTCACGCCCCTGCCCTGGCATGGCGAGGCTTTCGTGGCTTTTGGCCAGGAGATGCCACTTCCACAAGGCGCCTTCAGTCTAGATTTACCCAGTGGACTGCGCCTGTCGGGCTTTGGAGCCGGTGGTCATGAAGTCCTGCATTTGCACGGGGAAATCGAGGGGAAGCCCTTGGCCTTACCCACTCGCGGACTGCTTTTCTTTAGTCAGGATCTACCAAGCGTCGCCGGTGGCCCCGCCGACCCCGGTACCTGGGATCAATGGTTCGGCGAACGAAACAGCTTTGCGGCCGGTCAAGCCGAGCAGCAAGCCCGGCTTCGAAAAGCCGAGGCCCTGACTCCGGAGCTGGCGGCCCTGTACACGGAAATCCGGAAACTCCGTGAGACCGGACTCGAGAATCACCCGAACCGTAAGGCACTGGAAGAAAGGGTTGCCCATTGCCCCGACGAATGGCTTTTGCGGGAAGAATTGGCCGAACTCAACGCCCTGGGCGATTCCAGGGGCCCTGCGGACTCAGATAAGGAATCGTCATGACTTGGATCGAAAGCCCTCATTCATTGCAACTTGAGATCAAAACTCCGGATTTTTTATCGGCCTTTTCCATGGTCAAGGCTGTGGTAGAGCCTGCCGAGCGGTTAAACCACCATCCGGATATTGCCTTTGGATGGGGCTATGTTCGTTTCACCCTAACCACCCACGATGCGGGTGGCATCACAGAAAAAGACCGCGCCTTGGCCCAGGTCATCGACCAAACCCTTGCCCCTTTCCTGCCCTGAGCTTTCGAGGAGATCCCAATCATGACCAATCCGCTGCGCCTAACGTGGATGACCCCTTGCCTCTCCTTGCTTTTTTTCACGGTGGGCTGTTCCCGCGATGAGGTTCAAACCTATCGCCTGCCCAAGGAAAATACCCCCGCCGCACCTTCGACGGGAATGCCACAGGGCATGGGGATGGGAATGGGCACTGGCGAAGTGCCGCCTCCGCCGGCAGGTGGTGGCTTGAAGTGGACCCTGCCCAAGGGTTGGTCCGAGGAAAAGGGCGGCGGCATGCGCTTCGCCACGCTCAAGGCACCCAGTGCCGGAAAATTGGATATCTCCGTTGTGGTTTTGGCGGGATCCGCCGGCGGCGAATTGGCGAACGTGAACCGCTGGCGCGGTCAGATCGGGCTTGCTCCCACGGATGAAAAGACCTTGGCAGCCACCCGGCAGACGGTGAAGGCCAAGGCCGGTGCCATCGCCGTGTTCGATTTTTCCAGTGATGGCCAAGTAAAAACCCGCATGGTTACGGGTCAACTCTCCACAGCGGATGGCAACACTTGGTTCCTAAAAATGGTCGGCGAGGCGGGCCCCGTTGCTCAAGCCAAACCTGAATTCCTGCGATTGATGGAGAGCCTGCGCCTTGACTCAGCCAACTAAAATCCAACAAATCGGCGCTCGCATTTGGGCCGCTCTGACATCCCTGCAATTGACCATTACGTGTCTGACACTGCTGATGGCTCTGGTGTTTCTGTGCACCCTCGCCCAGGTCGAGATGGGCACCCTGGGCGCTGTGAATACCTACATGCGCAGTTGGTTCGCATGGTGGAGTCCCAGAGGATCGACGTTCCAGATCCCGGTCTTCCCTGGTGGCGCCCTAGTGGGCTTGGTGCTGATTGCCAATCTCACGGCCGCCATGATCAAGCGGTTTACCTTTTCCTGGAACAAGGCCGGGCTGTGGGTAATCCACATGGGCCTCATCTTGCTGGTGGCCGGTGAATTCGTCGCCGGTGCGCTGCAGGTCGACAACCGCATGATTATTCGAGAAGGCGAGACCGTAAATTTCCTGGAAAGCTACCGGGACACGGAACTGGTTATCCGCGATGTGTCGGACCCTGCCTTTGAAAATGTCTTTACCATTCCTTCGTCCCGGTTGGCCAAGGGTGGCGCCCTGCCCCTCCCCGGCAGCCCCCTGGCGATCAAGGTTGTGCGTTTCTATAAAAACGCGGAACTCTCGGCACTTCGCCCCGAGGATCATGCGCCCTTGGCCAATCGGGGTGTCGGTGCCTCAGTCAAGGTGACGGAGCTCCCTGGCGAAACCGCCGAAAACAAGATGAACCTTCCCGGCGCCATCATTGAACCCGTGGCGGGTAATCAAAGCTACGGCGTCTGGCTGATCTCCACGCAATTGGGCGCGCCTCAATCCTTCGTCCATGAAGGCCGCACCTACGTAATGTCCATGCGCATTCAGCGCCAGTATCTGCCCTACTCGCTCACCCTCAAGAAATTTCGCCACGATGTCTACCCAGGCACCGAAATCCCCAAGAATTTTTCCAGCCTTGTGCAATTGCAGAACACCAACCAAGGGGATAACCGGGAAGTGCTCATCTACATGAACCAGCCCCTGCGGTATCAGGGCCGGACCTTCTATCAATCGGGATACGAGGGCGACACCATCACCATTTTGCAGGTGGTTTGGTCATTACGCTCGGCCTGCTCTTCCACTTTGGCATTTCCCTGCGCAAGTCGATGGGGCGGAGGTCCGCATCATGAAAATCACCAAATACATCCCCTGGCTGGCGGGTCTACTGGTTCTGGTGGTGACCGCGATCCTGGCCTTACCCCCGTCCAAGGTGCGCGGCTTCGATCTGAATACCTTTGGTAGCTTGCCGGTCTTGGAAGGCGGCCGGGTCAAGCCTTTGGACGCCATGGCCCGCAACTCCCTGCTGGTCATCCGCAGTCAGCAGAGCTTCCGTTTCGAAGGGCGCACCATCCAAGCGGAGGAATGGCTGGCGGATCTCATGTTCCGCACTTCGGTTGCCGACACTCAGCCGGTCTTCGTCATCAATGACCCCGATGTGCTGGGCATCTTGGGTGTTCCTCAAACCACCAATCGCTATTTCAGTTTTCAAACCATCCTGCCGCACATCGAAACGATCGAGCGCCAGGCTCAAGCCGCTCACGCCATCGAAGCTCCCAAGCGGGATCGCTTTCAGAACGCCATTGCCAATCTCTATTCACGCCTGCTCCTATACCATCGGCTTCGGAATTCCATTCAACTCGCGGATAGCCCCGGCCTCGCCTTCGAGCTAGGCGTATCGGGTCAGCCGGCGGCCACCAACCGCTACGAGGCCATGGCTCAAATCGCCTTCTTCCGGCCGTTGCCACCCTTGCCCGGCCAGAATCCAGATGCCTGGAAAAACACAGGCGAAGCCCTTCGGGCCGCAAGCCAAGGCACCCTGCATCCCGGGCTGGAATTGCTCGGCCGCCTCGGCGCCGCCTATGCCAATGCTGATCCCCAGTCCTTCAATCGGGCAGCGGCTGAGCTGCGCACTCAAAATCGGATCAACCAACCCGAAGCGCAAAAGCAAGCCGATAGCGAATTGCTGTTCAACCGAGCTCAGCCCTTTTACGCGGGCATGGTGATTTACGTGCTAGCCCTGTTGGTGCTCTTCGCCTCCTGGGTCTGGAAGCGCGAATTGCTCCAGCCCACCGCCCTCGCAATTCTGATGGCTGGCGCCTTGATTCACACAGCCGGGCTGGTTTCTCGAGTCATTCTGCAGGGCCGCCCACCGGTGACCAATCTGTACTCCTCCGCCGTCTTTGTGGGCTGGGGCGCGGTGATCCTGGGCATCATCCTGGAGCGCATCTACCGCAAGGGCTTTGGCACCGCAGTGGCTGCGGCGGCGGGTTTCGGGTCGCTCATTGTGGCCCATCACCTGGCTTCGGATGGCGACACCATGGAGATGATGCGCGCCGTGCTGGATTCCAACTTCTGGCTGGCCACTCACGTGGTGACCATCACCATCGGGTATAGCGGAACATTTTTGGCGGGCGCCATTGCGATTGGCTACACCCTGCGCAAGCACATCGTGGGCGAATCCGATGTCGAGACCTCCAAGGCTCTCTCGGGCATGGTCTATGGCGTGATCTGCTTTTCCCTACTCTTTAGTTTCGTGGGCACGGTGCTGGGCGGGATTTGGGCCGACCAATCCTGGGGCCGGTTCTGGGGCTGGGATCCCAAGGAGAATGGCGCGCTGCTGATTGTCTTGTGGAATGCCATCATCCTGCACGCCCGGTTGGTGGGCTACGTGCGGGATCGCGGCATCATGGTCATGGCCATCTTCGGCAACATCATCACGAGCCTGTCCTGGTTCGGCGTGAACATGCTCGGCGTGGGCTTACATTCCTATGGCTTTATGGACAAGGCCTTCTGGGCCCTGAGTGGCTTCATTGCCAGTCAGCTAGTGTTCATGCTGCTGTGCTGGGCACCACAGATGTTCTGGAAGCGCAAAGTCACCTAGGTGGCACAATTCCCCAGGTTTCGCACAGTTCCGCCACGCGTTTGCGGAGCTGTGCGGGAGGGGCCATGACAAAACGACAGAAGGGATCCCCCTTGGCGGTGCAGGCGACTTCTTTGACCTCAAGGGTCAGGCCAAAGGCCTTCCCGCACCATCCAGCGGAATATCCTGAATTCAGATAGCAGACGGGCTTCTCGCTAGTGAGTCCCTGCGTGCCATAGGCATCAGCTTCATAAGAATTTGGGTGCTCGAAGACCAAAAGATAGTTCTCGTCGGGAGAAGGCGCACTCTCGGGAAGCACCTTGACGATGGCATACCCACCCAGAGCAAAGACCACCGGTCCCATGGCGAGCCGCAAGGGAGCAGGCAACTCGGGATGCAGCGAAAAATAGTAGTCGGCATCCGCGCTTCCGCAGGCCTTGCCGAAGCGATAGATAACGCTGTCGGCGGCGGGGCCAACCACCCGTTCGAGTTCTTCTCGCAGATGAATGGCCATGGAACGGGAACGGTACATGACATAGCGTTCACCGCCCACCAGCATCGCCCCGTGGGTCGGGTCCCAACGCTGATCAAGAAACGTAGGTTCAATCAGCCGCTCGGCCTCCTCGAAGAGGGGCACAAAGGAATCAGGGCAGTCGACGTATTTGGTCATCGCCCACCCCCTTAGCCGAGGGCTGCTTCGAGTTGTGGCGCCAATTTGCGAATCTGCAACCTGGGCAGGCCGAGATTGGCCGTGGGGTCCACCAGTACGGCCAGGATTCCACTTTTCCCAAGCACCCGCACCAAGACCGTTCCGTGTTCAAACTCGAACATGGCGAGATTGATATTGCCCACCTGGAGTTCGCGCCCAATGACCTGCGTGGAGCCCAGACTGGTGGAAATGACCGCACCGATGGCTTCAATCCCCAGGGAGAGATCCTTGACCACCCCTTCAATCACGAAGCCGTCCCAGTCCACCACCAGAGCGGCCCGAGCGCTTTCTTCCTTCATGAAAACATTGAGAAGATCTTTGATTTGAAGCATTGCGACCTCCGGTTGAAATTGAGTTCTGACGTCAGCCTTCTCGGCCGCCAGGGGGATGAGAATCGGTGGAAGAACTTCATCTAAGGGTGCCGTTTGGCGTGCTGCCTGTTCATGCTCATCCAGGATTCGAGCGCCCTCCATGAGCAGCATCTCCGTGGAGATATGGATCGTTCGCTCGGGATCGATCGGTTCGATCGAAAGAGTTTGGAACTGACCGACCCTCCAAAGCACCATGGCGAAGTAGGCGGGATCTCCCCGAACCTCGATGGTGGAGGCGTGGATCACCTGCCCATCCTCGAAGACCAGCAACCCCGTTCGACCCGCCGCCTTGAATTCGACAATGCCATTTTTGCGGCAGAGCAGCATGACCTGGGTGAGGTCGATCACATCGATCCCATCGCCAGTCAAACCAAAGGAACGATGCGAAATTTCCAAGAGATGATCGGCAAGTGTCATCAGATCAAGGGGCTTTTCCAGGAACCGCAGCGCACCCTGCCGAAGAGCCTGGTCTTGGATCTGGGGCGTGCCAAACCCGGTCATCACCAGGATTCGCAGGTTCGGTTTCACCAGGAGAACTTGGCGAATCAACTCGATGCCATCGATATCGGGCAGGTGAATATCTGTTAGCAGGATCTCGGGATCAAAGACGAACAACTGCTCCAGGGCCTTTTCCCCCGTCGAGGCGGTCATCACCTGGAACTTCCCAGCTAGGCACTCTGCGACGAGGGTCAGAATTTCGGGTTCGTCGTCCACGACCAATACACGGGTCAATGTCACGGGAAGTGGCGAATCGGGCCCAGGCTCCAGCCCCATTCGGGAATGCGCGGAGGGGGATTCGCCCAGAACCCAATTCAACCCCTGCGACATGTCGATACCCCCAGAAGGGACCTGACGGGAAACACTCGTGAAAACCAGTGAATTGCGGTGGCACGAGGGCGTCCCGACTTTGCCGGGATACAGACCCGCGCCAGTGTCTTTCTCGGCAAGCCCACGGAAAGCTTAAATTTCGACCTGAGACAAAAAATACGACTCTTTTTTCACACCACAAGGTCGCAATATTTTTGGGCCGCACAAAACAACCCATGCCGTTCAGGTTGTTTTGCGCGGCCCGTGATGCCTCACGACCAAATTAGGGTTGCGCCCCCAACGTGGCTTACTTCTTCGCCTTTCGGGCAGGGGTCTTGCTGGCCTTGGCGGGAGTGCCCTTCTTGTCCCCGCTCAAGGAATCAAAGGCCTTGACCAAGGCACTCAGGTCATTCATCGCCGCCACTGGGGCTACGCCATTGAAGCCCAATCCGGCGGGGGTCCAGTAGACACCCACGGCAATCTGGCTATCCGAACAAATCGGCAAAGCCACCTTCTGGCCGCCCCCCAGGGTGGCCATCAAGGTCTTGGCGGCCTGAGTGAAACCGGCCGGACTGAAAAGCATCTGGTAAATCGCCCCTGCGGGCAGCATGCCCAAGGCTTTCTGCACGGCAGGCTGCTGTTCGAGAAGCTGGCCTGATTTCATCCGAGCCAAGGCATCCTTCAAAACATTGGCATCCCCCACGGTCATTACGATCGTGGTGTCGTTCAACAGGCCATAGGACATCTGAAAATTAGGGCCACCTAGCATCATGGTCATGGCCGCACCGGCCTGGGGCGGCATTCCCTTCTCACCCATGAGACCCGAAAGATCCATGGAAACGCCCAGGCTCGGAACATCCGGCAGAATGCCGCGCTGGAAAGTCATGGGGAGCGAGAGGCGGGCTTCCTTCGGCAGAGCCTTCAGCAACTGGGTCGAGAGTTCCTGACCATCGGCCATGGCCGCAAGGTGGGCACGAGCATCCGCCACCTTCATGGCCGCGTGGATTCCCGTCAGCCAAGGAGCGCCCGGCTTGGTCGGCATCGCCAGGGACCAGGCAATGTTCTGCAGTCCTTTCGTGGTGATTTCCTGGCTGGCCTCCCAGCGCTTCAAGAGGTCTGGATCGGCCGTTTTCCCCACCATGCCACGAATCATTACGGTACCTAAGCCCGCCAGTGGCGCCATGGCTGGGCCCGAAAAACCGCCCGCGGTGATATGGTCCATGCCCGTCAAACCCTGCAACCGGGTGCCCGCTGAAAGCGAGCTGGTATCGGCCCCCAAAGGACTGCCCGGTTTGAAGAAGACCTGCGCCTTCATGTGCACGCCTTCCGGCCGGAAACCCACACCCAGAGCCGCGGTATCGGCAGAGGCCTGAAGGTTGCTCACGAAGGGTTCTAAGAACTGGAAAACCGGTTTCAAAATCGCCAGATTGGCCGAATCAGCCTTGGGGTTCTCCTCGCCCTCCTTCTTCGGTTGATCCGGCATGGCCTGAAGCATGGCCATGCCCTGTTTGGCTTGCATCAAACCCGCGGTCAGTTGGCTGCGGGTGGTGCCCAGCACCATATCCAGCCCCGACATCCAGGACCGCAGGGAACCCAAGTCTTCCAAGGTAGCGGGCACTTCTAACAATTCACGATGGTCCGAAAGGAGCAAAACGCCTTGGCGCAGTACCACGAACCGTTCCTCGCCCCCGGCCGACGGCAGCAGGCGATAGGACCAACCGGCCCCGTCTTTGCGGGCCTTCAGGCGCTTCAGGATTTCCAAGGGCTTGATGGTGCCAAGGGCCAGTACGCGCTTGGGATTGCCGGGCTCACTCGCGAACTCAGCCAGCAGCACCCCGCCATCAAAGGCATCTAAAGAAATCCCCCAATTCGTGGTGAAGCTCTTGCCCATGAGGCTCTCGTCCTTGCCTGCCTTGGTAAAGAGCCGGGTTGTGGCCAAGAACGCACTCCTCGAGGCGGCAGGATTTGGGTAATAGGTGTAGCTCTTGGCCTGGGCCGAAAGGTGCATCAACACATCAGGATTGGCTTGGGCCGCGAGCGTGAAGCCTGCAGCCGCAAGGAAATACTTCAAGGAAGTCATATCAGCTCCTAAGGTTTTATCCAGTTTGACGGCATCGGCCTCTTCCCGGAAAGCTAAACCTAGTGCGCCCCATCGCCAACCCCGACGGCGAAGGAAAAGAGCATGGCCAGATTGGCTCCTTCAGCCGACAGCTGCGGTGGTACGGTAGTGACACCAGCGCTCAAAAAGAACAATCTGCCGGAGCAGCGTCGATGAAGGTCATCCGGAGCAACCTCCAAAAATGGGTTAGCAGTGTGGCCTTGGTGATGGCCCTTGGGTGCGCCCTGCAGGACCCGATCATTCCGCCTCCAGAGCCCGATGTGGAGCTAAGCGGAGAGTCGGTGGCGCTCTCCGTAGCGCCCGATACGACGGGCATCTTCCGGGTGAAGGTTCACTCGCTAAACGGCTACGCCGGCACTGCGGAACTCTTTCTCGATACGCAGGGCACGGATCTAACAGGCTCCGTGTCGCCAACCCCTCTCGTTTTCGGGGCTGAGCCGGTAAACGCTCTGGTTTCGGTGAAGGTTCCCCTCTCGGCCGCCCCAGGCGTGCGAAATCTGATCCTTCATGCCCGTGGAAATTTCGTCGAGAAGGCCCTGCCGTTGACCGTGACCGTGCCCGTGGCCCGGCTCCTGCCCATTTCCACCTTTACCAATTCGACTCCGGCCAACCTCCCCTTCATGGTCTTTAAGGACGGCGACGCGCCATGGAGGGTTCTGGAAGGTAATCGGGGCACCTATCGCGCGGCGGTGACCGACCCCGCGGGTCGCTACGGCCTCGCCTATGGCTACGTTTGCACCATCGACACCTTTCAATCCTTCCAGATGAACTACCTCTTTCAGACCTTGGCGGAATCGGGATCGCTGGGTGTTGACTTCATTTGCAATCCACCGCCAGGACCCAGCCCAACCTTTTTCGCGCTGGAAGGAGCCCTGCGCGGGCATGCTTCGGCATCGGGGTACCTCGTAACCAGCGGCGCCACGCTGCCCTTTGAAGGCAGCAGCAGCGCCTATCAAACGCGGGTAGTGCAAGGCCGAGGCGATTTCGCGGGGTGGACCTTCAGCGATCCTGTGAGTCACGCACCTACGCGATTTTTTCTGGAGCGTGCCCGAGAGGCCAAGGGCGATGCGGTGCGCCATGTGGATTTCACCACCGAGGGTTTTGATCCAGGACCCGCCCAGGCCATCACCTACGGCCCCATTGGGGGCGGTACCACCCTTCAGGGCATCGTCCGCTATTTCACATCTGGTGGGCAATATTTCGACTTGGGAGAGGGCACGGCGTTGACCTCTTATGCCGCCTTTCCCGCGACGCACGGGGAAGTTGGCGACAGCTATGGCTATGGCTTTGCCGCCTTCGAAAATGAGCATTCCGAGATGATCTACGGCGGTGGCACAGACCTGCCAGGGCCTTTAACGATCACCTTCCCCACACCTGTTCCGCCGCTTCAGGTGGACTGGTTGATGGCACCCTACCCACGGCCACGACTCCGCTGGTCCTCGGTGAGCCCACTACCCAGGTTGCAACAGTTCTCCCTGAGTCAAAACAGCCACCAAGAACAGGTTTATTGGTACCTGCTATTCAGCCAAGGCTGGCTGAGGGGAAGCGCTCACGATGTGCAGATCCCAAATTTTACGGATTTGGCGGGATGGGATGCTCGCTGGGCCTTTCGCTCGGGCAACTCCGTGCAGATCGATCATGGTCAATTCGGCTCCATGGGAGGTGACACCTCGACCTCCATCGCGCTCGAAAGGGCTTCCAAAATGTTGTTCACTCAACCAGTTCCAGAGCGGGGTCAGCTGATGCTTTCTTCCCCAGGAACGCCGCAAGGTGGCTTCCGCGTGGCGGGCTTGCCCTCCGCTCAATCCTCTCAAGCGTCCAAGTCCTTTTCCGCCCTGCGGCAAATGAACTCAACGCCTTGATCAGGCACCTGATCCCAGGCGAAGGCCCGAAGTAAATCCTCGGCAATACAAGGTTCGGGCCGATCCAGGCAGCCGAGGGAATGCCCCAGCCAGCCCAGGATCTGAGGAATCGCGAGGCCGCTGGCTTGCAGTTCCTCGATTCCCATAGCTCCACCGCGCTTACCCAGGCGCGCGCCGTCCGGCGAGGCAACCAGGGCCACATGGGCGTAGGCGGGCCGAGGGATTCCGAGCGCTTCCTGAAGACGGATCTGGGTGGCGGTTACGCTGCGCAGATCAACGCCGCGCACAATTTCGGTGATGCCCTGGGCACCATCATCAACCACCACCGCCAGATGGTAGGCGAAACAGCCATCACGCCGATGCAACAGAGGATCGCCCGTGAGGCGATTGGGATCATCGACCTGGGCTCCGTGCACCCCATCCCGCCAAGCGACTTCACCTTTGGGGAGCCGAAATCGGATGGCTTCGGGTTTCAATTCCGTAAGGGTGCGATCTCGACAGGTGCCTGGGTAGGGCCGCAGCCCATCTTCAGCATGGGGCGCGGCGGCCATCAGGGCCAGATCCTTCCGCGTGCAGTCGCAGGCATAAAGGAGCCCATCTGCGTGCAGTTTGGATAGGGCGGCGCGATAGGTTTCACCCCGGTCCATTTGCCGAAGAATCGGACCATCACTCTCCAAGCCCAGGGCGGCAAGATCTCGAATCTGCCGCTCGGCGAGCTCCCAACGACAGCGGTTGCGATCCACATCTTCGATTCGAAGAACCCAGGCGCCCCCTTTGGCCTTCACTGAAAGCCAAGAGGCCAATGCCGTGCGCAAGTTGCCAAGGTGCAGAATGCCCGTAGGTGAAGGGGCGAAGCGACCCACGGGCGGCGGTAGTACAGAGTCCTGGTTGATTGGGTTGATCATGGGGCCCCAAGGGTTCTTTCAGGATCAGTTTCACAGATTCATTTGGACTCGAACCTGGCTCTGATAAAAAGGAACCATGTCCGCCCCACTTCAGCAACGCCTTGCAATTCTTTTGCTGCCAGCCCTTCTGCTCTGCGCTTGCGGTGGTGGCAGCAGCCCGGCTGCAGTCACGGCAATCATTTCTCCTGTCCCAGTGGACTTCACACCGACCCTCGCCCGCCTGGGTCAGCAGCCCCTGCTCGATGACCTGAAGGCTTTATCCGCCCCGGAACTGGGAGGCCGAAAGCTTGGCAGTGCGGGGAATGAAACCGCCCGTACGATGCTCGAACAGCGGTTTACAACCTTGGGCCTATCCCAATTTGGAACAAGTTTCCGCCAAGCCTTTACCTCGCTCCGGGGCAACGGTATCAATGTAGTGGGCTACTTGCCAGGCGCCCAATTCCCAACGGAATACATCCTCCTCACGGCCCACTTCGACCACATAGGAATTCGAAATAACCAAGTGATGTGCGGCGCAGACGATAACGCCTCGGGTACGGCAGCGGTCCTTCATCTGGCCGAATACCTCAAGAACCATCCCCCCGCCCGCACCGTTGTGTTCTGCCTCTTCGATGGCGAAGAGGCCGGTTTATTGGGCTCCGAGGCCTTTGCCTCCGCGCCACCGGCCCCTATCACCCTGGCCAAGATCAAGGTCGTGCTCAATTTGGATATGATCGCCCAGGGTACCCAGGGTCGGATTTTCGTGGGCGGAACATCCTTTACGGCATCCTTGAAACCCCATCTTTTAAGCGGCTTTGCCACCTCCAAGGTGCTGGTGGTGCCCGATTTTGAGAAATACGATGCCCAATCGGACCAGGGGCCCTTCTTGGATCGTGGTGTTCCCTTTCTCTTCTTCTGTGTGGGTGATGATGATCCCTATTACCACACGGTGAATGACACTTACGACCGGATCCCAAAAGTCTTTTATTGGGCCACCGTGGAAGCCATCCTGGAGACCTTTCTGCGCCTGGATGCCCAAACGAGCCTCTCGATAAGTCTGGCCCCCATCCGAGAGATCGCGCCCTTTTCTGTGCGCTGGAGCCCCGATCTCTGGCAACGAAAGCTAAACTGAGGCGCCTCGCCAGCCGAGTCACAATGTCTCCGAGGTTCCATGTCGAGAATCAGTTCCATCTGGGGTTCCGGGCCGCCTGTGCTAAAAGCGCTGGCGGCTCAAGTTCTGAGTTTCCTGCTGCTCCTCGGCGTGGCTCAAATCATCTCCATACGGCTCCCCTTGTGGGTTTGGGTCGCCCTACAAGGTCTGTTAGCCGCCGCCCTGGCAGCCGGGTGGGGCCTGGGAGCTTGGTGGCGAGGTTTTCAAATCCTGGTGCCCATGGCCTTGGCTTGGCAACTCGGAAATCCGATCTCGGTTTGGGTCTACCCTTCCCTACTGGCGGTCCTTCTTCTCGTTTTCGGCGGTGGCATCCTAACCCGCGTACCGCTGTACAACTCGGGATCACCCGCCTGGAATGAACTCCTGACCCTGATCCCCGTGGGTGAACCCTGGCGCATTGCGGATCTGGGCGCGGGGCTGGGTGGCCCCCTGGCCGCCCTGGCTTGCCGCCGCCCCGAAGCCAGCTTCATCGGCGTCGAAGCCTCACCTCTGGTCTGGTTTATTGCCTGGGTCCGGTGTCTGCCTTGGAAGCGAAATTGCAAAATTCAACCCGGTAGCCTTTGGAATTTTCCCCTTCAGGAAATCGACCTAGCCTTTGCCTTTCTTTCCCCGGCTCCGATGGGGGCACTTTGGGAGAAGGCTTGTGCCGAAATGAGGCCGGGAACCCTTCTGGTCAGCCACAGTTTTCAGATTCCTGGGGTTAAACCCGACCGCCGAATCCCCTTGCCAGGCCGGCCGGGGGCATGCCTTCTGCTCTACCGGATCCCAAAAATACCCTAGAGTTAAGCATTCCAGGGATCTGCCGAATGTTAAGGAAGGGGCCCTCTTCATGTTTGTAATCATCGGATTTATCGTTGTGTTTGCCGCCGTGATCGGTGGCTACCTGATGGAAGGCGGCAGCATTGGGGTGCTGCTGCACCCACTACCCGCCGAAGGCACCATCATCTTCGGAGCCGGCCTCGGAGCCTTCCTGGCCAGCAACCCACCCTCCGTCATCAAGGCTGTGGTCGCCAATATCGCAAAGCCTCTGAAGGGCAGCAAATACACCAAGGCGGTGTATATGGAATCCCTGATGATGCAGTACGAGGTCTACGTAAACATTAAGAAGGGCGGTCTTCTGGCCTTGGAGCAGGACGTTAACGACCCTCATAGCTCCAACATATTTAAGAAATACAACTCAATGGTCCACGACCATCACGCCTTGGATTTCTTTTGTGATTCCATGAAGTTGCTTATCAACGGCAGTGCCAAGATCGACGAAATCGATCAGGTCATGGAAATGGATCTGGACGTGCACCACGCAGAAAGCGCCTCTCCAGGCACCGCTGTAAACACCCTGGCCGATTCCATGCCAGCCTTCGGCATCGTGGCTTGCGTGATGGGCGTGGTGATCACGATGGGTTTCCTGGATCAGCCACCCAACGTCATCGGTGCCAAGGTCGGTGCGGCCCTTGTGGGCACCTTTCTGGGCATTCTCCTCGGGTATGGTTTCATCGCCCCCCTTGCCAAAAACATCGACCAGGTGAACGCCACCGAATCCCATTTTTTCAACGCCATGCGCGCGGGCCTCGTATCCTTCGGCAATGGTGCCGCACCCGTGACCGCCGTGGAATTCGCCCGGCGCAACATCCCCTCCGCCGAACGCCCCGGATCCCAGGAGTTAGAGGAAGTCGTTCGCCAGATCAAGCCGAGATAGACCATGACCACCGAAGCCTCTTCCTGCATGATCACCCCGGAGCCCCTCGAAACCGCCGCAGGCGGTTGTCGAGTGGAAGTCGTTCGCCAGATCAAGCCGAGATAGCGAGCAGGCATGGCCGAACAGCATCCCGAAGTAAAAATCGTCATCAAGAAGAAAAAAGGCGGGCATGCCGCAGGTCATAGCGGCGGCGCCTGGAAGGTCGCTTATGCCGATCTCGTAACCGCCATGATGGCTTTTTTCTTGTTGATGTGGCTGCTCGCCAGCGCCAGTCCTGCGACCAAGGCATCCATCTCCAAGCATTTCTCGGAAGGCCCTGATTTTTGGGATTCCAAGTCAGGCAAGGAGATGATCGAAACCTACAACAAGGGCATCCTGCCCGGTGGCCGTGGGATGTCGCCCAACCCTGGCGATGGGGATGGTGGTGGCCCCGATCCCAACGCCATTGAAAAAGAGCGCGCCGCCATGGAGGAAACCGCCGCCGCCATCGAGAAGTCATTCAAGGAAGACAAGCTCCTGCAGGCCTTCCAAGACCAGATATCCATGGATTTCACCGACGAGGGCCTTCGCATCCAAGTGCAGGACAAAGCTGCCCAAGTACTCTTCGATTCTGGAAGCTCCAAGGTAAAACCCTACACCCTCTCCATTCTCAAGGAGATCGCCCAGGAACTGGGCAAGCTACCCAACCATGTGGTCATCGGCGGCCATACGGATTCCCAGCGGTACGCCAGTCAGGCCTACACCAACTGGGAGCTGAGTTCGGAACGGGCCAATGCGGCCAGGCGCGTGCTCGAATCATCAGGACTAAGAGTCGACCAAGTTCGCCGCACCACCGGCTATTCAGACACCATTCCCCTGGAAGGCCACGATCCCAAGGACTCCCAGAATCGCCGCATTTCGATCGTCGTACTTTCCAGCGCCACGGAGCAGGCTGAAGTCAGTCGTCAGAAATCCAAGGGAATTCGGGAGCCAAAGCCAAAGCCCTCCCAGGAGTAGTCGAGGAACCTCGGCAGGCAAAAGACCACCTAGGTAGTTATGCTCATCGCCTTTGAAATGCCCCCCCAAGCCCCTGCGATTTCCATGAAGCTCTGTGGCCCGACGACTCGAGCCATCAAGGGCGCTCGGCCCGAATCCTCGGCCTTCTCCCTATCGCGGGTAACCAAACAAGCCTTGCGGGATATCCCCGGTGCCGTTGTTGTGGTGGAAGATGATGCCCCACTCTCCCTCCTGAATCAGCTGCCCCCAAGCCTGCGCCTATCCCTTCTCAATCTCCGAATTTTCTCGGGCCGCGAGGATCCTATTTTTGCTGCCACGCCGTCCATGCCTGTTTGGATGAATCCAAATATCACGACGTCTGGCGGCAACATCGTCCACAAGGTCTACAACCTGGGCGGGGGAAGCTTCTAGATCATCCGCGGCAACAGGCGCGCGGCCTGATCCCGGGCCAACTTAGCCGCTTCGATGGCGTGGCCCACGGCACTCTCCGCATCCTGCTGGGAAGTGAGAAGCGCCACGCATTGATCGCGCAGACGAATGAATTCACCGTGCGGATCCTCCAGGTGGCGCTGAGCCGCCATCTCGAACACCTTCAAAAAACATTGCACAGCGTCACAGGCCGCGCTGACGGCCGGGGCTGGGCTGCGATGATCGGCTTGAAGCGCCAGGGCCGTGGCGAGAAACCGTAGCCCATCTTCAAACCGCCCAAAGGCCTCGCCCCCGGGCCCTGCGCTGCCGCGAGACTCCATCAACCCTTGCCTTCCGTGGGTGGCACGGAATACTCCCCGGTAAAACACGCGTAGCAGAAACCCTGCCCGCCCGAATCCTGCATGGAGTTTTCCAGATCTCCAATCGTCAAATATCCCAGGCTATCGGCCCCCACGAATTCGCAAATTTCTTGAATGCTTTTCTGGGCTGCGATGAGCTGATCCCGCGTGGGGGTATCGATGCCATAGAAGCAAGAGTGCGTGGTGGGTGGGCTGGAGATGCGGAGATGGATTTCCGCCGCACCGGCTTGGCGCACCATCTGCACGATCTTGCGCGAAGTCGTGCCCCGCACGATGCTGTCATCCACCAGCACCACCCGCTTACCACGCAGCAATTCTCGGCAAGGATTGAGCTTCACCTTCACACCGAAGGAACGGATGCTTTGCTTGGGTTCAATGAAGGTGCGGCCCACATAGTGATTGCGCACCAATCCGAAATCGAAGGGAATCCCGCTGGCTTCGGCATAGCCCAGCGCTGCGTGCACACCGCTATCGGGCACCGGCACGACCAAATCGGCTTCCACCGGATGGCGCCGAGCCAGGCACCTTCCCATCTCGCGCCGCGTGGCCATGACGCTGCGGCTGAAGACGAAGGAATCCGGTCGCGCAAAGTACACATGTTCAAAAACGCAGGGGCGAGGGTCTTCCTTGGGCAGCATGTAGCGAGAGCGCAGCCCCTTGGCATCAATCACGATCATTTCACCCGGCATGACCTCGCGCTGGTATTCCGCGTTCACCAGATCAAAGGCCGTGGTTTCACTGGAGAACATCCACGAATCGTCGAGCTTCCCAAGGGCCAAGGGTCGGAAGCCGCGAGAATCTCGCGCGGCGATGAAAAGGTCTTCCGCGAGGATCAGCAGGGAAAAGGCTCCCTCCGCCTGTTTCAGTGCTTCGACGACGGCATCTTCCAGCGTGTCGGCCTTAGCCCGATTGATAAGGGCGAGGATCACCTCGGAATCCGATGGGCTTGTGAACACCTGGCCTTCGGCAATTAGCTTGGCCCGGATCTGCTCGGTGTTGGTGAGGTTGCCGTTATGACAAAGCGCCACTTGGCCGAAGCGCCCTTGCACCAGGAAGGGATGGGCCGCACTGGCGACGTTGCCGCCGGTGGTGGAATACCGCGTATGACCGATGGCCGAATCCCCCTTGAGTCGATCCAGCACCGATTCGGAGAAGACATCTGCTACGTAGCCCAAGCCCTTGTGAAGGATCAACGTGCGTCCATCGCGGGTGCATATTCCCGCGGCTTCCTGTCCCCGATGCTGCAAGGCATACAGGCCGAGATAGGTCTGGCGAGCGGCCTCGGGTTGCTGAAAGATCCCGAAAACTCCGCATTCGTCCTTGAAAGGCATGGGACCCCCAAAGAGCCATCATAAACTGCCATCGGAACAAGCCGTAGTCTTGATCTCTGCACCAAGTGCGGCTTCGAACCTATCGCCTGCGTGGCGCACCCATGAATACAACCGGAGTCTCAATGAAATTGCGCCTACTCTCCCTTCTCCTCGCGAGCAGCCTTCTCCAGGCTGACACGTTGTCCGATCTCAAAGGTGCCCTTGCGCGCCTGAACGGTCAGGAACCCATCAAGGCCAGCATCGATTACCAGTTCTGGAACAAGCAGGGCGATGAGAAGAAGCCCGTGATCACGGAAGGCAAGGCGACCACCTTTGTGGAGGATGGGCCTCAGGGTTTGAAGATGTCCTGGAGTCGTTCGCTCATCCAGAAAGCGGCCCAAGAAGCCAAATCCAAGGCCATGGATCCCGACAAAGAGACGACCACCCGACGCGCCATCGAAGACCTCAAGGCCATCGAGGTGAATGACTATTTCAACGGGGCCGAAGAACTGCTGAGGACGCTCGATCAGAGCCAGTTGCTTGAAGAGAAAAACGAGACGTGGCAAGGCAAGCCAGCCAAGCTGCTGCAGTTCAAGTTCACCCCAAAACTGTCCAAGCGGAATCAGAAATACATCAAGAATCTAGAGGCTTCCGCCAAGGTCTGGATTGGTGCCGATGGCCTGCCTCTGGCCGCAGAGACCGAAACCCGAATGAAGGGTCGCGCCCTGCTTGTCATCAGTTTCGAACAGCAGCAAAAAGATACCTTCCGGTTCACCCGCGCGGGCAACCGCTTGGTTGTCATCCATCACGTTCAAGAGAGCAGCGGCTCCGGCGGTGGTGAGCATGGGCAATCCAAAACGGTCATGGCGCTCAACGTGAGCTACTGAACGATCTGCTCGGCATTCTCCGAGTCTTTCGTCTCCGAATCCTCAGCTGGCGTGGCGCCTAGGCGCTTAAGTGTTCGCAAGAGCCGGGTGCCATCTTCCGAAGGGGCCACACCAGGATCGAGGCGGAAGCCTTCCAGTTGAATTTCGAGGCTGGCGACATCGCCCTGGGTAAAGGCACCGCTGAAGTAGTTCAGGGCAAGCAGCCCAGGGGCCACCTCGGCCAGATAGGCATGGGCTGCGACGCCCTTGGGGGCCGGTGCCATCCAAATGCGACAGGCCTTTTCGCCCAGGCGCACGACCAAGTTTTGCCGTAGGGTCTGTTCCGTAGGTCCCGAAAAATACAGCATTCGCTCGACCCGGGCCAAGACCATTGCCTGAGAAAAGGCCGCATTCTTGGGCTGCTGCGCCTCGAGACGCCAAGCTCCCATGCGGGCTTTTTTTACGCGATTCGCCGTGGTTGCCACAGGGGTCGGGATCAGAGTGAAATGCGTTTCGACAACATTCGACTCGCCTTGAAAGCGAATTTTTACGCGGTAATCCAGGCTGCCCATGCTCCGCTCAGAGGCCGCAGCACAAAGCGCGAAGGAAACGCTCCACAAACCGACTGATCGCAAGATGGACATATCAAACACTCTCTGGATTCTGCGTAGCCGGGGCAAAACGTCACGCGGTCCCGCACCAATCTCTGATCAAGTCTATCGCCTCGGTTCTGGGCTAAGATCACGACATGCCTCTTTGCTTTGATCTCGACGGTACCCTTGGCAGCTTTGGCGGTGGTTATGTGCTGCTGCGCCAGGCTCTTGGAGAAATTTGGGGCCAGGAGCCCAGTGTCGAAGAACTGCAGTCCTGCAGCGGCTCCACCGATTGGGAAATTGTCGATGAACTGCATCGCCGTCGCTTTGGAACCCCCTTGAGTCTGTCCGGCTATGAAGCCTACGACTTGGCCTGCCTCGCTCGCTTCGAGGCGACTTTCCATCCTGAAGGCCGTCAAGCAGTGGTTCACCAAGGTCTGGTCGCCGGCATGACGCGCTTGGTGGAGGCGGGACACCGCGTCTGGTTGGTATCGGGCAATACGCCAAAGGTGCTGGATTTCAAAGCCCACGTGCTGGGTGTAGATCCCCGCATTGCCCGTCTCGGCAGCCTTCCCAACTTGGATCGGGTCGGGCTCATTCGCCGAGCCCTGGAAGGCTGCGCCGGACCTCATCTCTATGTTGGGGACCGCCCCCATGATCGGGACGCCGCCGCCCAAGCCGGGGTACCCTTCCTGGGAGTTGGCGAAGCCGTGCCCGGACCGCACCCCATTCTCAGCCCCGAGGCCGAGGCAGACCATTTGCTGGAAGCAATTGCGAGAATCCGAGGCTAATGGTTCAAGCGGGGTTCACTACGGTAAAACCTCAAAGCTATCTAGGAAGGCCTTCGCGCGGGGATCTTGCGGCTTGGGAACTTCCACCTCGGCGCGATGCAATCGACCCCGGCGAACCAAGACTCGACCGAAAAGGTGGGTGCCTGCGGGGCTCACGGCATGGTAGCTGAAGCCCGGCCCTTTTTCCGCGGGCAGTTCTTCCCGATCCACCTTGCCAAGTCGCTGGCGCAGCCATTTGTCGTAGGTCACTACAACTTCGCCAGGCGTGCTCCCGCCCCGAGTTCCTGCGGGAAGATTCCCAACATCCACCTGAAAATTCTGATCCATCCGAATGGCAGGCCGATAGGAACGGCTATACCACTCGATGGCTCCAAACGGAGTCGGCTCCGAAAACCGGCTGCTGATGGGTTCTCCGGGAAAGACCACGGCGATGCCAAGTTGCTCATCCCGAAATGGCGTGGGCCGATCCTTGGTGCAACCAACGACCATCAGGAGGATTCCCACGACCAACCAGCTATGCCTTGGATTCATAACCACCCCTTCAGACTTCTGAATCGGTTGCAGGGTTCTTTTGCTCAAGTCTCGCCCTTGCCCCAGCATGGCCTGCCTCACTCGCCTTTTGAAACCAGGCTTCCGCGGAAGCGGAATCTCTGGGCCCGGCAATGGTCCAGGTCAGCAGATCACCCAGTTGAAACATGGCCTCAGGGTGGCCCGCTTCCGCCGCTTTCCGAAACCACTGCTTGGCCGTCACAGGGTCCCTTGGCTTTTCATGGGTACCGCGCAGATACTCCATCCCAACCCGGAAACAGGACTCTGTGTCGCCATGTTCGGCCGCGGCATCCCTGCGCCGAGTCCGCCACCCGTAACGCATGCGTCTTCGGAGTTGAATGGCCAAAATTCCGATGCCAATTAGGCTAATGCCCAACGTTGCGAAGATGGGCAGCCAGAAGGGAGTCGCCAAAAGCGTGATGCCCCAGACGTAAGCGAAGAGGCCGAACAACGTCAGCAGCAGGATTCCCCAAACCAATAGCAGCCAGGGAAAGGCCTTGGAAGTGGCCAGCCCCACGAAGAAATCCTCCCAGGCCGAAACCAGCGCGTGCTTCCAGCGCTGAGCGGAGTTTTTTTCTGCGGTCCGTATCCGCTGCAAGGCGCTGCTACGCAGGCTCGGGACCACTTCAAGCTCGGCCAATCGGGCCTGCCATGCGGCGGCTTCCTTCGGGTTGCGCTCCGTACCCTCGCCATTTTCAAAGGCCTTGGCCAGCCATGCCATGGCTGGGGCAAAACCCCGCTTGGCGCTATGGAGATACCAGTGGTGAGCCTCCTTGGAATCGCGCAGTGCTCCTTCGCCCCATCGAATCATTTCGGCATAGCAAAAAGCGCCTTCGGAATGTCCCTGCTCGGCCGCACGGCGAAAATAATCCCGGGCACTCACCCGGCCGCCCAGGCCAAGCCCCCCTTCGGCCAGGTACAGGCCAAGCTCGAAGAGAGCCTCCGCATGATTGAGCCTGGTGGCCTCCTGAAGAAAGCCAAGGGTCTGGTTCGGGTAATTCGAAGCCATCGCCCAGCGGTACCAGGCTTCACCCGGACGCGGGCACCGACGTGCCAAGAAACGTCGAATTGACATTTCGAGGCCCATGGAAAAACTGCCCAGCGAAGGATCACTGGCGCCGGAGGACCGCACGGCCCAGACGCCGTAGATGCATCCAAAAATAACGGCACATATCAACGCCAGCGGCACCAGGACAAGGCCATTGCTGGCAATGACCCACAGAACCACGACCTGAGCCACCCAAATCAGCAGCGCCAACCCGGCCACCAAGAGCCCACCGCGCCAGCGCCAAAATACGGATTCTTCCATTGCCTCAGACCCCAGGATTTCTCACTTGGGGGCCTCGACGGCATGCCCAAGAACCCGGTTTACCACAGCCAACGCCTCCCGAACGCTGAAGGGTTTGGCAAGGAACCCCGCCAGACCCACCACGTTCATGGCCTCGGTGGCTTCCTGCTGACTGTACCCGCTCATGAGCACCACCGGCACTTCCGGTGCTAGCCGATGAATTTCGGAGAAGACCTCGTCGCCACCCATACGAGGCATGGTGAGATCCAACAAGACCATGCTTATGGAAGATCGATGCCTCACGAAGGCCCCAAAACCATCTACGCCATCCGAAGCCTCAATGACCTTGTACCCGGCATTTTCCAGGCCCTGGCAGAGGATCGATCGAATGGTCGGCTCGTCATCCACCAGCAGGATCAAGCTAGGCCCGCCTAGAATCGGCGTGCCTTCGTCGTAATCATCGGCAATCTCAGGTTCCTTTTCTGCGACCGGGAAAAACACTCGAAAAATCGAGCCCTGGCCGGGCACGCTTTCGGCAATCAGCGCTCCCTTATGTTCCCGGGCGATGCTTTGCACCGTAAGCATTCCCACACCGCGCCCAGGGTGTTTGACGCTGAAAAAGGGATCGAAGATTCCATTCAACGTTTCCTCGGACATGCCGTGACCCGTATCGCGTACCTCGAGGTAAACGTACTCACCGAGCAGGGCCGAAGCCTCGGCCGATTCAGTGCCATCCATATATTTCATGGCGGTGGAAAGGGTGATCTCTCCAGGCTGGTTGCCAATGGCTTCCATGGCGTTGACCACCAAGTTCAGCATGGCAAAACGGACCTGATTGGGGTCGCCATTCACCTTGGGAAGATCGTTTTCGAGTTCAAGAATCAAATTCACATTTTCAGGGACCAGACTCTCAACCAGCGGCAGCCCTTCACGAATGCTGTCATTGAGTTGATGACGAGCAATCTGAACGCGGCCCCGCCCTGCATAGGCGAGCATTTGGCGGCAGAGAGTAGAAGCACGGTCGGTGCCTTCTCCAATCTTGGCGAGCTTATCCTGAAGGTTTACGGGGTCGTGAGATTCCAGCCCCAAATCAACATAGCCACGAATTCCCATCAGAATATTGTTCAGATCATGCGCCAATCGCCGGGCCAACACGCCCAGGCTCTCGATCTCATGAGCCTGCACCAGGGCCGCCTCATAGGAACGCTGCTCGGTGATATCGTGGGCCACCGCCAAAATTTCCGCAGCGCTGCCATCGGCATTACGGGCAAAAATTATCCGGCGACTGCGCAGCCAACGGTACTCGCCCCACTTGTTGCGAATGCGATAGACCTCCTCTTGGGGAACCTCCCGCCCTCTTCCAAATCTCCCCTGCGGCTCCAGGAGCTTCTCCCAGCAATGGACCACGCTGCGAACATCATCGGGATGGACCAGTTCCTTGAAGAAGGAAATGCCGCCCTGGAGGAATTCACCCTTGGTGTATCCCAATAGGATTTCCACCGCCTGATTCACATACAAATAGGATTGAGTATCCACCTTGATGATTGCGTGAATGTCCTGGGAGAGCTCAGCCACCCGCTCAATGTATTCCTCACCATGCTCCAAGGCTTGGTCGGCGACTCGGCTTTGCCGCGACATTCGATTAAAAAGCACCAATCCCAGGGCACCCATGAGAACGGCTGAAACCACAAGGAGGGCGTGGGGAGGCTCCTTGGCGGTAAACAGCAGCCAAGCCACCACCAGGAAATTCGCAACAAAAAAGCCCAGAATCAAATTGGACCAGGATAGCCATCGGAGCTTTGATTCAGTCATCTGGGGACTCCGAGACTAGGGTAAAGGTGAGCTGAATCTAGTGCAGGATGCTCGTGGCTGCCACCCCTATTTCCGTTCAACTTTCCTTGAGCGCTTCCGCCAGAGCCTTCTCCGCTCGGCCGGGGTAGTAGCCACTCCAACGTTCTCGCAAGCGCCCGTGGCGATCGATGATGAGCGTGGTGGGAATACCGTTAATGGGTCCAAAGGCATTCAGAGCCCCAGGACCAGCCGGAAGAACAGCCTCCAGACCCATCTGGGCATTGGTATTCAGGAATGGCTTTACATCACCCCATCCACCTTTGTCCGTCGAGATGGCCAACACCACGTATTTTTCGCCACCCCGTTTTTGCAAGGCGGCCACCTCCGGCAGGCTGGCTCGGCAGGGCCCACACCACGTGGCCCACACATCCACAACCACCACCCGGCCATTAAATTCTGCCAGTTGGTGCTGCGTTCCTGCGGCATCGACAAAGCTCACTTGGCTCACCAGCTTTCGGCTAGATGCGGCGCCAGGGCCTTTGTCGCCACCACCAAAGCTGCAGCCAACCAGCAAGGCCCCCGCAAGGATTGGAAAAAGGATTTTTTGGGCTCGGTGCATGATGGGCCTCCCCGTGCCAGGATACTGGAATGTCAACCAACTCCCTGATTTCTCCCGAATCGCTTGCCCAACTTTCCACGCCCTGGGTGCTCTTGGATTGCCGACCCGAAGCCGAAACCTTCGCCACGGGCCATCTGCCGGGTGCGATTCATGCCGATCTGGACCGCGCCCTCAGCACGGCGAGTGATCCAGGATTCAATCCCGCCCTAGGCGGCCGTCATCCCTTGCCCGAGCCCTCCCAGTGGTCAAGACAACTGGGAGCATGGGGAATCACGCCCGAAACCTTGGTGATTGCCTACGACGCCGCATCAGGAGGCAATGGCGCCGCCCGACTCTGGTGGATGCTGCGCGCCTCGGGACACAGCAGGGTCGCCGTTCTGGATGGAGGCATTAAGGCAGCCCAGGAAATCGGACTGCTTCTGACCCAGGCTCTTTCAACACCCACGGTTGCCCCGCCCGATTTCTTCAAGAGTTGGACCCTACCCCAGGTCGATCTTGCCGCCGTGGATAGCTTAAAAAACGACGCCACCTGGAAACTCTTGGATGTGCGCTCCCCCGAACGTTGGCGAGGCGAGACCGAACCCTTCGATCCCGTGCCCGGCCGCATCCCCGGCAGCCTAAACCAGCCCTGGGGCGAAAACCTCGCTGCCAATGGGCGATTCAAAAAGCCCGAGGCATTGAGGGAACTCTACTTAGCCCTTCTCGACGGAACCCCCGCCGATCATCTGGCCGTCCACTGCGGCAGTGGCGTCACCGCTTGCCATACCCTTCTGGCCTTGGAAATCGCCGGGCTCCCGGGCGCCTCGATCTACATGGGCTCATATAGTGAATGGTGCCGAAGCGGAAAACCCCTGGGCCCAGAACGAAAGCCAGCCATTTTGTAGTTCTGAATACCTGCCCCTCTGAATGCGAAAGAGCCGCCCGAAGGCGGCTCAGTCTGGCGGAGAGACAGGGATTCGAACCCTGGGTGCTGGTTTACCCAACACACTCGCTTAGCAGGCGAGCCCGATCGGCCACTCCGGCATCTCTCCCGGAACCCTTGATGGTACCTGGATCCAGGCCATCCCGCAAGGAGCTTGGCCAATGAATCCACGAAGCGCTAGGGATTCAGCGAATCAGCGCCTGGGAATGGCTGGCAGTGACTATACAAGCACCAGGTATTTCACGGGGCCAGGCTCGGCTCCGCCTTCGGGAATCCAGGCGCAGACATCGGCCTGGGCCAAGCGCACAAGATCGGCGGATCCTTTGCTCGGGAGAGGCTTCAACTGGGCTCCTTCTCGAATGCAAGGATGCAAGAGTGGACGATCGCCAGGATTAGGAACCCAGTCCACCAACTCACCCTGGCGCCAGGGATCTGGAGCCGCCCTTCCCTCCAGGCGGGCCAGGATCACGGGCAAGAAGAGGAGGGCATTGAGGTAGGCCGAAACGGGGTTCCCCGGCAGGCAAAGGATCACGCGATCCCCCAAAATTGCTGCCAGGGTTGGCTTGCCCGGCTTGAGGCGGATTTTATGGAACAGGATTTGGGCACCCATCGATTTCAGCACCGCAGGCAAATGATCCTTTTCGCCCATGGACACGCCACCGGCGGTCATCACCACGCGGCATTTCGGATGGTCGCCAAAAAAACGTGCCACGGCTTCAGGGTCATCGAGGACCGAGGGCAATGCTGTGGCATCGGCCCCAAGGGCATGGGCCAGAGCCACCAGCATGGGCCCATTGGAATCTCGAATCTGCCAAGGAGATGGGTTCCCTCGGAGTTCGTCGCCGGTCGAGGCAATACCGACCCCGATCCGACCCAAGGTCGGCCTTGGCAAGCCAACCTGAGCCAGGAGCCCACATCGCACGGCACTGAAGGGGCGTCCTTCCGGCACCAGAAGAGCGCCGGTCCTGGCCTGATCACCCTGGCGGCGAATATGGTCGCCCACGCGGGGCTCAATACTCGGCACCAGGAAGCCATCTAGTTCCTGGAGGTTTTCCACCGGCACCACGGCATCGCCGCCTTGAGGCAGGCAAGCACCCGTCATGATCCTCAGGCAGGTACCAGGCTCCACACGAAAGGCCGAGGGATCATCGCCAGCGTAGATCGTACCCACAACCCGGCGTGGATGAAGCCCCTCTTCGGACCGAAGCACAATGCCATCCATGGCGCTGCGATCGAGGGCCGGATCATCCCGGTCGGCATAAATGGCGGTCCGATAAAGCGCCGGCACCGAGGTTTCTAAAAGAGTTAGGGCTTCCTTCAGGTCGATCATGTCTTCCATCTAAACAGGAATGTGACAGGACGAAAGCCCGGCTCAGGTAGACTGGTAAGGTTCGCGAACCGGCCGGGGCTCTCGAATGCAAGATTTGACCGGCCCACCGCGGAGGCATCGGATGGATCTTTTCGCCAGACTCAGCCAGACCAAGAGCGAGCCTTGGCTATTGCAAGGTTGGTTCCCTGGACAGAGTCTCGAACTTGCAGGCGCCTTTGCCCAGGGTGGTGGCCTTGGCGTATTAAGGGTCCCTGCCTTCCCGGGTGAAGGCGAACTGGAAGCCTGGATCGAAAAAGCCAAGGGCGCCGGTCTGGATCTAAAGGGACTCCGGGATCGTTTCAGAGAAGTGATCGAACAGGCCAAGCAGCGCAGCGTGCCCTTCCTAGCCCATGGGCCCGAGCCCTCCCAGCGCCTTCTGGAATACCTGCGAGGCTGCGGCATTCCCCGTTTGGCCTTTGTGCAAGACCCCGAAGAGGCCGAACGCACGGCCCGGGAAGGTGCCGATGCCCGCCGAAATTCACCGTCGCACCGGCTTGCCCCTATTGGCCGAAGCCGAAAAAGATCTGGCCCGAGCCAAGGAATTGCTTCAAATCGAAGGCGTAAAGGGACTTCAGCTACGTTCCCCTCTGTTGCTTCACGCGGCGGCTGCCGTGGAGCTACCCGGTTTTTCGAAACTCGCCAGCATTCCTTCCGTGGTGCTTGGGGAAGGCGTGAAACCCCTTCCGAGGCTAAAGATTCGCAACCTCGACCTCCCCTATCCCATCATTCAGGGCGGCATGGGGGTGGGCGTTTCCTGGGAGGGTCTGGCTGGCGCTGTGGCCCGCACGGGGTGCGTTGGCATTGTTTCGGCCATTGGCACCGGCAATCACTTCCCCGATATGGTCGAACTGCGCCAGGGCAGGCCACTCGGGCCTGAGAATCTCAACAACAGCGAAGCCTTGGCTCGTATCGTCAAGGAAGCCATTCGGCGCTCCGAGGGCAAGGGTGCCGTGGGCGTCAACATTCTTTGCGCCATCCAAGGGTACGAGCGCGTGGTGCGCGCCTCGGTGGACGCCGGAGCCCAGTTGATTATTTCGGGGGCGGGCCTGCCCTTGAACCTTCCGGGTTATGTAGGAGATGCCGATGTCGCCTTGCTGCCCATCGTATCCTCGGCCAGAGCCTTGGGGCTGATCTGCAAGACTTGGCAGCGGAAATTTAACCGCCTTCCGGATGCCGTCGTACTTGAAGGCCCCGAATCAGGCGGCCACCAAGGTTTCAGCGCCGAGCAGATCGCAGACCCTGCCTTCTCCCTGGAAGCCCTTCTGGGTCCTGTCGTCGAAGAACGCAATAAGTGGGGGGATTTCCCCGTGATCGTTGCCGGAGGCGTTTGGGATCGGGCCGATATCGACCGATTCCTGGCTCTAGGTGCGGGGGGCGTGCAGATTGCCACCCGTTTCATCGGCACCCTGGAATGCGACGCGGATGCCAACTTCAAGGAAGTGATCCTGAAGGCGGAAAAGAAAGATATTCAGCTCGTCAAGTCCCCCGTGGGCATGCCAGGCCGAGCGGTGGTGGCTGGCCTCCAGGCCTCCATGCTGGATGGCACCGCCCCCAAAATTCGTTGCATCAGTGACTGCGTTTCCCCCTGCGAACATGGCGTGGGTGCGCGGGAAGTGGGCTACTGTATTGCGGATCGCCTGGAAGATGCGCGCAGCGGCAAAAAGGCCACGGGGCTATTTTTCACCGGCAGCAATGGCTGGAAGCTCAAGGAGCTGGTCAGCGTGCGAGAACTGGTCGCGGAACTGACCCAGGATTTCTAATCGACAAACCCTGGAACGCCGGGGCTCCCTGGCGCAAACTCAGGGTATGACCGACGGCGAGAGTATCCGCGAAGTCGTCCTCCGCGAGGGGGAGGATATAGCTTCGGGTCCCGAAGTCTGCCCCACCCAAGAGGGTGCCTACCAAAATGTTCGCCAGGCCTTTCTCCAACATCACCCCGATGGTGACGTGGCGCTGCTGGACAAGGCTTTCAAAGTAGGAAAAATTGCTCACGAAAGTCAGCGTCGCAAGAGCGGCGAGCCTTATTTCTTCCATCCCTTGGCCGTAGCTCAGAGCCTTGCGGAATGGCGGCTGGACGCCGTGACCGTGGCCTGCGGGATGCTACACGACACCGTGGAAGACACCCTGATGACCCAGGAGGATGTCCGCAAAGCCTTTGGCGAAGAAGTATCCGAGATCGTGGATGGTCTCACCAAAATGTCCAAACTGGATTTCACGGACCGCACGCTGATGAACGCTGAAAACGTTCGCAAGCTGCTGGTGGCCATGGGTAAAGATGTACGCGTGTTGTTGGTGAAACTCGCGGATCGCTTGCACAACATGCGGACCCTTGGCTCCATGCGCGAGGAAAAGCGTCGCCGCATCGCCCGCGAAACCCTGGAGCTATTCGCCCCGCTGGCCAATCGGCTTGGCATGGGCGTCGTCCGTGGGGAATTAGAAGATCTGTCGTTTGCCACCCTGGAGCCCATGCGCTATCAGGAACTGCAAAAGGCTGTTGAAGACAAACGAATCAAGAACCAGGTGCTGATGAAGGAGATTCAAAACACTCTGGAAACGGCTCTAAAAGCGCAAGGGATCATGGCTGAAGTCTACGGGCGCGTGAAACACCTCTACGGCATCTGGCGCAAGATGGGCGTTCAAGAGAAGGGTCTGGAAGAAATTCATGATTGGCTGGCCTATCGCATCATCTGCCCCGATCGCGCCGCGTGCTACACCGCCATGGGGCTGGTGCATGCCCTCTACAAACCCATTCCGGGCCGCTTCAAGGACTACATCAGCCTACCCAAGGAAAACGGCTACCAGAGCATCCATACCACCGTCTTCATGCCCAGCGGCGATAGCTTCGAGGTGCAATTCCGCACCCACGAAATGCACGAGCACGGGGAAGCCGGCATCGCCTCGCACTGGACCTACAAAGAAGGTCGCATCGCCAACCGTCAGGAAATCAATCAGGCTTCGTTCCTACGCCGCATGGTGGAACTGCACCAGGACGCCAGGGATAGCCGGGATCTCTTGGCGAATCTCAAGGGCGAACTGTCCTTCAGCCGCATTCAGGTCTTTACGCCCAAGGGTGATCTGCGCAGCCTTCCCGAAGGTTCCACGCCCATCGATTTCGCCTACGCCATTCATACGCAGGTTGGCCATCACTGCGTGGGCGCCAAGGTCAACGGACGCATGGTGGCCCTGCGCCATCTCCTGGAAAATGGCGACCGTGTGGAGATTCTCACCCGGGCCGACCATAAGCCCAGCCGTGATTGGCTCACCATCGTCAAGAGTGCCAGCGCCCGCAGCCGCATTCAGGCCTTCATCCGGGAAGAGGAACGGGCCCATGCCATCGTCATGGGCAAGGAACGCCTCGAGCGAGATTCCCGCACCCACAATATTCATATCGAAGATCCGCTGGTGCACGCCAGCCTCGAGGCCCGGCTCAAGGAATTGCGCATCAACAGCTGGGAAGCGTTTTACGCAGCGGTGGGTTTCAACCGTATTACCGTCCATCGGCTGCTCGAACCCCTGCTGCCAGAAACCCATCGTAAAAATGAAGACAAGGCCCCGACCCTGGGCAACGATACGGTGCTGGTCGATGACAACGTCGGTGTGCTTTACGTGCTGGCCCAATGTTGCAAACCAATTCTCGGCGATGAAATCGTGGGCTACACCACCCGTGGTCGGGGCATCAGCATCCATCGCTCCGTGTGCCCCCATCTGCTTTCCGCCGCCATGAATCCCGAGCGCTGCGTGAGTGTGGCTTGGGGCAAGCAAAGCAAAGGTGTATTCGATACCGAGGTGGTGGTCACCACGGAAGATCGCCCCGGCATGGTGGCGGCGGTTTCCGATGCCATTCAGCATGCGGGCTTCAGCATGCAACGCTTCAACGCCTCCACCACGGAAGGCGGCGCGGGCCTTTTCCACATCGCCCTGCGCGTCAAAGACCGCAACCACATCGTGGAACTCATGAGCGCTGTGCGACGGCTGAAGGGCGTCTTCACGGTTGAACGGGTGCGGGGGTCCATCTTCGGGTCCACCCGTTGAAGGATTCGCCCTGGATTCCTCCAACTGAGGCGCTTCCCATTCCCTGGGCTGCCGTAACGACAAGCCTTCAAGCGGCGAATCGTCGACCCTCGCCTCACAAGCTGAGCTCCTGGGTGCCCGAATCCCCCCGCCGGGCCGCCGTGGCTGTTTTGCTCTGGGGTGATGATGCCGGAGCCCGGCGCATCTTGCTGGTACAGCGCGGTCACTCGGCGCCCCACCACGCGGGAGAATTGGCCTTTCCAGGCGGGATGGTCGAGCCCACCGATCGCGACTTGCCGGCGACGGCCCGGCGCGAATTGGCCGAAGAATTAGGCATCACCGAGCACCTCTGGGAATTGGGTTGCTTCCCCGATGGCGTGGCCAAGGCTAGAACTCGCTTCACGCCGGTCTTTTTCCGCTGGGATACCCCCGAACCGAATTTTGAATTGGGCTATGAAATTCATCAGGCCCTTCTGCTGCCATTGAGGCCTTTACTCAGCGCCCCATGGGAGAAAGAAACCCTTGAACACCAGGGCTTGGCCCTTGATAGTCATCGCTTGGAATTAACGCAGGCACCACTTTGGGGTGCGACAGCCTTTGTGCTGAAGGCATGGCTCGACCTGCTGAAGGTCTGATACCCTCAGTTCATGCGCTTTCTCGGCAGTCACGTTATCCATTTCTTTTTGATGGGCCTCGGAATTTCCGCGGTGCTGGGGTTACTTACTCCGACACTGCGTCCCGAGCGCACCAAGGCAAGCATCCTCAAGCATGCCGCGGGCCTTCTCGGCATCGGCTTGGCACTCGCCTGGGTTATGTATTTGCTGCCTCTCAAGCCTGTCAGGTTCTAGCCGTGTTCCAGGAAGCTCGAGCCCGCATCACCCGGGCCCAACGAGCCTTCCGCCACGTCACGCTCCTAGGATGGCGCCGCTTCGCCGTGGCCTTTCCGCGCCTTGGCCGTGCCGTCGACTTTTCTTGGGAAGTGCTCAAGAAGTATTACAAGGATGATTGCTTCAGCTATGCGGCGGGGCTCAGCTTCTGGCTCATCATCAGCCTCGTGCCCATGAGCACCCTGCTCTTCAAGATGCTGGGCCTGATCCTTGGCACGGGTGCCTACACAGTGCCCACCCAGGGCGTGCTGGAAACCATCGTGCCCTTCCTGCCCCCAGGCTTTGTCGAGGATTCCATCCGCAACAGTCAGCAGGTGGGTGGTCTTGGGTTGTCCCTTCCCGTGCTCCTCTTTGGTAGCTATTGGGGCATCGGCCAGCTCGACACCAGCCTTGCCCATGTCTTCGGGCTCCGCATCAAGAAACACCGACAGACCCGCAAGAACCCGCTGTTTCGCCAAATCACGTTTCTTGTGGGTGGAATGATCATCCTGGTGCTGTTCATCGCCCTGCTAGTGGGCGGCGCGATCAGTCGGCATCTGCCCTTCCGCCAAATGGATTTTTTGCCCTATCTGCCGCCAATCCTTTGCTTGTTCCTCCTCACGGTACTGTTGCAGCACCTGCCTCGCTTGCATGTAAAGTGGCGCCACGCCTTCCTTGGCGCCCTTATTTCCACCACGCTCTGGTGGCTGGCCAAATGGGGTTTTGCCGTTTACCTGAAGCACACCTTCACCTGGGGCATCATGTACGGCTCCATGCTGAGCATGGTGGCAGGACTCACGTTTCTCTATTATTCGAGCGCCATTTTCCTGCTGGGTGCCGAGATCACGGCCGCCTTCTACCGGCATGAATCGGGAACCACCGCTAGACTGCGGGTTCCAGATTATCTGCGGGAACCCAAGCCCTGAAGTGGCACCCTGGTTGGCTTTGGAAAATCAGTCCCCGTTGTCCTTGCTATGGCTGCTGGTGGGGATATCGAAGGCATCGAGC
>JAIFMW010000069.1 GCA_020048105.1 Deltaproteobacteria bacterium | reverse complement strand
GTGAACTTGGCGGCAGGTGTCGCTTGGCAGCACATTCGGGAGCAGGGGAATCGGGCGCAAAAAATCCAAAAAGCCGCTCTCGTTGCCTTGGGAATTTGGTTTGTAGCGGGTGGGTGGTTCACGTATTTCCATTTCAAAAAAAGCCCTGAATTGGCCCGTGAACCCTATCCCTTTTTGAATGCTGCGCGAGTTAAAAAAGGGCTCCCCGCAACCAAGGATGGTTTGCCCCTTGATCCGATGGAAGTCGCCCGGGAAAAAGCCCGACGCAAGCTCAAACTCAACGATGAAGAGCGACGACTGTTAAACTCGACTCCGTGAACGATCCATCCATCAGCATCTTCCCCACGTGGCTTGCAGCCCTAACCGGGTTTCTGGTCATCTATCGAGCGGCCATGGCTTCCCTTCTGGAGGCCTTCCACGCCTTGCCATCGCTGCAGCGCCGGCGAATGCTGGAGGAAGAATCGATTCCCGATCCCTTGCTGGCTCGACTCTTGGCCCGACCGCATGCCCTAGGCCTTGGAATCACGCTATGGAACCAGGCGCTCTTGGTCGTGCTGCTCGTGATGCTTTGGCCGCTCCGACCGATGCTGCCAGGGGGCTCTTGGACCTTCCTTGCTCTAACCCTGGTCTATGTCTGGATGATGGATTTGGCCCTTCCTACGTTGCTCACGGGCGCCTCTCCGACACTATGGATCTTTCGTTTCTTTCCTTTTTACGCACCGGCTCATCGGATCCTTGCGCCTCTCATTGCTCCTCTCGCTCATTACGTAGAGCGTCAGCGTGAGGCCCAAGACAGGGAGCGAGATGCCGAGGACAAGGACCCGAGCGACGACGCCGTGACGGCCTTTCTGGAGGAAGGTGAAGCCGAAGGCATTCTCGAAGAAGAAAACCGGGAACTCATTCGCAATGTCGTGGGCTTTGCCGATACCGTGGTGCGCGAAGTGATGACCCCCCGAACTTCCATCCAAGCCATCGATGCGGAGGCCACTCCCGAAGAGGTTTGGGCCATCTTCCGGGCAAGCCGTCATTCGCGACTGCCCTTGGTGGCCGGAAGCCCGGACGAGGTTCTAGGAGTCGTGCTGCTCAAGGACCTAGTGCAGACCGATCCCGGCGAGGTTCGCGATATTCGCACTCTTTCTCGGCCTGCGCAGTTTGTGCCCGAGAGCAAACATATTCTCGAATTGCTGCGTGAGATGCAGCGGTCCCGCAATCAGATCGCCATTGTGGTTGATGAGTTCGGCAGTGTTTCTGGCTTGGTAACGCTGCAAGATTTGCTGGAGGAAATCTTTGGAGAAATCCAAGAGGAACATGAATCCGCCCCCGAAATTCAGGAGCTCAAGGAAGGCTGCTGGCTGGTCTCCGGCCAAGTCCATATCGAGGATCTTGAATCGATCCTGGAGGTTGAGTGGGAACGCGAAGGCTTTGATACGGTGGCCGGTCTAGTTATGGCACGGATGGGCCGGGTGCCTGGGCTTCGGGAGAGCGTGGTGGATCAGGGAGTCTGCTTCACCGTTGTGGGTATCGATGGGCCCCGGTTGTTGCAGGTGAAGGTGGAACGAGTCTAGGGCCTGTTTTTAATGTAGGGTTTGGGCTCGCATCCATTTTTAAAACAAACCCTAGCTCGGGTAGAGGTCCATGGGCAGCTCTACATGAAATGTGGCGCCCGCTCCAGGCTGGCTTTCAACCCATACCCGTCCACTATGCAGTTCGACTCGCTGTTTGACGATCGAAAGGCCGAGTCCGGTTGAAAACTCGCTGCCCGTGGGCTTCGCGCTGAGGCGCTGGTAGAGCCCAAAGACAAGATTCTGATCTTCTTCGGTAAGGCCTGGTCCTTGGTCCTTGACCGCAAAATGGGCCTTTCGGTCCACCTGTTCCAGGGAGACCAGAATCAATCGAGACTCCGGTGAAAACTTGATGGCGTTGTTGATGAGGTTATCCATGACATCGCGGATGCGCACGGCGTCGACATGGGCCACCACCGGATTGCTCGGAAGCTCGCATTGAATGGCAATTTGCTTGGATTCCGCGTAAATCCGATTTTCCTCGGCCACTTCCTGAACAGCTTGGCAAAGATCGATGGGCAGAAGGCGAAGTTCTAAATGACCCGATTCGGTAGCCGCGGAATCTAACAGGGCCTGAATGATGCCCAACATCTTCTGAACGGATTCTCGAATTCGATCGAATTGCTTTCGCCGGAGACCGACTCCATCGGGTTTTTCGCCGGATTCAACAAGCTGATCTGCGAGCACCAAAATGGTGGTCATTGGATTTTTTAAATCATGGGCGGCCATGCCAAGGAAGCGACTTTTCAACATGCTAAGGCGGCGCAGTTCTTCATTCGTGGATTCGAGGCGCATCATGTAGTGCTTCTCTTTATCCTGGAGTTGCTTGCGGCGCAGGCAGGATGCGATGCGGGCCCTAAGCAGGGCGCGGTCAATGGGCTTGGGTAAGTAGTCCTCGGCCCCAAGTTCGATGCACTCACGAATGGCCTTGGACTCGTTCAGGGCCGAAAGCATGATGACCGGGATATCTCGTGTGGCGACTTCTTGCTTGAGAATGGTCAGGGTCTGAATTCCGTCCAGACGCGGCATCATGACGTCGAGGAGAATTACGTCGAAGGAACCGGCACGCACCTTCGCCAGTGCATCGAAGCCATCCTGGGCTACTTCCGTTGTTAGCCCCTCGCGTTCCAGCATCCGCGAGAGTGCATCCCGATTGGTGTCCAGATCATCCACCACCAGGACATGCCCCTGAAGCTGCGTCATGATGGTCCTCCGCCAAGGTAGGTCTCTATCTTGGTCAAGAGGCGAGAAAACTCAACGGGTTTGGTTTCATAATCGCTGCAACCGGAGGCCAAAGCTCGATCACGATCGCTGCTCATGGCATGGGCGGTCAGGGCGATGATGATGGTGGACTGCATGGAGGGTTCCTGGCGAAGGCGCCGGGTTACTTCATAGCCGTCCATGACGGGCAGGCTGATATCCATCAGGATGAGATCGGGACGATGGGTCAAGGCCGCTTCAATTGCCTCCTGACCGTCTTCGGCGAAGAGCATGGTGTAGCCGCGCTTTTGCAGGAGCCTGGACAGGACATCCCGGTTCATTTCGTTGTCTTCGACCAGCAGAATGGTTGGCATCTAAGTATTCCCTTTTTCTATACTTCGAAGGGCAAGGGTGCGAACCGCGGCAAGGAGATCCTCTTTGGAACAGTCGCCTTTTCGAATGATCTGCTGAATCGGTGGACCCGTGAGCCGGTCCAGATCTTCCCGAGTGAGGTGTTTTGCCGTGAGGATCATGACGGGAATTTCTTTGAGGTTATCATCCTGCTGCATGTGGCTGACGAGATGGAAGCCATCCATGCCAGGCATCATCAGGTCCAACATTACGAGGCTGGGATGCTCCAGTTGCAAGTGTTCCAAGGCTTGAATGCCATTTCGGGCGGTGCGGACTTCCCAGCCTTCCATTTCCAACATTCGGCTGAGGGCATCGAGGGTGAGCGGATTATCTTCTACCAACAAAAGGGGTTTGTCGGATGGCTTCATGCCCAGTCGACATAGCGTTTCGAGGAGAACCTCTCTAGAAATTGGCTTGCAAAGGTATTCCGATGCACCCAGGGCAAACCCGCGTGCACGATCCTCCAGCATGGTCAGCAGCACCACTGGAATGTGACGCGTCGCAGAGTCGGCTTTGAGTTGGGCCAGGACTTGCCAGCCATCAATGCCAGGCATCATGACATCCAGGGTGATCATATCGGGATGAAGGGTACTGGCGAGTTGCAGGCCCTCTTCTCCATCGGCAGCCACGGCAACCCAGAATCCCGCTTGGCTGAGGATGCGGGAAAGGCCTTCCCTCATGGCGGGGTCATCATCGATGACGAGCACTTTCCGCTGCTCCATCTGGGGTGAATGCGACTCCAGAGCATCGAGGGCGAGCTCGCGAGTCACGGCGCTGCCCAGCGGTATTCTCAGGGTGAAGGTGGAGCCCTTGCCGGGCTCACTGGCGACGGTTAATTCTCCACCCAGCAAGATGGTGAGCTGACGGCTGAGTGCAAGGCCAAGGCCAGTGCCTCCAAATTGTCGGGTTGTGCTCTCGTCGGCCTGGGTGAATTCATGGAAGACCCTGAGTATTTGTTCCTCGGTCATTCCGATACCCGTGTCGAGGATTTGGAATTCGACGAGATCCTGAACCTGGGTAGCCCGCAAGGTTAGTGTTCCATTCTCCGTGAACTTGGCGGCGTTATTGAGCAGGTTGTAAAGCACCTGTCGAAGCATCCGGGTATCGGTGCGGATCATGGAAAGAGGAGGCTGGATATCTACGAAAAATTGGTTCTTGTTTCGGGCGGCAAGGGGCTGAATGGTGGTTTCGACATCCTTCAAGAGCATTGTCAAATCGCAGTCTTCGAGGAAAATGCTCATGCGTCCGGCTTCGATTTTGGAGAGATCCAAGATGTCATCGATCAGCGAAAGCAGGTGCCTTCCAGCCGACTGGATCTTGGCAAGATCCGGCACCAGCTCAGTGATGCCGCGATCCCGCACCTCATCGGTGAGTAGTTCGCCGTAAAGCAAGATGGCGTTCAAGGGTGTTCGAAGCTCATGGCTCATATTGGCCAGGAAGGTACTCTTGGCTCGGTTCGCCTCTTCGGCGCGCTCCTTGGCAAGCAAGAGCTGCGTATTGACCTTCAGAAGCTGTTCACTTCGCTGAGCGACTTGATCTTCGAGATGCTCTTGGTAATCCAGAAGCTGAGCATCCCGCGTTTGAATCTGGGAAAGCATGTCATTAAGCGATTCCGCAAGGATACCGATCTCTCCGCCGGCCTCGTTTTCCAGTCGGAGGGAATAGTTCTTCTCCTTGCTGATGTTGCGCGCGGCGTCCGAGAGTCTCAAAAGGGGTTCGGTCACATGCTTTTGCAGAACGAAGGACGCTAGCACCACAAGCGCAAACACCAGGACCGCGATACCCATCATCACCTGCGTTGCCCAGCGGGTGCGAATATCAAGTGCCTGCAGGTCAGAGCGCAGGTAGATCGTCCCAATAAATCGGTCACCTGAGTACATTGGCCGGTAGAGTTCCAGGGCGTTGCGCTTGAATTGCCAAAGCTCGCCTGCGGGTGGTGCGGCAGGGAATTTACTTGAGGGGTAGTTGGCAGGGTACCCCGTGAAGAAGCGACCGTCTTGGTCCCACACGCAGGCGGCTCGGATATGCTGAGTCGATTCCAGGCTGGAAAGGGTGCTGGAGGCCGAATTGGTTTCGGCTGGAAAATCCAATTCAGGGCGAATGGAGTGCGAAGCGATATCCGCGTAGGTCCTTAGAGAACTCACCAAAGATTCTCGAATCTGGCTGCGCTCAAAGGCCAAGAAGGCGGCGGCACTGGTGAGGACAGTGAGGCCCGATACCAGGACCAACAGCAAAATAATGCGGCGCTTGAGCGAGAGATTGGGAAGGATTTGGAGCACGGGCTGATTCCTCGCGTGGCCTTCGGTGAACGGTGGACTCTAGGCAATGTTAGCCCGGTATGGGGAGCGGAAGCGACTCACAAGCATCGGGATAATTGCAAACAGGGCCCTGGTCCTATCGGCAGGAACGGCCTTTCCATTTAGAGTTGGAGGGGGGGTTCCATGGTTCGTCGCTTACTCTCCATTCTGGCTTTGCTGGCACTTCCGCTGGGTTTGGTGATTTTCCAGGTAAGGTCCTCGGGGTATTTGAAGCCCCAGCCTCGCGGCATCGTACTGGGGCTCTACGCAGGGTTTCCCGATTATGACTATCGGGATGAACTGATTCGAATCGCCTCTACCGGCGCGACCACGGTTAGCCTTCAGGCCATTTACCGTATGGAACGCCACAACAGCACGGAGATTGTGCGTCATCCAACCAGCAGTCCCACCGAAGACAGTCTGCGGCGAACGTTTCGGCAGGCCCGGAGTTTGGGATTGCGAATGATGTTCTTTCCCACCATCAATCTGCGGGACGAGGCGGAAAATGCCACGTGGTGGCGAGGCAATATCGAGCCCGAGAATTGGGAATCCTGGTGGGCCAACTACCGGCAATTCAATATCCACCTTGCCGCTTTGGCTCAGGAGGAGGGTGTGGAATGGTTTAGCCTCGGCACGGAAATGGCAAGCACCCACGCCTTTCCTGATCAGTGGCGAGCGCTCGCGCAGGAGGTGCGCCAGGTCTTTAAGGGCAAGCTCACCTACAGCGTCAATTTTGATGCTCACGATAGTTTCGAGTTCGGCGATTGCCTGGATGCCATTGGCATGAATACCTATGATCCCATCGCCAAGCACGATGAATATCCTAGCGATTCCCAAATTCGGGATGCCTGGTGGTGGATTGTTTACAAGGCGCGAACCCTCCAGGTCCGTTTTCAGCGCCCGGTGATGATCACGGAAGTCGGTTATCCGAGTGTGGCTCATGCTCACGTGGGCCCCTGGGACTTTCGCACCGACAAGCCCGCCGACCCCGAGCTTCAATATCGTTTGGTGGAAGGCGCCCTTAAGGTGTTGCGCAATTGGAGTGATGGCGAGGCTGTTTTCTATTATCTCTACGGGGAAAATCTGAAGCGCGGGGTGGTGCCTGGTGGGCTCCAAGACCGCACCTATTCGCCTTGGGGTAAACCGGTCGAGAAGACGTTGCTTTGGTATTTCCGTGAACCCATATTCGAAGGCCATGTACCGCCCAATCGCAAAAACCTACACGAAGCCCTTGTGCAGGTCCTGGCCTCCTCCCTGCGGAAGGAACGCGACTACGAAGATGCGACGCGCCCAGCCTGGGTGGAGGCTTGGCGCTTGGCTCATCCCGCGGACTGGAGTGAGGCCAGGGCCATCGTGGACGAGGAGCCACGGCCTTCCCGAAAGATACCCAAGGGGAAGGAACGCTGAGTATTCTGGGGGCACGATGACGATCCAGGATCCGCGAGCGACTCAAGGATGGAGGCCCCCTCAAGTCGATGGGCCGACAAAAACGTTGCTAATTGCCGAGGATGAGCGAGCCACCCAAAATCTCTGTCGGGTTGGACTGCGAGGGCTGGCAGGATTCAGAATCCTTGTGGCTTCCAATGGTGCCGAGGCACTGGAGGTCATGCGCCAGGAAACGGTGAATGTGCTTGTCACCGATCTCAATATGCCTGTAATGGATGGATTCAACCTCATCGCTCTCGTGACCGAGCGCTATCCCCATATTCCCGTGCTAGTCATCACTTCCATGCCTGAAGAAGAACATCAGAACGTGCCGCTTTTCCTGGGAGCCCTGCGCATTCTTCCAAAACCCGTGCGACTCCCGGTTCTTATGGAAGAAATTCGGAATGTTGTCCTACGTGAGCCCGATGGCATGGTTAAGGGCATTACGCTCACCAGCCTGCTGCAGCTCATGGAGTGGGAGAAAAAGAACGCGACCCTGAATGTCGAAGGCAAAGAGGGTATAGGTTTGATCTATGTAAGCGGTGGACAGCTGATCCATGCCGCTTACCACGATCTGGAGGGCGTCGAAGCCGCTTACCAGATCCTGGCTTGGGATCGGCCGCACATCGAATTTATGGAGACCTGCAAGGTGCAACGCACCATTGATATGCCGATGGCAGAAATCCTCCTTAATGCAGCTTTCCTAAAAGACACGTCTCCCGGGGGGGCTTGCTAGTGCGAATATTGCTGGCCCGACACGGGGAAACGACCTGGAATGTCGAGGGTCGTCATCAAGGCCAGGGTTTCGATATTCCATTGTCGGATGTGGGTATCACTCAGGCCAACGCACTGGCACAGAGGCTTGTGGGCCTGCGT